>JACQWK010000133.1 GCA_016209525.1 Verrucomicrobiota bacterium
GCGACGGGCGACCGTTCAGGTATCCACCGATTTAACGAACTGGACTAATCTCACTCCCAGCCCCGTCACCGGCACGGTGGCCATTCAAGATCCGCAGGCCACAACGAGCGAACTGCAGTTCTACCGGATCATTGTGGAGTAGGCTCAGGGTTCCTGACTCATATCACACAAGAATCAAACCCCAAAAACGGTGGTTCCTGTAACAACAACGAAACCGAGGAAGGAAGAAAACCAAGAGTGGAGATCAGCGTGCGCCAGATTGGCGAGGAGCTACGGAACAGAATTCGTCAAGGACTTAAGGGTTTGTAGGTACTGCCGTGCGGCGTGGTTAGTGGGCTCAAGGCGCAGCGTCTCGCGGAATTGATCGGCCGCATCTTTCAGCCGCGACTTTTTTGCCAGGGCGACGCCGAGATTCAGATGCGCCAGAGCAAAGTCCGGACGGATACGGATGACGTCCAAGAATTGCCCTTGGGCTTCGTCGAGTCTTCCTTGGGTGGCCAATTCGACGCCGAGCAGGTAACGCGCTTCCCAAAAACCAGTCCCCAGCTCCGCCGCTTTCCGAAGGCTCTCCGTGGCTTCGGTTCGCTTCTCCAAGGAGGCAAGAGCATTTGCTAGCCGAAAATGAGCCATCGCTTCTTGAGGGTGTTCCGCAACTTGAGTTTTGAACAGCGCTAGGGCGGCTTCCGGCTGAAGTTTCACCGCTGCCGTGTAGTGATTCAAGGCTGCTAGGACGTCCCCTTGATTTGCCAGCAGATCTCCCAGGTGCAGGTGCGCCAAATACGAATTGGGGTTGAGCCGGAGGGTCTCTTTGAAGCGTTCCGCGGCTTCCTTCGATTGACCCTTTTTCTCGAGGGCCAAGGCGAAGTTCAGTTGAGCCTCCCAAAGTCCCGGCTTGAGCCGGATAGCTTTGGCGAAAAACTCCATGGCCTGCTCGATTTTTCCCTGGCTGTTTAAAATTGAGCCCAGGCCGTTGTAGGCTTCGCCAAAGCGAGGGTTCAGCTCCAAGGCCTGCTGGAAGAATCGCTCGCTTTGATCGATCTCGCCTTGGCTCTTGAGCAAGTGGCCAATGTTGTAGTAGGCCGACGCGAAGTGTGGCCACAACTCGATGACTTGCTGAAATTGAACGACCGCCGCTTCCGTATCGCCGCTTGCGATCAGAAGTTTGGCGAAGTTTTCATGGAGCATCACGTCCTGTGGTGCGAGAGCCAAGGCCTGCCGATACACTTCAGCGGCCTGCTGGAGCGCCGCGGGTTGCACCTTGGGTTGAATTTCCGCAAGTTTGGCCAGATACCGTTGCTGGCGGACGGCGTGGTTCAGTTGGTTCGTGAAAGGGGCCGCGAGCAGCCGGCGCTGCATCGTTTCGTGCATCTGGTATCGGTTCCACTCGGACAGGGCGAGCCGACGGGCGCAAATTTCGCTGGAAGCCCAGGCGCCTTTGTCTTTCGCGCCGATCTGATCGTGAAGCGCTGCCGCGGCCTGCTCCGCAAGGATTCGGGCCATCAGGTAGTTCCCTTCGAAATTGAAGTGCACATGGTCGAAAAAGAACTCGTCGCCCGGCATTCCGCCCGCGCTGTTGCGCGCGGTCAACTCGGCGGCGTCGGTCAAATAAACGCCTTGCCGCTCCCGTCCGGCACTCACTTGCCGGAGGATCGTGTTCAGCCGGAAATCCGTGCGGAACCGCAAGGTGTCCAGGTCTCGCGCAAGAGCGTATCGTCGTTGCGCTTCCTCCGCGTTGGACAGCGCGAGGTAACAGCGCCCAAGACGGAATTGCAGTTCCGCGAACGAAGCATCAATGCGCCCCGCCGCCAAATAGCGGTCGATCGCCCGGGCATGCTCGCGGTCGGCCTCGAGAATACTTCCCTCTTTGTAGATCCGTTCCCACTCGGAGACTTGCTTCTGATCCAGGCCGGGGGCGTGCAGCGATGCGAACGGCGCAGAATCCCGCAGATTGCTGGCCACGGTGCTCACGATCACCTTCGCGCCGCTGCGGACCCCGAGGCGGATGATCTCGGCCAAGTTGTTCCTGAAATGTTCATAGACACGGACGAGCCGTGGATCTTCGGACCGGATTTGCTGTTCAAGGAACATCTCCATGCCTCTCCAATGTTGCAGGCCGGACTTGGCCCCGAACCAACGGTCCAGCCCTCGATCAACCAATTGGCCGACTCTGAGTCGCTTGAGGGCAAGACTCCCGCGGACGATCGAAAGAGGAGGGGATTGCCTGCTAAAGATGGTTCCCGCGCCGAATGGTCCCATCACCTCGTTGTTGCCCATATAGACGACCCAGAGATCACCATGCTGTTTGGCGCAGTCCCGAGCGATCGGCACAATGACGTGGGAATTGATCGCCGTGAACGCGACGTTGACGACTTCGAACCGGATTCCCGGAAACCTCTCGCGGAGCAAAACTTCAAGGATGCGGCTGAATCCAAAAGCCGGCTCCGGATCTCCCATCGCCGCCGATTCTCCCAGAACGAATATGCGGATAGTACCCTCAGGTTTGTCGGCGCTCAGACTCACCGGCAACGGATGGCGCGCCAGGTGGGGCGGGAAGAACCTCCAACCGAACTGTTCGTTTTCCACAAAGATTTTCTCGCCCTTGTTGGTTTTGGGGAGAAAAAAGCCGGTTGGATAACCATAACCCGCCGCACGCAGGAGAATCTCCAATCCGGCAAAACACAGAAGCGGAATCAGGCCCAGCGCCAGCGAAGGAAACAACCATCTCTGTTTCCAGCCCCTCGCCCCGCCTTCCTGTGCGACCGTCTGAGGCCGGGGAGCAGTCAATGGTTTTCCGGTTGTGCGCTGCCGATTCCGTTTCAACGACCGCTTTTTAGCAAGGAGCCCAGTTTCGGACCAACAAAAAGCGGTTTCTGCCCACAAGCCAGCCGCGTGCGTCGTCCGACCACGGTGAGTTTTTGATAGAAACGCAATCGTTCGACAGCACAGGAGTAGATCAAGCTTCTCGAATCCTCCCTCTCCTCCATCGGATGGACGGTTGGGGAGAGGAGGCCCGTTTCTGTTGGTTCCCCCACTCCTCATTCTTCTCCCCACCTGTTCCTCGCGGGGAGAGGATGAAGAGGTTGACGCAGCCCTGTCCACCGCAGAATTCAATCGCTTTGCTTTTGCTAACATTGGGCGCGCCGGGTAAATTCGCGCCCGCCTGAGACGACGATTCAGAATGCTTCAGACAACCTGGCTGAATCCGGAGGGTCGGCTTCCAGCCTACCGGTTCCGGCAGTATCCTGCCGCTGGAGACATTCGGTTAGCGGTTCCTCCTGCCGGCAGAAACGAATTCGAAATCCGAAATCCGAAATCCGAAAGCAATTCAAAGCGCACTCAGGTCCGTTGTGAGCTGCGCGAATTTCTAGGTGGGGCGAGACTCCCGTCGAGCTCTGACCTTCTTGCCCACAAGGATTCCAGGGCTCGACGGAGTCTCGCCCCAGCGGATTTGGCAGCGGCTGCGCCGCGCTGCGAAATATCCGGGCCAGCGAAGCGCCTTCTGAAAAGCTCCCTTCTGTTCCTGCTGATTACTGCATTCAGTCTTGCCCCTGCGTTCCTGAGCGCGGCGGAATGGGAGCAGGGCGATTATTTCCGAAGCCGGCGCGTCGATATCCCCGGAGGAGCAAAGACCGGGTTTACCAGGCTTGCATCCAACGCCACCGGGATCGCTTTCGGAAATTTCGTGCCGGAGTCGAAGCATCTTACCAATCAGATTTTTCTCAACGGCTCCGGCGTCGCCGCGGGAGATGTCGATGGCGATGGACGTTGCGATCTGTATTTCTGCGGATTGACACAAGCAAACCGATTGTATCGGAACCTCGGGGACTGGACTTTCGAAGACATCACGGAGAAGGCCCGCGTCGCGTGTTCGGAGTTGGCAGCAACAGGCGCGGCGTTCGCCGACTTGGACGGCGATTTCGATTTGGAACTGATCGTGAATTCCGTCGGCGGAGGCACCCACATCTTCATAAATAATGGCAAGGGCCATTTCTCTCCGCTCGCCCCGAAATCGGGGATTAACGAGCGGGCAGGCGGAACCTCGCTGGCGCTGGGCGATACGGACGGCGACGGTTTTCTGGAACTTTACATCGCGAATTACCGGACCTCGGCCCTGATGGACATTCCCAATGCGCGCGCGACGTTCAAAGTCGTCCAAGGCAAGACGATCGTGGAACGGCTCAATGGCCGCCTCACAACCGAGGCCGATTTGACCAATCGGTTCGTGGTCAACGAGCGCGGCGCCGTCGAGGAACTTGGAGAGCCTGATGTTCTGTACCGGAATCTTCAGGGAACAAATTTCGTCCCGATCTCTTTCACCCAAGGCGCGTTTCTCGATGAAGCCGGGCAGCCGCTGGCACAACCGCCGCGTGATTGGGGCCTGACGGCTGTGTTCCGCGACATGAATCGTGACGGCTTGCCGGACATTTACGTCTGCAACGACTTTGAGACGCCGGACCGGACGTGGATCAATCTGGGCCAAGGCCGCTTCCAAGCGTTATCGCCGCTGGCTTTGCGCAAAAGCAGCTTTTTTTCCATGGGAATGGATTTCGCCGACATCAACCGGGATGGCTTCGACGATTTCCTCGTGCTGGACATGCTCCCGCGCGACCATCGTCAGCGCATGGTGCAGATGGGGACCACACTTCTTACGGCCGCATCCATCAGCCGGATCGACAGCCGTCCCCAATACATGCTCAGCACGCTGTTCCTGAATCGAGGCGACAACACGTATGCCGAGATCGGCCAACTCGCGGGCTTGGAGGCCTCGGATTGGGCTTGGTCTCCGGTCTTTCTCGATGTGGACCTCGACGGCTGGGAGGACGTTCTGCTCGCCGCCGGCCAGGAGCGCGCGGCGCGAGACATGGACGTGACGGATCAACTCAGAGCTCTGCGCGCAAAAGGGCCAATGTCCGACGCGCAAATCTTTCAGGCCCGGCGCATGTTTCCCCGCCTTGAGTCTCGGATTCTCGCGTTCCGGAACCGCCGCGACCTCACCTTCGAGGAAATCGGGAGCCAGTGGGGTTTCAAGGATCGCGGCGTTTCTCACGGGATGGCGCTGGCGGATTTGGATGACGACGGCGACCTGGATTTAGTCGTGAATCATTTCAACGCGCCGGCCGGGATTTACCGGAATGACACCTTGGCCCCGCGTCTCGCCGTGCGGTTGAAAGGCAAAGCGCCCAACACTCGGGGCATCGGGGCGCGGATCACAGTGTCCGGCGGAACACTGCCCTCCCAATCCCAAGAGATGATTTGCGGTGGACGATACATGTCCTGCGATGAAACGATCCGCATGTTCGCCTGCGGGGGCTCGACCAATGAGATGACGATTGAGGTGATCTGGCGGAGTGGTTCGCGCAGCCTTGTGCGGAGCGCGAAGCCGAACCGCCTTTACGAGGTTGATGAAGCGGGGGCCGTGGGAGTCCATCGTCCGAGGGCAGAGGGGAGGAGTGAGAAGTTGTCAGTGGTCAGTGATCAGTTGTCAGTGGCCGGTGGTCAGTCTGCTCCAGGCGGCGCGGCGGACTACGTAATCAGGAGCCCGCAGGATCGGCTGCATGTTCTTCCCCCTCACCCCGGCCCTCTCCCCAGGGGAGAGGGAGAATCGTTCGCTGCGATTCGACCAGTCGAGCTTAACCGACGGTCCGATTCGCAACCGGCGCTGTTCCCTCTCCCTGAGGGAGAGGGCCAGGGTGAGGGGGAACACGACGTCCAGAGACCAACCGGCGTAGTCTATCCCAGGCACCTCTCCGAAAATTATCCAGAGGGCGCCGCAACGCCCGGACTCTTCAACTCTTCAACTCTTCAACGATCCACCGATGCACCAATCCATCAATCCACCGATTCTCCGCTCTTCGAAGACGTCAGCGAACGACTCAACCACATCCATCAGGACGAACCGTACGACGACTTCGGGCGCCAGCCTTTGCTCCCGTATCGACTCAGCCAGTTGGGGCCGGGAGTCGCCTGGTTCGATTTCGATGAGGATGGATGGGACGACTTGATTGTGGGAACGGGCAAAGGGGGCCGGATGGGTGTTTTTCGGAATGAGGGGGGCGCTCGATTCCCCAAGCTGACGGGATCGCCGCTCAACCTGCCGGTCACGCGAGATCAAACCACGGTGCTTGGTTGGATCAAAGCGCCGGGCCGGGCCGTGTTTCTCGCCGGTTCATCCAACTACAAGGACGGGATGGCGATCGGCGGTTCTGTCAGGCAATTCGATCTGGCCAGGAAGGTGGTCGAAGATATTGTGCCAGCCCGCGAAGCCGCCACTGGCCCGCTCGCCATGGCGGACATTGACGGCGATGGCGATTTGGATTTGTTCGTGGGCGGTCGCGTGATTCCCGGCAAGTACCCGAAGGCCGCTTCATCTGCGCTCTTTCGCAGCGCCGGCGGCAAGTTCGAGCCCGACCTTGGGAACTCGAAGCTGTTGGATGGAGTCGGACTCGTAAGTGGCGCCATGTTCAGCGATCTAAATGGCGACGGCTTTCCGGAGCTGATCCTGGCGTGCGATTGGGGCCCAATCCGGCTTTTCCGCAACGACGCCGGCAGGCTCGCAGCGTGGGACCCCGATCTCATTTGGCCGGACCCCCTTTCGCTCAACCCTCAACCCTCAACCCTCAACTCCCTGACCGGTTGGTGGAATGGCGTCACGACCGGCGATTTCGACGGCGATGGAGAGCTGGATATCGTGGCCGCGAATTGGGGACGGAACAGCCAATACCAAAGCCACCGGCAGCAGCCGCTGCGGATCTACTTTGGCGATGTTGACGGCGACGGCACTCATGACCTGATTGAGGCGTATTCCGATCTCGAGGTGAAAAAGATTGTGCCGGAGCGGCAGCTCGGAGTGCTGGGCCGCGCGATTCCAATCTTGCGAGACCGCTTCCGGACGCATAAAGCCTACGCGGAAGCCAGTGTGGAGGAATTGTTGGGCGATCTATCCAAAGGCGCCAGGCATTGGGAAGCGAACTGGCTTGAATCCACAATCTTTCTGAATCGCGGAAATCGTTTTGAGGCGCGTGTGCTCCCCGTGGAAGCGCAGTTTGCCCCGGCGTTCGGGGCCTGCACGGGTGATTGTGATGGCGATGGCCGCGAGGACCTTTTCCTCAGCCAGAATTTTTTCGCCGTGACTCCGGAGACGCCACGCTACGACGGCGGACGGGGCTTGTGGTTGAAGGGAGACGGACAAGGCGGTTTCGCGGCCATGAGCGGGCAGGAAAGCGGGGTAAAGGTCTATGGTGAACAACGCGGGTGCGCTTTGGCCGACTTCGACCGGGATGGCCGCGTGGACTTGGTGGTGACGCAGAACGGAAACGCGACAAAGCTCTATCGAAACCTGCGCGCGTGGCCGGGGCTTCGGATTCGGTTGAAGGGTCCGGACGGGAATCCGAATGCCGTCGGCGCAATCCTTCGCCTGGCTGCCGGCAACCGCAAAGGTCCGGCGCGGGAAATCCATGCCGGGAGCGGCTATTGGTCGCAGGACAGTTCCGTGCAAGTCATGGCTTCATCTGAAGTGGCCACTCGATTGGAGGTACGCTGGCCAGGCGGCAAATTGGTCTCGTGCGAAATCTCCAGCGACGCGCGCGAACTGAGCGTTGATCCGACCGGAGGTATCGTTGTCAGTCGCTGAGATTAGTCCAGTTGCGTGACCAAAAATACCTAGCGTCCTTTGCTCCGCCAGCCACAAATTTCTCCCATACACTAGAACGACGACCTTTTGTCCCAGAGGCACTTGCGTTTGATTTTTGACCTGAGTCAAGGAGACTCGACGGCGTTGGAATTGTAGTTTGAGGTTATGCCTGGGAAAGCAGCCAAAGACGCGGAGCGGGGGCGGTGGATGGCGCGGGGAGCGCGCGCTTTGACTGCTGGAGCCGGCCAAGTGCAACCTACGAAACCAAGAGACTAACGGAGGGTCAACCTATGAGACGTTCTTCATTTACCAAATCCATCGTTGTCGGGCTCCTGCTCACTGCCTCGCCGGGGTGGGCGGGAACCGTCACGTACAACTTTGACACAGACCCTTCCGGGGTTCTGCAAATCCTCGGAAACAACCCCCAGCCGTGGCAAGCCACGGGCGGCAATCCTGCCACTGGGGGATTCTTGGCTCTCACTTACCCTGAGAACTATCAGAATAGTCACATCATTTTCCCCGACCTCGATCCGGGCCAAGTCGTGACGGCATTCTCATTCTCGTGCGACCTCCGGATTGGGAATAGCAGCGGCACTCGCGCGGCGGACGGTTTCAGCATTAACTTCGCGCGCGCGAACGACCCGGTGCTTCAACTGAAGGACAGTGATCCCGGCCGAGGTTTCGCGGGCGATACGATGTCCGGATTCACGGGCGGCGAAAACGCCAGCCTCCCGGAAACCGGGTCGATCACCGGAATTGCGGTCAGCTTTGATACGTGGTCGGGCAACCCGCTGCCGGATGGCGCGGATATCGAAGGAATTATCGTGCGGGTGGACAACAAGACGGTGTTGCGAAAATCGCTGCCGACCCGCCACGGCGCGTGCGGCGACGCCACCAGCCTCCAGACGGGGCAAAGGGATCCTGACCTGTTTTCGGGTGGCGGCGATGTCCACATGGCCGATGCATGGAAGACTCTGTGCTGGCAGCCGTTCTCCGTCGATTTGGACGAGACCGCTAAGCTCACCGTGAAGTGGAAAGGCGTGACTATCCTCGACAAATACCAGACCGCGTATTTTCCGACGCCGGGCCGGCTGGTTTTTGCGGGCCGCACCGGCGGAGCCAACGAACAAACCCATGTAGATAACCTGAAGCTCACGACGATCGCGGTCACGTTGGACACCGAGAAACCGACGAATCCGTCGAACCTGAAAGCCGCCGAGGCGGGTGTCAGACGGATCTTGCTGACTTGGGCCGCTGCCACCGACAACTCAGGCCGGGTGGCTTACCAACTGGAAAAGGACGGCCAACTCCTGTCATCCGTTCTGACGGAGCCGAAGTATGAGGATACCGGGCTCAAACCGAACACGAAGTATTCCTATCGAGTCCGCGCCACCGACGTGTCGCAGAACACTTCAGATTGGACCTCCATCGTGTCGGCGACCACGGTCACAGACGTCGATGACGTAGGATTTCTCTTGGGTGAAATCTACACCGGGATCACCGGCACGCCGGTGCAAGGACTGTATGATGATTCGAAATTCCCAGCCAATCCGGACCAGGGAGTCTATCTGAACGGACTGAGTTTTGGCGAGCCGGCCTTTGGCAACACCTATGGCGAGAACTTTGGAATGCGGATTGCAGGCGTCCTGACCGCGCCTGAGACGGCTCAGTACCACTTCTTCGTGCGCAGCGACGACGCCTCTCAGTTCTTCCTGAACACGAGTGGCGCCGCCATCCCGGATCCAAAGACCGCCACGCCGATCGCCGAGGAGACCGATTGCTGCGACGCATTCTACGAGCCCGATTCCGGTGATCCAGCCACAACCTCGACGCCGATCAGCCTTCAGGCAGGCCGGCAATACGGTTTCGTGTACATCGTCAAGGAAGGCGGCGGCGGGGATTGGGGCCAAGTGGCCATGCGCAAGGTTGGCGACACAACACCTGCCGCTGATCTTCAGCCGATCCGCGGCGCGATCTTGGCTGGAAAGGCCGATCCAGTCGGCGCAGTGGCGACGATCACGCAAGCCCCCCAGAGCGCGACTGTAGCGGCGAACGAAAAGGCAACCTTCAGCGTCACGGCGCAAACAGCCTCTCCGTACACGACCGCAGTGGTTTATCAGTGGTACCGAAACGGAGCGATCATCGCTGGCGCCAACTCCGCGAACTATTCAATTCCGGTGGTTTCCCAGGCTGACAATGGCGCCAAGTTCAAAGTGTTGGTCGCCGTGCCTGGCGCCTCCGCGACGAGCAGCGAAGCCACGTTGACGGTAACCGCTGACAACAAAGCTCCCACCGTCGCCAACGTCATCGGCAGCGACACGTTCACTCAAGCCACGATCACGTTTTCCGAGCCGGTCACCTCTGCGACAGCCGCAGTGGCCGCCAATTACACGCTCAGCGGCGGCTTGACGGTGAGCGCGGCTCAACCGGTCGATCCGACGACCGTGCGCCTGACGACCTCAAAGCAGGCTGAAAACACGCCATACACGCTGACGGTTAAGGGCGTGCAGGACAATGCCGGCAACGCGATTGCGGCCAACACCACGGCCAAATTCGGCTCATTTGTCTTCACGGCCGGAAAAATGAAATACGAGTACTGGAGCGGCATTGGCGGCACGACGCTGGACCCACTGAAGCAAGATTCGCGTTACCCGAACAATCCAACCGGCTCGCAGTTGGTCGATTCGTATGAAGCGCCGATTGATTGGGCGGACAACTTCGGCGCCAGAGTCAGCGGCTGGATCACCCCGGCCACTAGCGGCAATTACGTGTTCTACATGTCGGCCGACGACGGCGCTGAGCTCTACCTGAGCACGGACGACAATCCGGCCAACAAGAAGCTCATTGCCCAGGAGAGCGGCTGGAGCGGCGCCCGCCAATGGGTGAGCATCGGCGGCGGGTCCCAGGTCGAGGAGAAGCGCTCCGATCAGTTCACCGGCACGCAATGGCCCACGGGCAACACCATCACCCTGCAAGCGGGCCGCCGTTACTACACGGAACTCATCTACAAAGAAGGCGGCGGCGGCGACAACGGCGCAGCCACATGGAAACTGGCGTCGGCTCCGGATGTAGCTGATACGAGCCTCACCGTGCTGATCGGACAACTCATCGGGACGTTCGCCCCGCCGTCGCCGCCAACGGCCTTGAACTTCACGAAAGTGGCCAAGGCCGGCAGTGATCTCGTGCTGGAGTGGAGTGGCGGCACGTTAGAGTCTGCGGACGAAGTGATCGGACCGTGGTCGGCTGTGGCCAATGCCAGAAGCCCGGCTACGATTCCGATTGCTGGCAACAAGAAGTTCTATCGCTTGCGTCAATAGATCCGATCACGGCACTGTTAGCGCATACGAAGAGACCGGGATCGCCCGGTCTCTTTTTTATGTGCTCAAGATGCAGTGGGACAATGGACCGGTCCATCGGTGGGGCGAGACTCCCGTCGAGCCCTGGAATTCTTGCTGGCAAAAGAGTCAGAGCTCGACGGAGTTTCGCCTACACCTTGCGGTTCGTGGAGTGACGAATGGGCGGCCCTTTTTCTGGCTGGCGTCATTCGAAGAAACCGTATCCAATGCCTGAAGATTCATTCGAATTTGTAGTCAAGATGAGACAATTCAATGGGAAAGCCTCACTTCAGTCACCTCTCACCCATCCTACGGACACCCTCTCCCCTTCGGATGGGGAGAGGGGCGGGGTGAGGGTTATTCGTCTTATCTCTAAAGCGAATTCGAATCCGTAGTTTCCTTCTTATGAAACCTTTCTTTAACCATTCCATTCTTGGGGCAACCTCTGTATTCATCGCTTCTGGCGCCTTGGCTGGTTGCGCGCTTTCGTCGAATGGACGCCCGTCCTCGAATCAAGGTTCCGCTCAAGGCAAAGCGATCGTGACCTCGATCAAAGGAGAGGCGAAGTACGTCGCCGCCACTCCGGAGAAGCCCGCCGAGTTGAAGCCTTTGTTCGACGGCAAATCAATGGCCGGCTGGACCGTAACCGATTTCGCCGGCACCGGAAAAGTGGAAGTGCAGAACGGCCAACTCATGCTCAATTCGGGCCTGGTGCTGACGGGCGTCAATTACACGAACCCAGTCCCCAAGACCAACTACGAGGTTTCACTGGAAGCGATGAAGGTGGATGGCAGCGATTTCTTCTGCGCCCTCACGTTCCCGGTTGGAGACTCCCATTGCAGTTTCGTCGTCGGCGGCTGGGGCGGGGGCGTGGTGGGCATTTCCAGCATCGACGGCATGGACGCCTCGGAAAACGAGACGACCAAATTCATGAACTTCGATAAAGAGCGTTGGTACCGCATTCGTGTCCGCGTCACGCCGCGGAGGATCACGACATGGATTGACGATGAACAGATGGCGGACGTGGAACTGGAGGGCCGCCGGATCACCATGCGTCCAGGTGAAATCGAGTTGAACGTGCCGTTTGGCTTGGCCACCTACCAAACGAGCGCGGCGATCCGGAATATTCGCCTCCGCACTGTGGACGGGAGGTAGTCCTGGATGAGTTCAGAAGTTGATAGACACCCCTCACCCGTCCTACGGACACCCTCTCCCCATCAGATGGGGAGAGGGATTCTTCATTTCAACTTACTTAGGAGCCGATTGATAAGGCCGGATCAATCCCGAGCGGGGAGAATCTCGGCTACGGACAATTGGACTCCTGGCAGGCTCGCGCACTGCAACTGGTCGTCGTCGAAGAGGGTAGTCCGAGAGCGATACCCGTGTGCCGTCGCTTCACGAAACACATCCATGGCACGCTCCTCCGGGCGGACGAGCCAGTATTCCGGGATGCCAGCTTCCGCGTAAATCTCGGCCTTGCCCTCATCCAGCGCCGTGCTGCTGACCGCAACCTCTACCACCAGGTGCGCGGTCGAAGGATGCGCGGAAGCCCAATCGTCCGCGCTGCCCTGCACGACCGAAATGTCGGGCTCCGGCTCGGAATCAGCCAGAGTCAGCGGACTCTCGCGGCGCACCTCAAACCCGTGGGGAATCTTCGCCAATAAGCTGCGCATGAGCTTTTGGGCGACCAGTTCGTGCAGAGGGGATTTTGGCATCTTGGTGACAACGATGCCGCGCAACAACTCCACGTCATCCGAGAGCACCGCCAACTCGCCCAGACGATGGTAGTGCTCGACCGACATGAGATGCACCCGCTGGCGAAATGCGGGCAATTCAAGCAACGGTGTCATGGAATCAAAGCGTAACTCCCTTGGCGGCGGACCTCAAGCACGGTTCTCGGCGTTCATTCGCATGGATTCGCGGTTGAACCTAATGGACATCGCTTGAAGCCCATCTGAGAACTGTATTCTGGGTGGAACAGACCGCCGGCCTGTTGCGGCGGGCTACCAGCCCGCCGCTGGAGTTTGGACATTTTCGATAGAACAATCCCGTTGGGATTCCCGGGCGGACACGCCAATTCAGGCAACCGAGGCCGGGGCATGCTCGGAAGTTTCGGACTGGCTCACGGGGAGCGTCAGCACGAAACAGGCGCCGTTTTTGACGAGCGCATCCCAACGCAGGTCTCCCCCCATGCTTCGGCTCAAACGCCGGCTCAGCGCCAAACCCAGGCCCACACCCGGGGCGGTGTTAGCCGCTTCGTGGGCGGACTTGCTGAATGGCCTGAATAAGCGCTTCGCTCCCTCGGCGCTGATCCCCTGGCCATGGTCGCGCACGCGGAGCATCGCCAACGGGCCCTCCGGCAGTGCTTCCAAATGGATCAGACGCTCACGAGCCGTCGGCGCCGCGTATTTGCAGGCGTTATCGACCAAGTTGAAGAGGATTTGTTCGACGGCCGACACATCGACGTGCACGACCGTTTTCAGCGTTTCCTCCGCCGCGTCGATGACAGGCTTCATCCCAGCTTGAGCGGCGCGTTGTTCCAGCCGGTCCTTCACACGCTCGACGAGCCGGCTGAGTGTGACCTCCTCCACATGCCGTCGCGCGCTGCCGCGTTCCAGCCGGGCGTACGCCAGGACATTTTCGACGAGATGGCTGAGGCGGTTGGCTTCCGAACAGAGGGTGTCGAGGTAATGCTTTCGCTTTTCCGGATCGGCCACCATCCTCTCCGCCAGCATCTCCGAATACATCTTGAAGGTGGTGAGCGGCGTGCGGAGCTCATGCGTGACCGCGGAGACGAAGGCCGCCCGGCGCTCGCTCAGAGACACGGTTCCGTGCAACAGCGCCGCCGCCGCAAGGCCGGCCAACACCACGCAGGTCCAGGCGATGGCCAAGGACAAGCGCACCGGCGACCAGATCGTCAACGCGGCAAAATTCGCCGGCCCCGTGATCAATTTCGCCGGAACTGCGGCGAGTATCCGCGCGTAGGGTTCGCCGTTCGGCACGAGCATCGGCTGCAGATCCGCTTCCGGAAACAAATCTGTAATGCCGGCCAGGAGCGATTGTTTCAGATGTTTCCAATTGAGCCAGCAGCCCTGAATCAACAAACGGTTTCCGAGGTCCACGCGGCGCACCAACACTAATTCGCGTCCAAGCCAGACCGGGGCGAAGATGCCGCCACTGACCGGCGCGGAGTCGGGCGTCAGTTAAGGGTTTCACGACGTAATCGTCCGCACCCAGGCGCAACCCTTTCACGCGGTCCTTTTCCTCGCCGCGCGCCGAGAGGATGATGATCGGGAGCGTGGGACGCGCCTCGCGCGCGACTTTCAAGATTTCGAAGCCGCTGCATCCGGGGAGAATCAAGTCGAGCAGAAGGAGGTCGAAGGTCGCGCGTTGAGCTTTGGCCAGCCCATCATGGCCGTGGCCTGCCTCCAGCGCCTCGTAGCCGGCGAAACGGAGCGCATCGACGATCCCCTGTCGAATGGCGGAGTCGTCCTCGACGACCAAGATGCGTTTAACGTCCATGACTTCAAGTCCGCTTTACCACAGAGGCTGAACACCCCACCCACGGGGAAGAGGCTCGTCGCAGGTTAATCAAAGCGAAAGTTCTTCTTCACGGCCTGCTCGCGGATCGCGGCCGTGACGACCGCGTCCAGGGTGTCGGCGCCGGCGCGCTGCTTGGTCTGTTCCGCGATGTACTTGCTGCGTTCGGCATTGAGACGGTTGATCTTGTTTTGAACTTCCTCGCGGACCTTCGTCTTCTCTTGGACGAACGCGTGTTGTTCCGCCGCCGTCATGTTTCGCAGTTCCGCCGGCAATTCATCGGGCTTCAGTTCCGCGAGTTTGACTTTGCCGTTGCGGCAGGCGTCCACGAGGTCCCACGTGTCATTGCGGTATTGAGGCGACGCTTTGAATACGGCGCGGTTGAGAAGGCTGCCTTGCGCCGCCAGCGATACCGAGTTGGCATCCTGCGCCGTCTGCCGGAGCGCGCCCGCTTCGCCCGTCCGGCCGAAGGCGAGGTAAGTTTTGTTCAACTCGACGCCGAGGCGGGCGATCTCCTTGTCCTGGGGCGCCTCGAAATGCACAACCGCGCGGTTGTGATCGATGACCATGTATTTGCCCTCGGCGAGCAGCGCGCCGTCCCGCCATTTCGTCGAAATCCCCTCGGCCTGGCCGCCGCAATGGATCGTGTTGACAATGATTCCGCGTTCGATGGCGGCCTTGCAGGATTTGGCGTAATCGACCGGGCCTTGGGTGAAGGGCTCGTTCCCGGCGATGAAGATCGCTTTGAAGTCGTCCGGCGATTTGCTCCAGGCCAGTTTCTCGACGGCTTCGCGGATGACCCATCCGCAATATTCGTCCCCGCCATTCGTGCGGAGGGCGAACAGTTCCTCCGAAATCTTGTCGAGGTCATGGGTCAGCCGTTGGATGAGGCGGATGTAACCTTCCTCTCTCGACAAGCTGCTCTTGCCGTATTCGAAGAGCGCGACTTCGAGATCGGGCCGCCGGCCGTTTTGCCTGGCGTTGATGAATTCGTTGACGATTTTCCAAAGCTGGCCCTTGGCTTGTTCGATGAGGCCGTCCATGCTGTTGCTGGTGTCGAGCAGGAGGGCAATTTGCACGAGTGGCCGAGGGGGTTCTTTCGATTCGGCGGCGTTCAGCGGGAGCGAAGGAGCGCTGGCGAGAAGCGCCGCGAACAGAGCGGCGAGAGGGATTGATGTGGTGTTCTTCATAGTCCTGACTTTCGTTGATTTGACGGAATGGACTTTCAAAAGCTCCCCGGGAGATCGAAGGCGGTCATCCGCCCAAGTCCAGAGATTTCACAAACCCGTAGCGCAGATTTTCAATCGGCTGTATCGCTGAATCGCATTCTGAGGACGCCTCGAATTGCCAAGCACGCGCGCAGTCTCGAACGCCCAGCCGAGTGCAACTCGGCGACAAAGCCCAGCGCGGCGAAGCCGCAGCCAAAATGGGTGGGGCGAGACTCTGTCGAGCCCTGGAATCCTTTCCGGCAAAGAAGTCAGGGCTCGAC
>JACQWK010000134.1 GCA_016209525.1 Verrucomicrobiota bacterium
CGACAAGGCGGTCTGCGAGCAGCACTTGAAGCAAATCTATGTAGCCATCCAGGCCTATCGGCGGGAGCACAAGAAATTGCCGGATTGGCTGTCCAATCTGGTCCCGAAACACCTTGCCGATACGAACACGTTTCTTTGTCCCATCAGCCTCCGACGCAATGTTTACTTGACCTACGGCATCACCGATCCGGATTTGAAGACCTCGTACATCTACGAATTCTGCGTCCAACAAATGCCCCAGGTGATTTGGGGAGGCAGCCCGCTGCGGATGCAGGACTGGAAGCGGCTCCAGATGGCCACGGTGGGCGGCAAAGTTCCCATGGTTCGCTGCAACCATCATGGCGCGACCGCGCTCAACATGAGTTTTGACGGGGCGTACTATGAAAGCCCCATCACTTGGGAACGCCTGTTCGCAGAGGTCGTCAATCCGTCGGACCTTTCTCCCAGAGCGCTGATGAAGCAATTTCGCGTCACTGGCGAAGGAACGGCAACCGTGAAGCCCCCGCCCAAGAACACATTAAGCGCGGAAGAGCAGGCCATTCTGATGGAAATTCAGCGGATGAGGAATCCTTCTCTTCCGCCCGCTCCTGGCGTCCTGCCCTCTTCGGGCGCAATTCCTCCCTCTCCGCCACGCCCAGACGCCGCAACCGGTCTCCGAACCATTCCAAGCCGTGGAATCGCAACAGGCGCAACCAACGATGTATCCCCGCGCACAAATGCCACCGACGATCCGAAGGAGGATTCTCGCCTCAAGGACGAAATCATCGCCGCGGCCACAAAGCTGGCGGAACAAGCCAACTACAGTTGGAGTGTGACAAGGGAAGTCGTGCCGGTGAGGTCCATTGGCTTGACTGGACTTTCGAGGCCTCGCACTCCGAGCGAAAGAGGCAAGACCGCCAAGGACGGTTTGACACACGTGTCATTGCCGGGCCGGCCCGGCTTGCCTGGTCGCACCGATCCATTCGCTTCGGCGGTTCCCGCGTGTGAAGTCGTCATTCAAGATACGAAGGTTGCCTTCAAGGGATCGGGCGCCTGGCAGACTCTCGATGAGCTCAGACAATCCGAGCCCGATATACGGCTCCTCGGCCCGGCGATTCGTTTCCGCAACTTCAAGAGCCCGGTGGCCGAAGTCAAGGCAATGGCGGAGAAGGTCAGGGCCTTGACGAAGGCGGACGAGGTGATCTCCGGCGAACTGGTCGGGGAAGACGCGAAGCAACTGTTGCCCCCCGCGGTGAACGTGAGCCGTTGGAATCGCCCCGATGGTTCAGGCGCCGACATTTCCGTGGACACTCCGCAACCCGAGGTCTCGGGGAACATGTCCGTGAAGTTTTGGATTCAAGATGGGAATCTCGTGAAATACCAATATCACTTCCAACGGAGCCACATGAGCCCCGGCGGACAGGACCTTTCGACCGATCAAACCACGACGATTGAAATCAAAGAGGTTGGGACGACCGAGGTGGCGGTGCCGGAGGAAGCGAAGCAGAAACTCTTTTGAAACTGATTGGGGTCCATCGCTGTTGGAGCGCCGGTCTTCGGCTCGGCAGCAATTCTGATTTTGGCCGTAACGGGGACACTCCTGTCCGCAGCCACCGCGAAAATGTGCGGACAGGAGTGTCCGCCTTACGGTCACGAACCGCGCCCGTTGCCAAACTGAGAATTGCTGCCGGCTCGGCCCGCTGGACCGATTCAAGCCCCTCGGAATCGCGCCGGATCGGAGACCGGCGCTCCAGAAGAGTGAGGGGCAATTGGAATGGCGACGGTGCAACGTTTAGTCTGAAAGTGAATAGTTACGGCTCAACGTTTTCCGAGTGGAGAAAAATTTCGGAATCCGCCAGGATGGCGGCATGAACAGAGCCATCGCCGGGACCCAACGCCTCCGTGAACTTCTGGCCCAGCCAGGCATCATCCGCAGCCTCGGCGCGCATGACGTCTTCACCGCGCTCATTGTCGAGCAAGCGGGATTTGAAACCGTCTTCATCGGCGGCTTCGGCACGAGCGCGTCCATGCTCGGGCTGCCGGATATCAATTTCCTTTCCGTGAGCGAGATGGCCGATGCGGTCCGCCGGATGGCGGCGCGCGTTTCGATTCCAGTGATCGCCGACGGCGACACCGGACACGGCGATTTGCACAATGTGCAGCGGACCGCTGAGTTGTTTGAGTCGGCTGGCGCATCGGGCATTCTGCTCGAAGACCAGGTGATGCCAAAACGTTGCGGCCATTTCGCGGACAAACAAGTGATTCCGACCGCGGAGATGGTTCTGAAAATCAAAGCGGCAGTTCGTGCGAAGAGCGACCGGAACTTTCTCATCTTCGCCCGCACAGACGCGCGCCAGATGAACGGCCTGGATGATGCCATCGACCGCGTCAACCGCTGCTGCGACGCCGGGGCGGACATCGCGTTCATCGAAGCGCCGGAGTCACTCAAGGAACTCGAAGAAATTCCAAAACGCGTGAAGCATCCGCTGTTCGTCAACATGCTGACGGGCGGCGTGACGCCCATCCTTTCCGTCAAAGAGCTCGAACAACTCGGCTACAAGATCGTGGTGTGCCCGATCGAATCGCTCATGGTCTGCGCCCGCGCCATGCGCGACTTGTGCGAGGCGTGGAAAACCACGGGACGCGTAGATCAGCTCGCCACGCAGGCGATGAGCTTCGCGGAGGTGAAGAAGCTGCTCGGGGTGGAGGAGTTTTTGAAGTTGAGGGAACGGCTTTGAATTCTGGATTGTTAAGAGAAGTTCTTGGCGAAGTCCACGCCGGTTGGTTCGCCGACGTCGCGTTCTCCCTCACCCTGGCCCTCTCCCTCAGGGAGAGGGAATGGAGCTTCCGCTGGTGGGAAAAATCCAGGCCGTTCACGTTCGCCGACGTGCATGACCCCGTTCTCCCTCTCCCCTGGGGAGAGGGGCGGGGTGAGGGGAAAGGAACTGTAGCCTAACCTGCGGCCTCCTCAGATTCTCCACCATGCTCGAAACCGAACTTGTGCCCGCTCTGGCAAGCCATTCCAGGCACCTCATGATCGTGCTGCACGGCCTGGGTGACAGCATGGAAGGTTATCGGTGGCTGCCGCAGATGATGAAATTGCCGTGGTTGAATTATCTGCTGGTCAACGCGCCGGACCCCTACTACGGCGGCTATTCGTGGTACGACTTTGCCGGCAATCCCGAACCGGGCGTCCGCCGCAGCCGCGAACTGCTGTTCAAACTGCTCGATCAACAGCGGGGCAGCGGCTTCCCGACCGGCCATACGTTCCTCTTCGGCTTTTCGCAAGGATGTCTGATGACCATTGAGGCGGGCTTGCGTTATCCGCATCGTTTCGCGGGGCTTGTCGGAATCAGCGGTTACGCGTTCCAACCGCAACAGTTGATCCAGGAGTTCTCCACCGTTGCGCGCCAGCAGCGGTTCCTCATCACGCACGGCACGGAAGACTCACTGATTCCAATCGCGCCGGTGCGAGGACAGATTGCGTTGCTCCAGTCTGCCGGCGCGCAAATCGAATGGCACGAATTCGCCAAGGACCACACCATTGCCGGTGAGGAGGAATTAAGTGTCATTCGCGAGTTCGTGAGCAGCAATGGGCCCAGGAAATCGGTCTCCGATAAAGCCTAGTGTGGTGTCTCCGAATTAGCTATACATTCGCGGC
>JACQWK010000150.1 GCA_016209525.1 Verrucomicrobiota bacterium
GGCCAGCCTCGACAGAGGGACCGCACCTTCCCCACCTTCCGTGACAAGATGAGTCGTCGCCTCAACCAAGTCGTCCGCCTGGCTACCGGTCCTCCCCAAGGACTTTAGAACAGCCCTGGGTTCAGCGCCCGTCGCCGCCTTCAGGGTTGACGTGACCCGGCTCGCCCATAAGATGGCGCTCGTTTCCTGGACCATTATGAGCAACAAGAAGCCGACGACCTCAGCCAGCATCACTTCGGTTCTGCACGAAGAGCGCGTATTTCCACCCGCCAAAGCCTTTTCGCAGGCCGCGCATATCCAATCGCTGGCCCAGTACCGAAAACTTTACGACGAATCCGTCAAGTCGCCGGATAAGTTTTGGGGCAAGAGGGCAAAGGAAGAGCTCGTTTGGTTCAAGCCGTGGACGCAGGTGCTGCAATGGAAAGAGCCCTTCGCGAAGTGGTTCGTCGGAGGCCAGCTTAACCTGAGCCACAACTGTCTCGACCGCCACCTCGACACGCCCACGGCCAACAAAGCGGCCCTGATTTGGGAAGGCGAACTCGCGACCGACGGCAAGCCCGGCGAGGAGCGCGTGCTGACCTACAAACAACTGCACCGCGAAGTCTGCCGGTTCGCCAATGTCCTCAAGAAAAATGGCGCCGCCAAAGGCGACCGCGTTCTGATCTACCTCCCGATGGTCCCGGAAGCCGCCATCGCCATGCTCGCTTGCGCGCGGATCGGAGCCATTCACTCTGTGGTCTTCGGCGGCTTCAGCGCGCAGTCCGTGGCCGACCGGATTCACGATTGTGGCGCCAAACTCGTCATTACCGCCGACGGCGGTTTTCGCCGAGGCGGAGTTGTCCAGCTTAAAAAGAACGTGGATGAAGCGCTGACGCTGAAGGATGCGCAAGGCAACGCCTTGGGCGCCTCGATCCAGAAAGTCATCGTCCTCCGCCGCGCCGCCAACGAAGTCCAGATGCAAGAAGGCCGCGACGTTTGGTGGCACGAAGAGGCAAAGCTGGTGGGGGTGGAATGCGCCGCCGAGAAGATGGACAGCGAAGCGCCGCTCTTCATTCTTTATACCAGTGGTTCCACCGGCAAACCAAAAGGCATTTTCCACACCACGGCCGGTTATTTGCTGTTTGCGAAATTGACCAGCCGGTACGTATTCGACTTGAAGGAGACCGATGTCTATTGGTGCACGGCCGACGTCGGCTGGGTCACGGGCCATAGCTATGTGGTTTATGGGCCGCTGGCGAATGGCGCGACCAGCCTGATGTACGAAGGGGCGCCGAATTGGCCGGAGCCGGATCGCTTCTGGCGTATTGTGGAGAAATACGGCGTGACGGTTCTCTATACCGCCCCGACCGCGATCCGTGCCTTCATGAAATGGGGCGTGGAGTGGCCTATGAAACGAGATTTGCGTTCGCTGCGGCTGCTCGGAACGGTTGGCGAACCGATCAATCCCGAAGCCTGGATTTGGTATCACGAAGTCATCGGCCACGGGCGGTGTCCCATCGTCGATACTTGGTGGCAAACGGAGACGGGCGGCATCTTGATCACGCCACTGCCTGGGGCGACTCCGACCAAACCGGGGTCGGCAACGCTGCCTTTCTTTGGAATCGTTCCGGAAGTGGTGGATGACACGGGTCAAACCGTGCCTCGCAACACGGGCGGCAAGCTGGTTATCCGCAAGCCGTGGCCGGCCATGCTGCGCGGAGTTTGGGGGGATCCTCAGCGTTACAACGAGATTTACTGGACCGAAATCAAGGGGAGCTACTTCACGGGCGACGGCTCGCGCCAGGACGAGGATGGATATTTCTGGATCGTCGGCCGCATCGACGATGTGCTGAACGTGGCGGGGCACCGCATCGGCACGGCGGAAGTCGAAAGCGCCCTGGTGAGCAATTCGAAAGTCGCGGAAGCGGCCGTCGTGGGGCGTCCCGACGACCTAAAAGGGCAGGCGTTGGTCGCTTTCGTGACATTGAAATCCGGCGTGGCCACGAACCCTTCGCTGCGAGAGGAACTCCGCCGCCATGTGGCCAAGGAGATCGGGCCGGTCGCGAAACCTGATGACATCCGTTTTGCCGAAGCGCTGCCCAAAACTCGCTCCGGAAAAATCATGCGCCGTTTGCTCAAGCAGATCGCCGCCGGGGGCGAAATCAAAGGCGACACGACGACTTTGGAAGACTTTGGCGTCCTCGCGCGCTTGAGCCACGGCGAGGAGTGAGAGCCGAAATGCGCACGGCGATTTATCCGGGCAGTTTCGATCCGATCACCAACGGCCATCTGGACGTCATCCAGCGGGCGGCGAAACTTTTTGACCGGGTCATCGTCGCGGTGGCGGAGAATGAAAGCAAACAATCGCTGTTCACTCCCGCCGAGCGCCGGGGATTGGTGGCTCGATCCGTCGAGGGTCTGCCCACGGTGGAAGCCGACACTTTCACCGGCCTGCTGGTGGACTACGTGGAACGCCGCTCGGGTGATGCTATTATCCGAGGCCTCCGAGCCGTCTCCGATTTTGAATTTGAATTTCAGTTGGCCTTGATGAACCGGAAACTCAATGAGCGCGTCGAGACGATCTTTATGATGCCCAAAGACGCCTACACTTTTATCAGCTCGCGCCTCGTCAAAGAAATTGCCCGCCTCGGCGGAGATGTTTCGTCCTTCGTCCCGGCGGAAGTCAGGATCGCTTTGCAGACCCGATTTGCCAAATCTCAGCCGTAACGATTTCGTTTGGCCGCGAATAAACGCGAATGAAATTATGCCATTGACTTTCAATCTGCGGCATTTGGAGAAAAAGGATCTTCAGTTGCAGGGAGAATGGCCTGCGGAGGACCTCGATGTGGAGGGCGTCGATGAGCTGGTCCGGATGAATGAGCCGGTTCGCTACGACATCACGATTGAAAGGCTCAAGCAAAGCGTGCTGGTGCGAGGGCGCCTTCGATTCGTTTTGAACTGCCATTGTGCAAGGTGCTTGCAGCCCTTTCGGCGGGCGGTTGAGATCCGGGATTGGACCTGCACTTTGCTTCTGGAGGGGGAAGAGCGGGTGGCCGTGGAGAACGACTGCGTGGACTTGACTCCGTATCTTCGGGAAGATATTTTGCTCGCGTTTCCACAACATCCGTTGTGTAAGACTGAGTGCAGCGGGTTGCCCTTTGCATCGCAAAACCACCCAAAGGCCAGCGAATTCAAGGCAAGCGGCGCTGTCCCCTCTGCATGGGATGAATTGAACAAGTTGAAACTCTAGATTGAAATATGGGCGTACCGAAACGCAAGCCATCGAAGAGCCGGCAGCGGATGCGACGCGCTTACAACAGCGTCCTCAAACTGCCTCAATTGAGCACCTGTCCGCAATGTTCCGCACCCTACGTGCCGCATCGCGTTTGCCCGTCCTGCGGCTACTACAAAGGCCGCCAGGTGATTACAGTTGAGGCGTTGGGCTAATCGGTTTAAAGAGCGCGGAGAGCCTGAAACCCTCCGCGCTCTTTTAATTTATGCGAATCGCAGTCGATGTCATGGGAGGGGACCATGGGTGCGAGACGGTTATCGACGGCGTCAAACAGGCCCTGCAAGCGAATTTCGGGCTGACAGAGGTCTATCTCGTCGGCGATCGAGAACGCATCGATGCGCATCTGGCCCAAAGCCGATTCCACGACAAGCGATTGCGAACCGTGCATGCTTCCGAGGTGCTCGCCATGGAGGACAAACCCGTGGAAGGCCTCCGGCGGAAAAAGGATTGTTCGGTGTTGCGGGCTGTGGACTTGGTCAAGGAAGGGAGAGCCGAGGCTCTCATTTCGCCCGGCAACACGGGCGGTCTCGTGGCCGCCGCCACCATCCGCCTGCGCAAACTGCCGGGCGTCGATCGAGTCGGGATCGCGACGGTGATTCCGGCTCAAGACAACGAATTTGTGTTGCTCGACTCGGGGGCGAGCGTGGAGTGCCGCCCCATGCACCTCGTGCACTATGCCATCATGGGCAGTGTCTATGCCCGCGAAATCCTCGGCTGCAAGCGGCCGCGCGTGGGGATCCTCAGCAACGGCACGGAGGATAACAAAGGAAACGAGCTCACGCTCGAGGCGTTTAAGCTCTGCAAACAGATCGATCTCCATTTCATTGGGAACGTTGAAGGCTACGACCTCTTCCACAATCGGGTCGATGTGGCGGTTTGCGACGGTTTTGTGGGCAACATCGTGCTCAAGACTATCGAAAGCCTCGCCCAGGGCCTGGTCGATTGGCTCAAGAAGGAACTCTCGAAGAATCCCCGGCGCATGTTGGGCGCGCTCCTGGCCAAGAACGCCCTGCGCACGATCAAGCGGCGGATGGACCCGGACGCGTACGGAGGCGCGCCTTTGCTGGGCCTCAACGGCAACGTCATGAAAGCGCATGGGTCCTCGCGCGACCGGGCGGTCATGAATGCGATGCGCCTCAGCACCCAGGCCGTACAGAATCAAATCAACCAGATCATCTGCCAAGAAATCCACCGCGCGAACGACCGTCTCTCCGCCGCCAGCAACTCTCCGGCTGCGGCGGCGACCCCCGCATGAACACTCTTTCCCCGAAGCGATTCAGAAACCCTCGCGCCCTCCATGATTTCAAGGGGAGAACCTGTTCGGTTCTGGCTGTTGGTTCCTATGTGCCGGAGCGGGTCCTGACCAATGCCGCTTTGGAAAAGATGGTCGATACTTCGGACGAGTGGATCACCAGCCGCACCGGCATCAAGGAACGCCGCATCGCGAGTGAGCATGAATACACCTCGGATATCGCCGCAAAAGCCGCGCTTCGCGCCATCGAGAAAGCGCAGATCCAGGCCGGCCAAGTCGATCTGATCATCGTGGCCACGATCACGCCGGACATGCTGTTTCCGGCGACGGCTTGCCTGGTCCAACAGAAAATTGGCGCCCCTCGCGCGGCGGCGTTCGACATCGAGGCGGCTTGTTCGGGGTTCATTTACGGATTGGAAATAGGCCAACAGTTCATCATGTCCCGCACTTACGACACCGTGCTGGTGATCGGCGCGGAAAAGCTTTCCGCCATCATCGATTGGTCCGACCGGAATACGTGCGTTTTGTTCGGCGATGGCGCCGGCGCCGCCATCCTGCAGAATCGGCCCGGAAGTCATGGCCTGCTCACCGCTTGCATGGGCGCCGACGGAACCAAAGCCGGCTTGCTTTCGATGCCCGGCGGCGGGAGCCGATGTCCGGCGACGACCGAATCGGTCGCCGCGCGGATGCATTACTTGCGGATGGATGGCAAGGAAACCTTCAAGAACGCGGTCAACGCCATGTACACGGCGGCGAAAGAATCGCTCCGCCGTTGCGAAATAGAGATTGGCCAGATCAAATGCATCATTCCTCACCAGGCGAACCGGCGGATCATCGACGCCGTCGGCGAACGCTTGGGGGCTGAACCTGAGCAACTGTTTATCAATTTGGATAAATACGGGAATACCTCGGCCGCGTCCGTGGCCATCGCCCTGGACGAAGCTGTCCAGTGCGGGCGAATCGAAAAGGGTGACTTGGTCTTGCTCGTGGTCTTTGGCGCGGGCCTGACCTGGGGAGCCGCGGTGATCGAATGGTGAAACAGTACGTCGATTGACGAGCGCTGGACTTGTGATAAACTGCAATACCCTGCTATGAGCACGAGCAAACTCGATACATCAGGTGTCTTTCAACCGCTCCATCTCCGGTCCCAAGGGACCCAACTCAGCCTGCCGACCCATGCCATTCGCTTCCGCAAAAACGGAATCGAATTCTGTTCGGCCGCCCCGATTCCCAAGTGGACCGAAATGACCGTGGATTTGCACTCCTCCCGCGACGCCAAGAAAGTTCACTGCACCGGCATCGTTGTGGATTGCGCCGGCAGCCGGCACACCGGCTACCTCGTTTCCATGGTGTTCATGAACCTGACCCGGCAGGCGCAGGAACGGCTCTCGCAACTCGCGTTCTCCCAAGCGGCTTAAATCCGCAGGTTCAGGGAGCTGAGGGCATGGAAGTGTTCCACCGCATTCTGGAGACCGCCATCAAAGGGGGCGCCTCCGACGTGCACATCAAGATCGGGACTCCCGTCATTTTCCGCATCAACCGCCAACTCATCGCGATTGAAGCTCCCACGCCCAGCGCAAAGTGGGTCAACGACATCGTGGAAAAGATTCTCCCCCGGCACGTCCGGGAGCGGCTCGAGGCGGATCGCGAAGTGGATTTTTCCTATTACGCCCAAGGCGTCGGGCGATTTCGAACCAACGTCTTCCAACAGAAAGGCGAATTCTGCCTGTCGATGCGTTATGTCAAAACGCAAGTGCCCGGCTTTGAAGAATTGGGCCTGCTCCCCATCGTGAAGAAGCTGGCGGAATCGCCGCGCGGCATTGTCCTCGTGGCCGGTTCCACGGGATGCGGCAAATCCACGACCCTCGCGTCGATGATCGAGCACATCAACGCCAATTTCAAAAAACACATCATCACCCTCGAAGATCCGATTGAATATGTTTTTGAAGACAACCAATCGGTCATTGAACAGCGGGAGATTGGACTCGACACCCAAACGTTCGCGGCCGGCCTTCGGCACATTGTCCGCCAAGATCCGGATGTCATCATGATCGGTGAGATGCGGGATTCGATCAGCTTTTCCGCGGCCATGAGCGCGGCCGACACGGGACACTTGGTGCTCTCGACCCTTCACACCACGAACGCCTCGCAATCCATCAGCCGCATCTTGGATTTCTTCAAAGCCGACGAACGGGAGCAGATTCGGCGGCAACTGTCCGGAACCCTCCAAGCCGTGGTCTGCCAGCGGATGGTCAACACCGCCCTTGGCGGCGTGACTCCCGCGTTGGAGATCCTCATCAACACTCCGACCGTCCGAAAATTGCTCGAGGAAAACCGTCTGGACAAACTTCCGGCTGCGATTGAAACGGGGGTCGAAGACGGGATGCAAACTTTCAACCAGGCGCTCTTCCAACTGGTGAAGGATCGCAAGGTCACGGAGAAGGAAGCGCTGTCGAAAGCCTCAAATCCCCAGGCGCTGGAGATGAATTTCAAAGGCATCTTCCTCGACGAAGGCCGGCGGATCCTTGGCTAGGGTCTGCCTGAGAAGTGGGTGGACCGGGCTACCAGCCCGGTTTTGGCGGCAACCTGCGGCCAAAGGGAGGAGCTGACCGGCATATTTCTCACCCGCGAAATCTGGTAGGGACGCCGCGGCGCGGCGTCCCCGCCCCGTGCAGGCGCGGAACTCTTCTGAACCTTGAAAAAGCACTTGAGCCGCAAAAGAACGCATAGATCGCAAAGCGAGAGGAGATTTCACCAACCTGTTCTTTCACCAAACGGGTGAATTCGATTGGTCCATGTCCCCGCTTCTCTTTGAGTTCTTTGCGCTCTCTTGTGGCTGCCCAACTGCCGGATTTAGGCTGAATAGGAACCGACCCGGTTTCACCAGCACGCCGCGCCGTTCCTGTCTTCAAACTCCAGACCATAGAAACACAGAAGGTTTCAGGCCGGGGCAAGCGTCCGATGCAATTCGCCAACTTCTCCGTTCTCTTCGTTGCCTCCTGTTCGGAAAACAGAAGGCAACGGAGGAAACGGAGAGGGCAAAGAAGGGAATTTAATTCCCGCATTCGGATTCAATCCCCATCGCCTCTTTCGTTACTTTCGGCTGAAATGCTTTTTCTGAGATGAAGCATTCAGGTTGAGGTTCGGAAGCCTGCCGTGACGTGTTGCGAGGCTGCCTGACCTCGCCGCCCACGAGGCAAAAATGTCTTGCGGCTTGCCAACAGGAATGTCGGCGTTACGCGCGGCGTACAACTTCAGGATACACGGATCGCCGAGGGACAGCAAACGAACCTCACTTCGGCGCGACGACTCTCCACGTGCCGCCGGGATTGCGGGGACTCAATGCCCCAACGGCAGTTCTTGACGTGCCATCCATGAACCAGACGGCTAATTCGAGATTGGAATGCTGAAACAGGAGATCCGGTTTCCCGTCCTGATTCCGATCGGCGACGCTCACGACTCGCAAGGCGGGATCGCCGGAATTCGCTGGGTTGAGCAGTGTTCCACGAGCGACAAAGTTGTCGAGATACCAGACCGCCAGATCACCGCCGGAATGCTGGAAAATCAGGTCCGGCTCGCCGTCGCTGTTGAAGTCCGCCGCTCCGACGATTTTCCAGTTGGGGTCAGTTCCTCTCTCTGACAGTGAGGCCTGACGGACACGCCGGATGCCATCCATAACCCAAATCTCGATCGGTCCATTCGAGTGTTGTAGGGCAAGATCCGGCTTCCCATCGCCACTGAAGTCCGCGGCGGCAAGTGCTCGCCAATTGGCGTTTTCCGGCTTTTCGGGAATCAGCACTGCGGACTCACTGAGCCGAGTATGATCCATCAACCACACCGCCAGTGACCCGTCCGAGTGCTGGAAAAGCAAGTCCTCTAATTCATCGCCGTTAAAGTCTGCGCTAGCTACAATGCTATAACGAGAATCCCCAATACTGCTGGGCTCCAGGAATCCTGCCTGGACCAAACTCACGCCGTTCATGAGCCAAGCGGCCAAAAAGCCGTCCCGATCTTGGAACACGATATCCGACTCGCCGTCTCCATTGAAGTCACCAGGAACGCCTCCGTCGATAGGCTTGACCGTGAGCGTGAAGCCAGCGCTTGCCGTCTGACCGCCGGGATCTGAGACGGTGAGGGTGATCGTGGTCGCGCCAACTTGGCCAAATGCAGGCTGGATGAACACAGTCCGATTCGGGCCACTGCCACCAAGGAAGATGTTTGCGTCCGGCACCAAAACTTTGTTCGAGGACGATGCGGCGAGGGTAAGTGAATCCGGCGGAGAGTCCGCATCTCCCACGGCAAACACGATAAGTGACGTGGCTTGATCCCGCCCAGTGCTCCGGTCGGCAATTGGCGAGATGGTCGGCGGACTGTTTATATCTTGCCCCTGTGTCGAAAACACAAGACTCCAGCCGCCATCGATGACACCAGTGTCTTCGGCTTCAGTATCCGAGATGAACAGCGACCAGTTGCCATCAGGATCCGCGCCGTCGAAGACGCTTGAAGAGGTGCCGTACGGCCCTGGCGGAGCCGGCGATAGGACCTCGGCTCGAGGCGAGTAGTCGGATGGACGGAAATGGCCGCCCGTCATCTGCCCGCCGAACGGCAGCGCACTGGCGGCGGAATCATCGAACGTGAGCGAGATATTCCGAACACCCGCTGTGCTGGTGCTCTTGCCGCCCGCCTTCCGCATCAGGATTACCTTCTGTCCTCTCGGGCCAACCAACAGCGCTGTGATGTCGCGAGTGTAGCTGTGAGTCAGGTTGTTGAGCGTGACGGCGACCTTCCTCACCGAGTCATTCATGCCAGAAACGTTGACTGCCGATGGGTACGCGTCGGCGGAAGTATTATCGCGAATCGTGATCCGACCCGTGTTGGAAAACACGCGGGGCGATGCAACGGGTGGCGGCGTGCCTCGACCGGAAGTGGTGCGTATATTGGTCCCACTGGTTTTGTCTGAGGAGACTTCGATGCTCCCGAGATACGTAAGTGGCGCAGCCGGCGTAAACGTCACGGTGATCTCCTGAAATTTTCCAGGCTCAATGACCCCGCTCCAACTGCCACTGAAGCCAGTTGGATAGTTAATCGAGGCCACCGTCAAGGGCGCATTGCCTTCACTGAACAACGTCAGCTTCCGCTCGGCGGCCGTGCCGACAACCACCTCTCCGAACTCGAGATTCCCCTCCAGACGGATGACCCGCGTAACCGGTTTGAACGAGACTGAAACGGTCGCGTCGGTTTGGATGTTTCGGAGTGTGTAGGAATTTCCACCCGGTTGAGCTGGATTGCCGTTTACGGTCCACGCGTCCACGTCAAAGCCGGCCGCAGGCCTGGCCGTGAAGAGCTGATCCTCCCCGGCCTTCTTCGGAACGGCGCCACTCGGTTCAATCGAGCCATTCGCCCCGGCGAAAGCCGTGATGGTTGGTGGCTTCGTTTCCACACGGACGACGAAGGTCGTACTTGCCGACAGTCCGTCGAGATCAAAAACCGTGACGGTGACGCTGCTGGAGCCTTCTTGATTCAGAGCGGGTGTGATTGCCAACGAGCGATTGGCGCCGGAACCACCGAGCGTCAGGCCTGAATTAGGGAGCAGGCTCTTGTTGGAGCTGTCGGCGGTAGCTGTCAGAAACCCAGGAAAGTTGTCCACGTCGCTGATGGTGAAAGCGATTGGCCCCACGGATCCATTCTTCGGGACAGTCTGATTGCCGATGGCGCCGATCGTCGGCGGAACCAGCACTCGGACTTGAAAGCGGGTGCTGGCCGTCAAATTGTCCCCGTCGGTCACGGTCAAGGTGACGTTGGCGGTCCCGTATTGGTTTGCGGCCGGCCGGATGATCATCTGCCGGACCTTCGGCTGGGCGAAATCAACCGGCGCGAGTTGAATCCCGTTACCGGCAATCAAACTCTGGTTATCAGAAGCGCCGGTAACACGCAGACTCGCCGGCGCTGTTTGAGAATCATCGACGGTGAAACTGATGATGTCGCTGTCTTTGTTCCAGATTGTCTTCAGGTCTGGAATTGGCGCGATAGTCGGATTCGGAGAAATAATCGGGCCCGGAGACTGGTAACCGATTGTAATTGTCTGGTTCGCCGCGTTTTGATTCGGACTGTTATCGCGAGCGGCCACCACGATCACGTTGGGCCCCTGATTGAGCGTCAGACTGCGGCTCCAGTTCGCCGTAGCGGCGCCGACCACTGTGTCTCCCGTGGCGCGGGTTCCGTTTACAGTGACGGAAGAAATCCCGTTGTCCCCATGCCCGGCGTCCGTGGCAGTTCCGGCCAGAGTAATCGTCGGATTGGAGACGCTCTGACCTGGAATGTGACTCGTAATTGTAAGGACTGGGCCGTTGATATCCGCCGGCGGGGGTGGAGCCAAGGTCAACGGATTCGGATTGGCAAAGGCTGTCACCGCGTTGACTGATCCGGCCAATTGATACTCGACTTCGCCTTGGACTTGTTTGCTGCCAGTCTCGCCCGCAGGAACCTGCACGACGTATTCCATCGTGATGGGGCTCGACGGCAGTGTGCCAAGCCAGAGGATTTCACCGAAGGCAACTTCGACGCTCCCACCGGCCGTCGAGGCGGAGATGAGCGTCCAACCGGTCGGCAATTTCGGTCGCCACAGCAACGACAGCAACTGGCCACCAAAGCTGAATGAGTTGGAGACTTTCAGCGTTGCTCCCGGCGAATAGTCAGAACCTGCTTGGTGTGTAATTGACGGCTGGAGACTCTGAAGTGCGATCGACCGTGTGCGCGAACTGGTAGGAAGTGACGCCGTGGCCGCGGGCTTGCCTGGCGCATACCCGTCCGCCCCTTGAGCATCGACGTGATAGCCCCCCGCCCGCCAGTACGACAGCACCCGGTTGACTTCCGTGGTGTCGATCCGCCAAAAAGGCTCACGGAAGTCAGCGCTGTGTCTATTGCCGCTCGTGCTCCCAGACTCCGGTGCGTAGCCATCGACTCCCACAGAATTCACCTGATAGGCGCCCGCTCGCCAATAAGACAAAACGCGGTTGGCTTCCGTCGTATCAACCACCCAGCGCGTTTCCCGGTAATCCGCCGAGTGGTATGACGCCGATTCGGTGGCCAACGGATCGGGCGTCGCGCGGACTGTCACTGGATTCACCATCCCGTTTAATTGGTATTCGACGACACCGCCGATTTCTTTCAGGCCTGATTGACCGTTCGGAACACTGAGTGCGTAACTGAACGTCAAGGGATTGGCGAACGATCCTCCTGTAAAGGCAATCTCGCCTTGCTGAACTTCTGGGTTCCCATCGCCGCTCACAGCACCCAACGTCCAGCCGCTCGGCAGGATTGGCAGCCATCGCAAGGATAGAAGTTGCCGCCCCGATGGGTAGGACAACTGGCAAGAAACAGTGATCGTTCCAGGCGAATTGTATCCGCCCGCTGTATGTGTTGCCGCCACAACCGGTGGAGGTTCTCCCGTTCCGGTGACCAGCTTGGTGTTGACGCCATCCGTCTTGTCCGAGTTAACCACCACTTGGGCGCCGTAAACTTGCGCCGCGGTCGGAGAAAACACCACAATAACAGGCTGCGAGCTTCCTGCTGCAATCGGACCACCGCTCCAGTTCACGCTGAAGCCGGACGAAGGAGTAATCGCGATTGATGCCACCGTTAGAATCGCAGTCCCGTCGTTGTGAATCCGCAAGGTAAGTTGCTTGGAACTGCCCACCGGAACGCTTCCAAAAGCCAGATCGCCTTCCAGCCGGAGGATGCGAGAATTCACGGTGATGCCGATCGGATTCGACGTCGTCACCGCTCCCAGATTGTCGGTGGCTTTTGCGGTCAGAGTGTAGCTTCCGGCAGCCACATTGGGCCAAAGGAACTCGTAAGGTGGCGTCGTATCCTCGCCAAGCTTCGTTGTTCCTTGGAAGAATTCTACTTTGGTGATTGTCCCATCAGTATCACTGGCATTGGCAGCTATGTTGATGGAGGCCGGTGCCGTGAACGTGGCTCCGCTCGCTGGACTAGAAAAACTAACCGTCGGAGGAGGATTGTCACTCACGGCGAACGACTGCTCAACGTCCGCTGCGGCGTTGTAATTCGAATCGCCAGGCTGTGAAGCGCGCACAACGACGCTTCCTGCTCCTGAAATCGTAATCATGTTTCCAGAAATTGTCGCAGGCCCCGAGACAATCCTGAAGCTGACGGGTAGGCCGGACGTGGCGGTCGCGTTGATGCCAAAGGGCGCGTCACCGGCTTTCTTATCACTCAAAGAGCCAAACGAAATCGTCTGATTCGCTTTGTCCACCGTGAAGGTTTGGTCATTATTTGGAGCAGGATTGTAGTTTGCGTCGCCTGCCTGAGAAGCCCGCACAACGACATTTCCAGCGCCGGTCAGCGTGACGGTGTTTCCCGCAATCGTGGCCGGGCCGGAAATGATCGCGAAACTCACTGGCAGCCCAGAGTCTGCCGTTGCGCTAAGCTGGAATGGAGTGTCCCCAAAAACCTTATTGGCCGGACGGGTAAAGGCAATGACTTGACTCGCTTTGGCCACGGTCACTCCGATTGGAGCTGATGTCGTGGTGGCGCCTCGGTCGTCTGTTGCTTTAGCTGTCAGGGAGTAGGTTCCGGTTCCTACGTTCCGCCAAATGAACTCGTAAGGTGGCGTCGTGTCCTCGCTGAGCTTGCTTGTTCCTTGGAAGAACTCAACCTTGGTAACTGTCCCGTCACCGTCGCCGGCGTTAGCAGCGATGGTGATGGAGGCGGGAGCCGGAATGGTCGCTCCACTTTGCGGACTTGTCAGCACTACCGTAGGCGGCGCGTTTACGGTTATCGCCACTGAAGGAGACGTAGTCGTTGCGCCTTGGTTATCGGTGGCTTGTGCTGTCAGCGAATAACTGCCCGCAGGGACATTAGACCAGGAGTAGGTAAACGGAGCGGTGTTGGCTTCGCCTAGCTTCGTCTGGCCTTGGAAGAATTCCACCTTGGAAATGCTGCCATCGCCGTCGCTGGCCGTGGCTGAAAGCGTGATGCTCACTGGGGTAGTAAAATTCGCCCCGTTTTGAGGGCTGGTCAGACTCACTGACGGAGAAGTGTTCTGCTTGAAGTTTGCCACCAATGTGCGGTCGGCATTGACAGTAAACTGGTAACTGGCGGACGAACTGACCACGGCTCCGTTCTCTGTCCAATTGATGAAGCTGTAATTCGGATTCGCGGTCGCCACGACCGTCACGCTTGATCCACTGGGCTTGGAGCCTCCGCCGGTGGTTGTGCCGCCAACTGATGGCGAGGCGCTGGTGTTGATCTGGTCTTCCTTTGGCTTAACGATTGCCAGGCTGTGTTGATAACCGGCCGCTATGGCGAGAACGCCGGAGAGACCGGACCGAACAGTGGTTTGGCCATAGAAATTGTCACCCCAAGCAACGACCGTCCCGTCCGCTTTCAGTGCCAAACTGTGGCCACTTCCTCCCGCTACGGCGACAACCCCGGAGAGACCGGCCGGAACACTGGCCTCACGCGAACCATTGTAGCCCCAAGCAACGAGCGTCCCGTCACCTTTCACCCCTAGATTGTAACCGTAACCCGCCGCTATGGCGACAACTCCGGACAGCCCCGCGGGCACGGTGGCTTGGCCGTACTCATTCAAGCCCCAAGCCAAAACCATCCCATCCGCCTTTAGCACTAAACTGTGGAATGCGTCAGCGGCCATGGCCACCACGCCGGAGAGTCCGGCAGGCACACTGGTTTGGCCACGGGAATTGTCGCCCCAAGCTACAACCGTTCCGTCCGTTTTCAGCGCCAAATTGTGGTATGCACCGGCGGCGATGGCTACCACGCCGGAAAGACCTGGAGGCACATTGACTCGGCCGTATTGGCCATAATCAGTGCTGCCCCAAAGTACGACCGTCCCATCTGCTTTCAGGGCTAAACTGTGTTTGTAACCACCTGCTATTGCAACGACACCCGAGAGACCGGCAGCCACATTGGCTTGGCCAAAGTCATTCAAACCCCAAGCGACTACCCCCCCATCCGCTTTCAGCGCTAAACTGTGGTAGGCCACCAGCGGCGATGGCCACAACGCCGGAGAGACCGACAGGCACGTTGGCTTGGCCGTAATCATTGTTGCCCCAAGCTACGACGGTGCCCGGTGTAGTCAGAATGAAGTTTGCCACCAAGTTCCGATGAGCACTGGCGCCAAATTGGTAACTGGCCGAAGTGCTCACCACATTCCCGTCTTGCGTCCACTTGACGAAGCTGTAATTCGGATTTGCGGTCGCCACGACGGTCACGCTTGAGCCACTGGTCTTGGAGCCTCCACCGCTGGTTGTGCCGCCAACTGATGGCGAGGCGCTGGTGTTGATTGTGTAGTTAACCGGCCCACCCGCATACTCAATGGACAACCTGGGAGGACTTGCAGTCCCAGGTCCTGCACTCTCAAAAAAGTGCTCATGAACATTGAAGGTAGGCCAATGATCTTTGTTCTCCAATTCATGTCCGCCCATGAGAGCAACTGTGAAGGTCGTGCCGTTTCGGATTTGAGCGAAAGCCGCTGAATCCAGGGTAAGGTTAACATCGCTGCCAACGGATATGTCCTGGAACAGGTACTTGTCCGAGTAGGGAGTGACGGGCAAAACACTTCCAAAATCACTTGCGACGAGGCTGCCCGGATTCGCTGGCGCAGCACGAACGACCCGAATGTAACTTTGGGCATCCGGATCCGAAAGGGCCGTTTTGCGAACGACCCGGAGGATCAAAAACGCCTTGGTGATTTGCGCACCAGTTGGCAATCCGGAAACGGCGAACTCAAGGTACGGTCGTGAAACAAGCCATCGGCCATCGGAATCGGCTCTCTCATTGGCGAAGCTGAATGAACCGACGATTACCGTCGGACTGCCTGCGGAGTTCGCTGCAGTCGCCGCTGACCAAGCAGATTCCCACGAACTCGCCCGGTTTATGATTTGGCCGGAGGAGGATGAGGCATTGAGCGTGATTGAGGTCCCTGGCGTGGGACTGACGCTGAAGTTGGCTGTAATCGTCTTGTTGCGATCCATCGTTACGGTCAGCGGGTTAGCGCTCCCAGTCGCATCTCCGCTCCAACCGCTGAACTGGTAGCCCTGAACCGGCACTGGAGTGAGCACGACTTGGTAGCCTGACGGGTAGGTGGTCTGGTCGGGATTCTTGCTCACAGACCCGTTGCTGGCTGACAAGGTGAGGGTGAACAGGCTCGGTGGCACATTGACCGTCAACTCTGCGTTCGCGCTGATTTGCGTGGAGGTCCCACTGCTCACGGCGACGCTGTAGGTTCCCGCATTGCTCGCTCCAACGCTGGCCAGGGAAAGCGTTGCGGCAGTCTGACCGGCCAGGTTGCTGTCATTGAGCCGCCACTGATAAGTCGGGGGTGCAGCACCGGTGGCTTCCACTCGAAACGTAACCGAACTCCCCGCAGGCACTGTCTGACTTTGGGGATGGCTTGTGATCAGCGAGGGGAACGAATTACCGAGTGCAACGATCGTTCCGCTCTTCCCAACCGCCACGAATTTGTTGTTCCCGAAGGCTACCCCTTGGAGATAGCTGCTCGTTCCGGAAGCGCGACTGGTCCATTCCTGGCCATCAGGCGACGTCACGTATCTTCCATTGTCCCCGACCGCAACGAAGTAACCGTTTCCGTATGTGATATGAGGCAGAATCTCTCCGCTGTAGCGTTGAATCCAATTAATGCCATCCGTGGACGTCAAGATTTTACCCCATCCCGAGACAACGAACCTATTGGCACCGAAGGCGACACCCATCAGGGCCGTCGTGCCACCAGGCGTACTGCGCAAGGTCCAGTTGATTGCATCGACAGAAGTCTCAACAGCGCCGCCGTTCGTGACGGCGACGAAGAGTTGGTTGCCATAAGCGACTTCATGAAGATCATCCCGTGTCGCTGAGTCGCGAACCGTCCAGTTAACGCCATCGGGCGAGGTCACGACTTTTCCGCCGTTTCCGCAAGCCACGAAGATGTCATTTCCGCGCGTGACGCCCTTAAGTCCGCTCACGGAGGGGTTCGTGAAGCGGCTGGTCCAGTTCACACCGTTCGGGGAAGTCATGATGAATGCGCTCGATCCGCTATTGCCAACGGCAACGAACAGGTTGTTGGCGTGGACGATTGCCTGGATTTCATGGCTGAAACTCATCCCCGTGGATGCGGCTGTCCAAGTCACGCCGTCCGCTGAAGTTGCGACTTTGTCGGTGCTTCCAGACGTGGCGAAAAGGCCGCCTCCATAGGCGATCGAGTATAGATCACTGGTTATTGGCGGAGGACCGCTGACTGTCAGCATTCCAGTTTGGAGCACGATTTCATAGTTGTTGTCCGTGCCCCCGCTGAGAGTGATTGGATAGCTGCCGATTGGACTCGAAGTTGTCGCGATGGTTGAAGCTGTGGGCGGGAAATCAATAACACTGGCGCCGTCACCGGTTGTGAAGCCTGAGTAGCTGATAGTTAAAGTCGGATTTATCGCGCCTTGGATTTTGGATTTGTCATCCGCCTTGGCGGTAAGGCGTGCCTTAGCGACCGTAAATGTGCGCTCGACCGGGGTAGCGGCGCCTATGCTAGCGTTTCCGGCTTGCGTGGCCCTCACCACCACAGTGCCGGCCCCGGCAATCACTACGGTGTCTATCCCGGACAGTGCGGCTGGACCGGACACTACTGTGAAACCAACCGGCAAGCCGGAAGAAGCGGAAGCTTCAAGCGAGAAAGGCAGGTCGCCGTAGATCCTGTTGGACGGCTGAACGAACGTGATCGACTGTGCCGGGGTCACTGTGAATGGCGAATCTGACAGATCAAATCCGCCGCCACTCACAGCATTGACGGCAATCTGATAATCCGAACGCGGTTGCAGGTCCGCCGGGATATTCCAATTGTAACTGCCCGTATTGGGGACGGACGATGCGATGTCGGGAATCTGAGGATTGTCGTTTACGCTGAGTCGAATTTGGACATTTCCGCTGACGTTCGCGGAAGTCCAGGTGATGGCATGTGTACTACCCGCCTGCCAGTTCTCGCCACCGTTCGGCGAGGTGACCCGCACCACCGAGACCGGTGAGCTTTGCCAATTCAGCGAGTAACTGCTTGTCAGAATAGCGTCATTCACGCCTGAGCTGTTCAAAGGGCCACCCGTCGCACCAGGCCGGAATTGGGCTAGCACTGTGTAGTTGCGCGCTCCGGGGCTGGCATTATTCAGCGTCAGGTTAAACTGCTTCACAGTGGACTGGTTGCCGGAGATGAAAACGAAATCGCTTACCGCAGTTCCGATGTCGTTGTTGTAATAGACCCAGACTTGCAGGATGCCGGATGGGCTTGTGGTCAGACCAACATCTACGCGCAGACTTATGGCTTGGCCTGCGGTGGCCGCCGCACCGCTGGCTGGCGTCATCGTGATGACGTTGATCACCGAACCGGCGCCGGAAGAGACCTTCGCCTGCACATTTTGAACGAAACTGACCCACGGGAAATAGGGGCCAGGGTCAAATTTGGTTTTGTAGCCATTGCCGCCGGGCTGGATTTGAGAGTGGCTCAACAAGCCACTCTCGGTGAAAAGATTGCCGGGATAAGTGGTAGCATCACCGGCGGGATGGGCAATGCGGATCTTGTATTTGGTGACCAAATAGGCCACGAGGTTTTCCAAGGCGGCATTGTTCTGCGCGTTCCATGTGCTCTCTTGATCATACCGGCCGGCCATTTCGATTCCGATGGATCGGTCGTTATAGTAGGTCGCGTGCCAAGCCCGTTTATCCAGCGCTACCAGTTGTGTGATCTCCCCTTCCGGGCTGATGATGTAGTGTGCGCTGACTCGATCGTCCAGCGGGACTGAATCGTCCCTAAGCGTGAACTTGCCGCTGGCATACGAACCTTCGACCGTATGAATCACGATGCTGTCAATGAGCTGCCCGCTGGGGCGGTTATTGAAGTTGGGCTTGAAAGCCAAAGGACACCCAAGGTCGCTGGCTCGCCTTGAGTCGCCGGAGTCGATGACTGCACAACGAAATCAGGATTGCCTACGGAACTCCAATTGCCCGCTGCACCGCGGCTGTCCACAACCCGGTAACGCCAGCCGTAGTTTCCGGCTGCCAATCCAGTTGCCGTGGCTGTCGTCGCCTGGGAACCGCTGTTCACCAAGCCGCTGCTATGGGTGGCTGCACCAGTGAAATTGGCCGGCAACTGGCGCAGTTCGACCTCCAGTTTCACTGTGTCGCCGTCTGCGTCGTTGAGAGTTGCCTTGAAGTTGACCTCAACGCCCGACGGAATGCTGCTGCCCAGGGGAATCGCTGCGCCGGTGTCTGTGCGAAACTGATTGGCCAGCCCTGATGTCGGCATCTGGTTGACCCCTTGCACGATGAAGTCGGGATTGCCCACCGAACTCCAATTCTCCGCTGCACCGCGATTGTCCACGATCCGGTAGCGCCAGCCGTAGTTGCCAACCGCCAATCCGGTTGCCGTGGCTGTCGTTGCTTGTGACCCACTGTTCACCAACCCGCTGCTGTGGGTAGCGGTACCAGTGAAATTAGCCGGCAACTGGCGCAGTTCAACCTCCAGTTTCACTGTGTCGCCGTCTGCGTCGTTGAGAGTAGCCTTGAAGTTAACCCCGACGCCCGACGGAATACTGCTGCCCAGCGGAATCGCTGCGCCGGTATCTGTCCGGAACTGATTGGCTAATCCGGATGTAGGCGTCTGGTTGGCCAACAATAACAGTCCAATATCTGCAACCCACCCGTCTGTCCCCGCATCAAAGTTTATGTTGAACCACGTGTAAGAAGTTCCGCTTAGAGATGCCACGGTCGGCCCGCCAACAACCGTTCCCTTACTCCCTGAAGTCTGAGTGCCTAACAGTGTTCCAGCGGCAGTTTGCCGTACGTTGACTGTGCCACTCGCCTGGACTCTATCGCCAACACTGATTGCAAACATTCGCGACGGGTCGATCCAGAGCATCAGACAGAATAAAGCGATGCTCTGATACTTGCTGATTACTCCTCGGTTGTTTTTCATATTCGTTGCTCCTATTTAACTCGGCAGACACGAAACTAAAAGGGCGCGAACCTAACGCACCCCCATCCGAGGCACCGCGAAGCGCCTTTGAAACGAGCACGCCAAGCCGCGCCCGATGGGCGCGTGCTCGGACGGTCGTTTCGTGAAAATTCGCGGTTTTCGGATGGGACCGTAGCCGATAGCTACGCTAAATTTCTTTTTGGTTCTGGTTTACATAGCCTTTCTTTTTGGAACGGTGGCATTGAATCAGAAGCCGCCGCGTGGAGCAAGCGGGAGTTTTGGCATGTCGGGGGCGCCCCAAACCTTGCCGAAAGCAATACCGACAGAGGGAACGAACGCCAGAAAGCTGTTCGCTGCGATGAGAGACTAACTCTCGGATTTGATCCATTCCGCAATCTTCTGGCGGACACGAACCAATCGGTCCGGATTGATCGTGCCAATGGCTCCGATCAACACGCGCGATGACACGACACTCAGTCGGGCAAGGCGGAGGAGGCTCGGTTGCCTCAGACCGCTCTGAAGGAAATCCGAGTCACCGGGAACGATCAACTCGTCAAAGCCGGAGATGGCGTGCTGCAATTCTGACGACACCATGCAAAGCAACCAATCATCGAAAGGCCCCGGAGTTCTGGTCACAAGCAAGGCCGGTCGCGGTTTGCCCGCCATCAGATCCGTTTGGGGAAATGGGAAAGTGACGATCTGGCCTGGCTGCTTCATTGCCACTTTTCCGAGTAATCGCCCGTTTGGTACTCAGGCCACACTTCGTTCTCCATGCCGCGCAAGGCCATTTCCAGGCTGAACCGAGACCATTCAAGGTCAGCCTCGTGTTGCTTCTCAGTCAGATAATCGACGTAATGAAGAGCCTCGATCTGCAATGGAGGGGGCAACGCTCTAGCCTTTTCGATCAACTGTTCGACGGTCGTCATGGGGAAAACATGGCAAGGGAGGGGGATGAGGTCAAGGCATCGGAGGGTCACGAGGCGGCGCTTGCACGCTCGGTATCGCCGCCATTTCAGCGCTGCCTCTTAAGTAAATTTGCTGCTTTCGATTCGGACAGCGGCCGAAGCTCGCAGATTTTGTTGTGGGTTCGGTTTACTTCATTCGTTTTGTTTCTGTCGCCCTCGCCGCGAAACCGCCGCAGCGGGGAAATCTGTTCCGTGGCCCGCCGGGATCAGACGCCGACCAAAGCGTGGGCTCGCAAAATCTCTTCGCTCCTCCGTCGCGACGAATCGGGCATTCCTTGTGAAAAACTCAGGAATTCAAGCGGCGGAATGGCGCCTGTTGTCGGTGTGGTTTGCATACTGTGCCTTTCGGAACGGTTGGATTGAATCAAAAGCCGCCGCACGAAGCAAGCGTGGGTTTTGTCGGCTTGCAGACAGGGATTGCGTTGGGCAATGTTTGCCGCATGAGCACGGTTGAATTGATTGCCCAAAAGACGCGCGCGTTGCCGGCCGAACTTCAGCAGGAGGCCCTGCATTATGTGGATTACCTGCTGGCGTGTCAGGCGGAAACCACGGAAGCACGCGAATGGTCGCGGTTTTCCGCGGAACAGTTGGCGACTCAATACGCGCCGGGTGACGCCATCTACGATCAGGATTGATGGCCGCGCCTGTCTATTCGAAAGGGGAGGTGTTGCTGGCGTTCCTGGTCTTTTCCGGCGGGCAGGGAGCGAAGCGCCGTCCCGTACTGGTGGTGCATGATTTCGGCGACGCCGATTTGCTCGTCGTCCCGATCACCAGCCAACGGGCACGGGTGGGAACGGACCTGGTTCTCTCCGACTGGAAAAGCGCGGGTTTGAAGCTGCCTTCCACTGTTCGAACGGAGAAGCTGGCCACCATCGAGAAGTCTTGTGTGGCGCGAAGGCTGGGTACCCTTTTGCCAGAAGACTTCACGCGAGTCACGGAAACCTTGGCGACCGTCTTCAAGCAAATCCTTGAGCGATCGGAATGACATGGACAACAACTCACTTTGGTGAGGCGCGAGGGGCTTGCTCCGCAGGGGGAAGGAATTGCGGCAGGCTTTGCTTGATTAGTTCGATCAATTCGACCGCGTCGGCCCGAAGTTTCTCATGATTCTCGCCGACGGTCCGCATATCTGCTCCAAATCAAGGTAGTTCTTCAATGCTTGATCCATCGCGGCAAGTTTCTCTAAAACTTTGAAAACTCCACGCTCCTCAGACGAAAGATACGGGAAGTTCGCAGTTCCCGCAGTCCGCCGTTGCACCACGCAGGGCAGATCAGAAATCGATGCCTTCATTGATCAAGTGCCGGCGCTGATTCGCTGCTGAAGGATGGTTCGATTGCAGAACGCTGACGGTGGCGCGGCCGATGGCCGTTCGACCGCGCACACGCGCGCCGTCCCATGCGAAATGCTCCTTCCACGAATCGGTGCTCGGGTTGAACAATCGGCTGAGGACACCGGTCACCGCGTCCACACCGGACAGGTTCGGACCTTTGTATCGGTTGCACCGGCTACAAGCCAGAGCGAGGTTCTTCAACGTGGCTGGCCCGCCGTGCTGCTCGGCGACAATGTGATCGAATTGCAAAGGCAATTCCGCGAGACGTTCGGGAAGGTGGCAGTATTCGCAACGAAAGCCGGCGCGTCGTCGCACGGTTTCTTTGCGCCGGGCATCCATATCAGCCGGGGCAGGTGCTCAAGGCTCGAGGCCGATGTGCCGGAGGGAGAGTCGGGCCTTGCTCTTAAGGGTGATGAGAGCGGATTCGATGGATAAGTATTCGTCCAGTTCGCGTTCTTCGGCAGTCGTGAGGGTCCCAGCGCGTGCCTTCGCGGACAGTTCGTTGGCGCGTTGCCGATCCGCGTCTGAGAACTTCCAGCGGAGCACGGCCCGCGCTTCTTCAGGCGACAGATCATCCAGATCGGGCCGGATGATCCGCTCCCAGATGGCCGCTGAGCCGGTCCCCGTTGTGATGGTGCTCATGGTCAGTTTAATAGCAGACTCGCGTAACTCATGGAAACAACCTAGCCGATTATCCTTTCACGGCAAGCTTGCGATAACGGCAGCCGGAGCTCGCAAATTCTTTCGCTCCTCCGCCGCGAGAAAATCATTTCGACGTGAATACCTTGGGCTTGAAACCGCGCGGCGGCTTCACCAGCTTGAAGTTCTCGTCGCTGGCGGTCGCGAGGTAAAGCCCCTCGTGCAGCACCCGGTCGGCCAGCGCGCCACGAACATCCACCGCCGAGATAATGCCGTAAAGCTTCAGGCCGCGATAAATCGGGAAATAGTCGAAAAAGGCGCGGAGTTTCCGGAGCGATTTTTGCAGTTCCTGTTCGTTGAGTTCGCTTTTGATTTCTACGACATAAACGGCCTGGCGCTCGCCGTTGGCGATGCCGATCAGGTCAAACTCCTGCTCGTGCCCATTGCGGCGAACGATGCGCCGGAAGGAAATCTCGTCCGCATGGAAATGCCGCGTGAGGACGCGGCGCATGGAGGCGAAAGCCAGGCCCTCGGTGAACGACCCGAACTTGTTGCCCAAGCCGCCGAGTTGTTTCGTGACTTCGCGCAAAGTATCCTCCGTGCGCCGTTGGACCGCCTCGGTCTTGGCATGCTCCCCAGACAACCGTTGCACGGCCGTCGCCGTATCACTCACCAGTTGTTTTAGTTCCTCATCGGTCATAGTAGCAGTAGCAGACTATTGCGAGGCCATTGAGTCGTCAACCGCCGTCTTTTGGCGAAACCCACTGCTCGGAACGCTTTCGGCATGCCTGAGGGCGGGCATGCTTCCAGCGCTGTCTCTTCAGCGAAATCGCCTGTTTCGACGTGGACAGCGGCCAAAGCTCGCAAATCTTGTTGTTGGTTCTGGCTTACGTCATTCGTTTCGTTTCTGTCGCCCCCTGCTGCGAAACCGCCGCGACGGGGAAATCTGTTCCGTGGCCCGCCGGGATCAGGCACCGGCCAAAGCGTGGGCTCGCAAAATTACTTCGCTCCTCCGTCGCGAAGAATCCGGCTTTCCTTGTGGAAAACTTAGGAGTTCAAGCGGGTGAAAGGAGCCTGTTGCCGGTGTGGTTTACATACTGCGCCTTTCAGAACGGTTGGATTGAATCAAAATTCGCGGTGCGCAGCAAGGCTGATTTCTGCTGTTCTCTGCCGGGCGTCCGCAACAGGCAGGAGCGTCAGGAGCGCCTGGCGGCTTGGCGCGCCGAGAGCGGTCGGGAATTTGCGCGGCGGGAATGACCTTGTTGTCCGCCGGGTTTTCTTTTTGGAAGGTGGGTTATTGAATGAGAGCCGCGAGCCCTCAGCCGCGCATCTGAGGCCGATACACACGAATCAACCGTTGAGCTAATGTGTCTTCATTCTCAATCGCAGCGTTAATCTGCTTTGCCAACTCGCCGGAATCGAGGTTTTGCGTGCAGGCGATAACCCCTGGGTGACTCGGATTCTGATTGTGCAGTCGGATGAAGTCGCGCCGATTCAGGGTCAGGACGGCACGGCCCAGTTCTGTGGCGCGCTTGAGTACTTCCTAGTCTGGTCATTTCAGCCCGGCGTGCCCATCCTCTTGAACCGTGCGCACATCATGTCCCAAAGCGCGCAATTCATCCACAGCTTGCGCGGGAAAGTGCTCGTCGGCATAGGGCAGCGCCATTCTCATGCTTCCGCGTTTTCACGGATGTCTTGCTCGATTTCGTCACGATGCGAGTCCACGTAAGCCCAGGACCGGGCGAGATCCGCCGCGCGCAACGCCGGGTAGCTCAGCAGCAGTTGGGCCTCGGTCGCGCCCTGGCGACGCGCTTCTTCCAGGCCCCAGACAGGAATGCGCGTGCCGGCGATGCAGGCGCTGCCGCCGCAGACACCGGGCGTCTTTTCAACGCCGGGAAACACCCGTGAAGTTTCACGCTCCAGGATGCTGAGGAGTTCTGCTTTTTCGCGCGGCGTGAGTTTGGGGAGAAGAGTTTGCTTGGCTTCTTCCAGTGCGTTCATTGAGCAAGCATAGTCGAAGGACTCACGTTTGTGAATCACTTTGACCCCGGGCTAATTATGTTTCGTTGCCGAGGTGAACAAGCGCGGTTTGAATCCCCCTGGGGTTTGACCAGCTTGAAGTTCTCATCGCCGGCCGTCGCCAGATAAAGTCCCTCGTTCATCTCTTGTTCGGCTTGTGCGCCCCAGACGTCCACTTGTCGAGATAATGGCGTGAAGCTTCAGGCCACCTGCGAGCGTGCTTCTGGCGGCGTCCATTCCATTGGAATGGCCATTTTCGACGCGGACAGCCGCCGAAGCTCGCGCGCGAATGGCCCCAAAAGAACGTGTTTGTCCAGGTCGGCCTAAAGCCGAAGGCCACCTTCTCGAACTGCGGGTTCCGCTTGAAGCCGACGGATGAACTCAGCGACGGTGACCAGCTCAAGCTTCAGACCTGGTACCGCAAATGGCGGCGACCGATCCTTCGGCTTGGCCGCGAGACCTGGAAGACTGGCATATCCTGGACAACGCCGTTGCCTTCCGGCGCAAACATAGCGCAGCTATCGTCCCGCCATTATCACGCTGAAGCCCGCCTTGACGATTGCTCTGGCCGTCCGTAGCTTGGTGTTGTGAATTCCAAGAAAAAGGCCAAGTCCCAGGGAATGCGTTCCTTTGAATTTTCGCGGCCTCGCAGCCGCAAGAAAAAAAATCTCCCGGACTCTTACCCCATGCCTTCCTTTGGCACAGTTGCCGCCCGCAAAGCACGCCGCTTGGTCAGCCGGATGAGCCAGGAACAGCAGGATGTCCTTTACGAATTGGCTCTGGACATTGCCAATGGCCGACCAGCCCCCGCCAAACTCCCTGAGCCTCGACACGAACCTGTTCGTTGACCTGGGCGGGCAAATGGAGTACGCGCTGGCGTTCCTGGAAATCGTTGAGGAACACAAAGCGCCACTTTATGCCACGCCTACAGTGTTACGCGAACTGGCGGCGCTTGCGATTAGGGGAAACCATGCGGAAAAACAGGCTGCCCTTTTGGCGCTCCGCTCCCTGGGCCGCTGGGCTGTAACCGGTCTTCAACCGCGGCCCGCGCAGAATGAACTGACTCGGCTAATCGCTTCTCGAATCCTGGAATCCGACCTTTTGCCTCGGGCCGAGCACAACGATTCTCGAATCGTTGCCGAGACTTCGCTGGCCGGAGTTCCGTACCTGGTCAGCAACGACAATTGGGTCAACGGCATTGACCAGGTTCGCTTGAACCGCCTCCTGGCCGGTGCCGACTTCAATCCCATCACCATCATTTCCCCCCGCCGCTTTCTCGCCCTTCTGCGCCGCAGTCGCTTTTACTGATAACAATGCCATCGACGTCGAGACGCTCAAGGTGCGCCTGGGCTGGAGCAAGAAGGGGCTCACCGCGCCCGAGTAAAGACCGGCCTTCAAAGCAGCGTAGTGGCGATGCTCCGACTCCCGCGAAATCACGCTGAGCGAGGAGAACGGCGAATTCTTTCGGGTGCTCAAACGCGATCGCGATGCTTAGTTTCCATCCCACGCCTTTCGGGACGCTCGAATTCAATCAAGTGCTCAACGATCATCGCCACGGTCCGTTCGATCGAACCGAGGTTTTCGCGGACCACTTTTAGCGCGTTCCGGCCCAAATCGTCTCGTTCCTCCGGCTGCGACAGCAATCGCGCCAGCGCCTGCTCCAACTCCTCGGCGTTCTGAACCTGCACGGCGCCTCGGCCGGCCACGAACGCCCCAGCGATCGCCTTGAAATTTTGCATGTTCGGGCCGAAGACCATCGCTTTGCCAAGGGCGCCCGGCTCGATCGGATTCTGGCCGCCATCCGCCGTGAGGCTCTTCCCCACAAAAATGACCGAGGCCGCTTCGTAAAAATACTTCAACTCGCCGGTGGTGTTGACGAGCAGGCATTGGACCTCGCCGGGATTGTGCGCGGTCGTGGTGCTGATTTGAGTTCGATATACGAACTTGATGGCCCGGCGTTCCAACACCTCGCCCACTTCCTTTCCGCGCTCGAAATGCCGGGGCACGAGGATCAGAAACAACTCCGGAAACCGGGCGCGCAGCCGCAGGAACAAGTCCGCCAGGATCGCTTCCTCGCCTGCATGGGTGCTGCCCCCAACCACAACCGGCGCGCCGGGCGTCACGCCCAACTGGCGCAGAAGGACCGCCACATCGAAGAGCGGCCGTTCGTGCAACTGCGCGGCGTCGAATTTTAGGTTGCCGACGATCCGGACCGCTTCGGAGCGGCAGCCCAACTCGATCATTCGCCGGGCGTCCGCTTCGTTTTGCACACCGATTCCTGCGAAAGAGGCGAAGATCGGCCGGAAGAGAAAGCCGAAACGTTTGTAGCCGAGGTAGGATTTTTCGGACATGCGCGCGTTCACCAGGAAGACTGGAATCGATTTGTCCTGAAGCCGCCAGAGGAAATTGGGCCAGATTTCGGCCTCGATCAGGACAACGGCTTCCGGGTTGATTGTTCGAATAGCGCGTTCGACGACACTCCGCTGGTCGATGGGGTAGTAGATTTTGTCAATGTGGCGCGGCAGCCGCTGCTTCAGTTCCGTCATGCCGGTCGAGGTGGTCGTTGAGACGACCAATTTGAGGTTGGGCAGGCGCGGCTCCAGAGCGCGGATCAATTGGGTGCAGATGTTCACTTCACCGACGCTCACCGCATGGAGCCAGAGCACATCCCGATTGGTGATGGCTTGTTTGAGCTTGCTTGTGTAGCGCCCAAACCGTTGGCCGAAACCCTCGCGCCAACGGCCGCGCCGCCACATTTTCAGAAAGTAATAGGGAGTAGAAAGGACGAAGCAGACCGAGAACAAAATGTTGTAAAGCCTGCGTATCTGCATGGTGAAAGGTTTAACCCTAAATCCGGCCAACGAAGAAGGAGAAAGCGTTGGAAACGTTCAAAGTTCCATGTCTGAGATTTGAGGTTGGTAAGGCTTCGATCTGGCCCGGCGTATAGAGATTTTCAGTCTATCAGCATCGCGAGAAATCGTCGCAAGCCGCGACGATTTTTCCGGCGCGCGGCCTTCCAGGCCGCAGCAGCCGCACATGGAAGCTTAGGCTCGTAGACTTTCGGACGCATCGGGCTTTCTGAGCCGCTGCGGCCTGGATGGCCGCGCGCCGTTTTGGTTGCGGCTGTGCCGCGTTGCGCTGTAGCGCTGAGTTGCACTCGGCTGGACGTGTGAGACTGAAGGAGAGGTCGGAAATTCTCGGCGTCCGCAGACTGCAATTCTGCGAAACGGCAGATTGAAAATCTGCGATACAGAGTTGCCGGGCTGTGACCGGGCGAGAGTGATCGGTTACGAGGATGCGTGCAATGTGCCGGCGCCTATTGCGGCGTTTTCACGCGCCAGAACGCGGTCCGGCTGCGGTTGGTGGGCGCGCGCAACACCACGGTTTGCGGGTCGTTCGTGAGGGTCACCGAAGTCACCAAACTCCAGTTCCTGAGTTCGAGAGCGGCAATCGTTTCCACTTGATGGAGTTTTCCGATCTCGCCGCTGATGCTCAACAAGAGGTTGGTTCCGGATCGATTGAGCGAGAGCAACGGCGGCAACCGATTTCCTCCTTCATCAGCCAAATCCGGTATGGCGTTGCGGTTCGCATCATTGGGATCTGAAATTCTCAGGGTCCAGGACACGAAATCTTCGACCGCAGTGCTCAAGTCTCCGTCCCGGAAGAAGAACGGCGCCGTGAACTTGCTTCCGGCGCGCTCCAACTCATCGATGCTCTGATAGGTGAAGTTCCGAGCCTCTTGGTTCCTCCAGACTCCAGGTTGAACGCTCAAACGCCCGGATCCTTCTTTGGTGAATATCGCTGTCCCGGTGAGCTTGACTGCCGGCTGAGCTTTTTGGCTGAGATTGACGGACGCCGAGACGTTGGTTTCGCCGGCCACGTTGCGGTACTGCAAAGTCCCGGCGAACTCCTGGACCTCGAAGCTGTTCGTGAAGGTCAGACTGTAGGCGTCCAGCGTGAGGCGGCAGACCCCGTCTTTGGAATCTGCCGCGCGATTCCAAATGGCGCTGATCTTGCCGCTCTGATCGGCGCTCTCGAAGCTCCCCGAGCTTGTCATGTTCCCAACGGCGAGATCGACTTCAAACAAATCCGGAACACCGTTGGTGTTGGTGTCCGTTGAAAGGGGAACGTTCAAGAAAATAGCGCCAACCACCGGCTCGAAAAAAACGTCTCCGGTCAGGCGAAAGAAACTGCCGTGGCTGCTGGCGCCGCCCGATGGCAGGGGGGCGAGTTCGCCGTTAGACGACGTGGTTCCAGAGGTCTCCGTCGTCAGGTCTAGGGTGTAATTAAGACCGTTGGCGGACGTCGTGGCGGGCTTGAAGCGCAGTGAAAGACAATGAAGCTGAAGTTGAGCGACCGTGGCGGTCCCCGAGGCCAGCGGCATTGCGGTCGGCAGCAGAAGCCAGGTAGCAAGAGCGTGTCCGAGAATTGCCTTCCGGGTGGAACAGGCCACCGGTCTGTTGTGGCGGGCTACCGGTCCGCCCGGCCCCTTGGCGGCAAGTTGCCGCCAAGAACGGGCTGGTAGCCCGTTCCACCCATTGCTCAGACAGACTCTCAGTGGCAAGAGGAGGCGTTTCATCGGTTCCATCGGTCGCATTGACTTTGCTTTCGGGCGTCGCCCTGTCTAAGCAAGCATCAAACCGTACGATGAAACGCAAATCAAGCCTCACACCGTCACGACAGTCGGTCTGGACTTTCGGGTGGCCGGGCGACCGGGAGGCCATCCGCCTTGGCCTTCGGGTCGCTTTGGACCGATCTCGCTGGGGCTCAGTCTCCCGTCGCTGTTCCTGTCCAATTTCTCCAGTGCAGCGGGAGCGTCCGCGATTTCGCTCGCATCGATGACACCGTCCCCATTGGCATCCAGCGTCTCAAAGATCGGCGAAAGCGGCTTGGGACTTGTTTCCGGCGTGTTCACCGGCTCACTGTGGTGCTTTACAAGTTGGTCGTGAGCCGTCAGCAGGAAGAGGCAGAGGCTGAACATGATGACCGAGAGTCCGGTTTTTATCCTCATAGGTTCTGGTTCCCGATTTTGGTTCAACACCATCAAGGTCTTGTTCGCGTGGTTAGCTATACATGCGCAACCGTACCGCAAAGTCCGCAAGATTCTTTCATGGGCCTATGAGTGAATCTGGATTGCTCCTGCGCCCAATCCGCAGCATCCTCCGGTGAGACACATCGGCATGAGGGACGTCACGCGCATTCTCAAGGCAATCCAAGCCGGCGACGCCAAGGCGGCCGAGGAGCTGCTCCCCGTCGTTTACGACGAACTGCGCAAGCTGGCCGGCTACAAAATGGCGGGGGAAGCTTCCGGACACACGCTTCAGGCCACCGCCCTCGTGCATGAAGCATGGTTGCGATTGGCCGGCTCGCACCAGCAGAGCTGGCAAAACCGGGCTCACTTTTTCGGCGCCGCCGCCGAGGCGATGCGGCGGATCCTCGTCGAGCACGCCCGGCGCAAGCGGAGTTTGAAGCGCGGCGGTGGCGCGGAACGCGAGGAACTGGACGAATCGAAACTGGTGCTCACAGCGCCTCCCGACGAGTTGCTCGCCGTGCACGAGGCGTTGGACAGACTCGCGATGGAAGACCCCGCCGCTGCCGAACTGGTCAAACTGCGTTACTTCGTCGGGATGACAATGGAGGAAGCGGCGGCGGCGATGGGGATGGCGAAACGGACGGCCGAAAATCTTTGGACCTACGCGCGGGCCTGGCTGCATCGAGAGATACGGGGACGGCCGTGAGGCGGGGCACTTTGCCCCGCTATCGAACTGTTCAAACCAACATGTTGGTCGCAATTCA
>JACQWK010000140.1 GCA_016209525.1 Verrucomicrobiota bacterium
CTACAAGCTCGGCTCAGACGGAAAAGTGAGCACGATGCGCTCCGACACGCGGAAAGGCGCGGGCCTGGCCTTCGACTCGAAGCGCCGGCTGCTCATCTGCGAAGTGGATGGGTTTCGCGTGACCCGCATTGAGAAAGACGGAACCGAGAAGGCCCTCGCCGAGTCCTACGAAGGAAAGAAGCTCAACGGCCCGAACGACCTGGCCGTGGATGCCAAGGATGGAATCTACTTCACGACCCGATCTTCTTGAACAAGGACAAACGGGAACAAGACAAGGAGGCCGTGTATTACATCAGCCCCGCAGGGAAAGTTCTCCGCGTGGCGGACGACCTCCAGAAGCCCAACGGAATCGCGCTGGCCGGGGACGGCAAGACGCTCTTCGTGGCAGACACCGTGCAGTCGAAGCTCCGCGCCTATCCCGTGAAAGCGGACGGCACGCTGGCCGAGGGCCGCGATTTCGGGACCGTGCCCGGACCGGACGGCGTGAGGGTGGACCTGGACGGGAAAGTTTACGCGGCCGGCAAAACCGGCATCGCGGTATGGGACGCCTCCGGAAAGCGGCTCGGAACGCTCAAAGTCCCGGCACCCCTGACCAGCCTGGCCTTCGGCGACGCGGACCGGCGCACGATGTTCATCACGACCAATCCATCGGTGTTCAAAATCCGCCTCGACCAAGCGCTCAAGATGCTGACCGCAGACGAGCCGGCCACCGCCAAGGTTTCTCCACCACCGGCCCTCGCTGAAGCGGTGCATCAGCGGATCGCCGCAAAGGTCGAGCGTATCAAAGACGGTGTCCACAAATGGGCGGAGAGCAGGCGCGATCCATCGGCCATCCTCAAGACAATGCAGGAGAAGGTCGGACCCCTGCTCCAAGCAGGCAAGGTGATCGAAGCAGAGCCGGAACTGGATCGCGTGCTCGATCATCTCAAGCAGGAACAGAAGTAGATATCTACTACCCCATCAACACGCGCCATGAAACTCAGTTCCATCACCAGAATCGCATGTCTGTTGCTGGCTGCCGTCAGCATCGCCCAAGCTCAAAACGATAGACGACCTCTCAACACCCAGGAACTTCCGGTCGCCCAAGGGCCAAATGCTTCAACCACTCAGTATCTCGCGTTCCAGATATTTACCGGAACCCGTGTTTCTCCGGAAATACTTCGGAACCTAGGGCCTGGGACGGATAACGCCCAGACCGTGGACCGCATCATTCGCGCCATCGGAACTGTGGGTAGCAAGAACCGGAAGCTCGGGTTTGTCCCTGGTCCGCTTGCGTTTGACCATGCCGACGATGAGATCAGGAAACTGATGCGGAACTCATTTGTCATCGCGCGGGAGAACAACATCGCGGTCGGCTTCCATATCGACGATTCGATGTTTTGGAGACGGCTTTCTTATTTGAACACGACAGACAACATCGAGTGGCTCGACTGGGATAAAACTCCCAATACCGGCCGATTGCTCAATTGGTCCGTCACCCCGACCAGACTCATGCCTCAACTTTGCATGAATAGTCCTGCGGTTCTGGTGGAAGTTAAAAAGCGCTCCGCGCTCATCGGGGAAGAGGCGCGGCGGGGAATGGAATCTCTAAGGGCGGCAGACAAAGATCACCTCTTTATCGGCGTCATTGCCGGCTGGGAAACCCGCCTCGGCAAGGATTTTGCGACCGGAAAATACTCCGGATACAACGCTCTCACCAGGAAGGGCTTCAGCGCAAAGAACACTCGGGCTGAACTCGATGAGGCGCGTGTCGATATCGTCAAGGAATTCATCGATTTTTGGACGAAATCGCTGGCGGAGGCGGGAATTCCTGACGGGAAAATCTTCTCGCATGCCGCACTGCCTCAGTTAGGAGCCGGCCGTGAGGCCTATGATGCTGGCGTCACCGTTGCAGATTATCTCGAAAAAATAGACTTCTCGCCACCGCGTGTCGCATTTGGCCCGCACTATGTTCCTGGTCTTAGTACCTACCCGCCATTTCATCTGGATGAGATCAAAGCGGATCGCGTGAAATACGGCATGACAAAGCCATGGGCGTCCTGCGAAGGATCCGCGGTTGATCCTGCATCGGCGGCCATAGGCGGCGGGGGGATTCCGATGGAAGCCTATCTCGCCAATCTGTTCAACAAAGGTGCAATCCTTGTCGATTACTACGGTTGGGAAGTGGGACCAGCCACCAGTCCTTTTCGAAAGAGCGCGGAGGGCGAGCCATCCCTGAAGGCATACCGCAAATTCCTTCGTGGAGAGGAGCTAAAGGCAGGTTCGATGGAGGGGGAAATGTCTCCTTTCCAGGTAAAAATGCAAAAGCTGGGGAAAGAAATGCCAATCTATATCCAGAAGAATGGGCCTGAGAAGGCGCAGGCAATCATGGCGGGCATTCAGGAAATTAAGGAGCTGATGAAGGCAAGAAAAATCAAGGAAGCAGAACAGATCGCTGACAGACTGCTCAACATTATTGGAAAGTGATTTCTAGCCTTCCGCGCACGTCCGCTGGCTGAGCCACCTCTCGCGATGAAAACAAAAACCAAATTCCTCGTCGCCTGTCTTCTCGGCTTCGTCTTCCTCAGCCACGCGAACGCGCAATCGCCAACTGACTCCAACGAGGCCGCGCATCAACGGGTCGCGGCGAAGGTCGAGCGCGTGATGGAGACCGTGCAAGAATGGGAGCACAGCGGGCGTGATTCATCGGTCATCGGCAAAACCATGCGGGAGAAGGTCCGGCCCCTGCTCGAAGCAGGCAAGTTTGCCGAGGCGGATGTGGAACTGGATCGCGTGTTCGCACAACTTGACAACGCCGAGAAAAGCACCGAGTCGCCGACTGCCCCAAAAGCTGCTCCCCATCCATTGCGGGAAATCATCGTCAGCTACGCCGACGAGACGAGCAAACTGCAACTCTATCGGCTGAATGAGGATGGCTCTGCCCGGCGGAGAATCACGGACGGCACCCATGATTGCACAATGCCCGCGTGGTCGCCCGATGGAAAGAAGATCGTGTATGTGCAGGAGGGTGCCGAGCTTTGGCTCTCCGACCCCGACGGCAAGAACCCCAAAATGCTTGAAGGTTCCGGCTTAAAGATGGCTCCTGCCTGGCTGCCAGACTCCAAGCACATCGTGTGGACGGAAGTGACATCGGGGAACAGCCCTTTTCAAACCGGCCAGTTGAACTTCATGAACACGGAGACCCGGCAATTCCGGCGACTATTCAGTGATCCGGAGCAGGTCAAGTTCAGTAACATGATGGCCGTGGTTTCTCCGGCTGGGACCAAGGTGGCCTTTACCTCGAATCGAAGCGGTCATTACCGGATTTGGGTGAGCAATCTTGATGGCAGTGACGCCAGCCCCCTTTCACCGGAGGCCGCTGATGTGGACGAGACGCTCCAATTGCCCATCGACCAAAAGGTTCCCAGTTGGTCGCCGGATGGAAAGTGGATCGCCCACTGGGAAGGCGTGGAGATGAGTCATCTGAGCCTGTTCACCGGGAAAGCCGATCATCAAAGAGATATGCTCATAGGCGGAACCTGGAATGTCTGGGTGGTCGGCAGCGATGGGAAAAACAAACGCAAGGCGGGGCGCGGCGATGATCCCAACTGGTCGCCCGATGGCTTCGTGACTCGATCGTTTCCGGACAAGGGTGGCGCAAATGTCATGATCGAAATGAAAGACGGATGGAAGGAATTACCGATCATTCCCGCCAAGATGCCTCGCTATGGCCGATTTACCTGGAAACCGGAAACGGACCCCTCCCTGCCGTCGAAGCCCACCGCCTATAACATTCCCAACCAGCGGGCTGCCGCCGAGCCGACGGGTGGCCGCATCGCGTTTCCGGGGCGGGACCAACAAGGCCGGCAGCAGCTCTTCACGATCAGGATCGACGGCACCGACCGACGGCAGCTCACCTTCGAGAATAACAACTCGATGCCGAGCTGGTCGCCTGATGGGGCACGCCTGGTCTGCGTGTCGCGAACCCCAGCGCCGAATCTGACCATCATGGACGAGGACGGCGGCAACAAGCGAACGCTTGTGCTTGGGGACGCACCCGACTGGGGGCCAAACGGTCAGATCGCCTACACGAGTGCCGACCAAACCGGCCACACCCGCCCGACACCGGGCCGGCAACCCGCCGAGATCTGGGTGGTGGATGCCAAGGGAGGAGGAACGCCGCGCCAGGTGACTTCGGGAGGCAATCATGGCGGGCGCGTCCATCCGTCGTGGTCCCCGGATGGCAAGCGCCTCGTGTTCATGCAGCTAACGCACCAGGACCCGGCTACCGACGACACCAGCAACGGATGCCCCGCGCTCCCGGTTCGCGCCGAACTGTGGATCATCGACGCGGACGGCGCCCACCCGCGCCTGCTCACCACGACTGGTTTCTCAAACCACGACGCCAGCGGTCAGCTCATCAACTCGGCGAACGATGCCAACGCGCCCGACTGGTCTCCCGCTGGCGACGTCATCACCTTCTGGTCGGGACAAGAAGGGTGCTACGGTCAGGTGTGGCGCATCAACGCCGACGGCTCGGGACGCACCCAACTGACCAAGGCTCCCATCCCCTCCCACAACGATGACCCGGCGTGGTCGCCCGACGGCAGGCGGATCCTGTTCACGACCGACCGCAACGGTCGCCCCGAGACGTGGGTGATGGACGCCGACGGCAGCCACCCGCGATTCCTAACCGCGTCCAAGCCCGGCCCCGGCCCTGGGGACGCTGCCTGGCAGCCCGTCCGGCGGTAACTTCCCGTGACCCACGCGCCTTCTTCCTTGAAAACCAAAGTGAGAATCTCCCTCGCGCTCGCCCGCGACCACGCTCGCCGCTTTCGCTGCCGAGCCAAACCCGCCGTCCATTGAGCCGATGCATCTCCAGGTTTTCGGAAATAAACTGCTCACCTTGGCAAATGGAAAACCCGTCCTGTTACGCCTCACAATCTGGCGACTCCATTTGCGCGCCCGCGCCGAACGTGGACCAAGTCATTGGTGTCGCGCCGGGCAACAACGTGACTACGGATCTTTAGCGGTTGGCGAACGGCATGTTCACCTTGCAGTTTTGATGCTGGCAGGCGTTACGCCCACGTTACCTTTGAACTGCGGTTTGCCTCCAACCAGCGCGTCAATTTTGCGGCGGACTTCTTTGCTCATTCGGATTAACGGCGGCCACGGTCTCTTGAATCCTTCGCCCGCGAGCTTGCGCGTGCCGTCTATTCCTAGCTTTGTTCCAACGGCGATTTCAGACGTTGCACCGTCCAGACACGCGGCTCTTGCCACTCGGCCAGGACGTCTCCGATGCGGTACAAACGGTTCTGCCGCATGGTCGGGTTGCCCCCTGCGTCACTGATTGAAAGCCAGTCACCGACACCGGCGTCGGTTGAAAGTTCAATGCGGATGGGCACGTCCACGCGCCCGGCTCGTGGCATGGAAACGCCGATTGCGAGGCCCTCGAATTCACTCTCCTTTGCAGCGCTTCCGCACTACGAACTCTCGTTGCTGTGTAGTCCGAAGTTTCGTAGTTTGTCGGCGTGAACTGCGCGAACCTTCCCCAAGTCATGGTTTCCATGGCGCAAAACCGGTCGCTCACGGAAGTGCTGCGCGCGGTGGTCAGTGGCATCGCCGAGTGCCCGAACCTGGTCCTCGCGCGCCTTTGGCTGATCAAGAGCGGTGACCTTTGCGAGACATGCCGCTTCCGCTCCGAGTGCCCGGAACAGACGCGTTGCCTGCACCTTGTCGCAAGCGCGGGAAATCCGCGCAACACGGCGGAGAGTTACGCGCGCCTCGACGGCGCGTTTCGTCGCTTCCCGCTCGGCGTGCGGAAAATTGGACGCGTCGCCCAGACCGGCGAACCGCTGCTGTTGCCCAACGTGCGCGGTGATGAGGAATGGATCGCCGACCCCAAGTGGATCAAACGCGAAGGCATCAAGACGTTCGCCGCGCAGCCGCTCGTCTTTCGCGGCGAAGTGCTCGGCGTGCTCGCCATCTTCGATGCCGGAGTCCTTGGGCCATCCGACTTCGACTGGTTGCGCGTCTTCGCCGACCACGCCGCCGTAAGCATCGCCAACGCGCGGGCATTTGAAGAAATCGAATTCCTGAA
>JACQWK010000141.1 GCA_016209525.1 Verrucomicrobiota bacterium
CCTCTCCCCAGGGGAGAGGGAGATGGTTCCGCGACGTGGGGAAGCCACCCAGACTGTCCGATGTTCAATCGCGCTCGGCGCGTTACTCCCTCTCCCAGCGGGAGAGGGCCGGGGTGAGGGAGAACGCAACTCCGAACCGGCGATGACGGCATCCACAGGAAAGACCACGCCCACGCTGAAGTCCAATCAAGGCGTCGCCCTCGTGATCACTCTGATCATGCTCTCCTTGGTGACGATGATGGCCGTCGTGTTTTTGGGGGTCAGCCGCCGCGAAAAAGCTTCTGTCACCGTGACCGACCAGCAAACGGATGCCCGGTTGATGGCGGACGCAGGTTTCGCCCGGGCGCTCGCAGATGTCACGGCGCGCATTCTCTCGGCTACGAATCGGTTTAATTACGACCTCCTTGTTTCCACCAATTTCATCAGTCCATCCGGATTCCAGCGCGGGGTCAGGTCCCCCGCAAACGTGAGCTACACCTATCCTAACGGTCAACCGCTCGCCAATCTCGACGATCGACTCCTTAGTCTGGCGAACCTGCGGTATGATGCGCGCGCGCCGGTTTTCGTGCCGGTGAACAATGCGGGTTCGAACGATTTTAGGTTCTACTTGGACTTGAACCGGAATGGCCAGTTTGAGACGAACGGCTTCCTTCCCGTGCTTGGCAACCGGCCAGGCGAGTTCGTTTCGACGAACGGCGCTTTCACAACCGATCTAGCGCAGGCGCTCCGGGCACATTTGGTGGGCGATCCCGAGTGGATTGCCGTGTTCGAACATCCTGAGCGACCGCACTCGGACTCAAACCTTGTCGTGGGGCGGTATGCCTACTTGGTCCTGCCGACCGGAAAGAGTCTGGACTTTAATTATATCCACAACAGCGTGAAGCGGATTCCGGCTGGTCCCGGCGCGGACGCCTTCAGCCGGAACACCGGGCTAGGCTCTTGGGAGCTCAATCTCGCGGGTTATCTCCGCGACTTGAACACGAACGCATGGAGGGATTACTTCTACGTGAATAATCCGCTGGCCGCGAACCGAGGAGTGGCCTTCGAAGACGCACGAACGCTCCTAGCCTATCGCTACGCCGATCCTTTCAATATCGGCTTGCAGTCGATCAACTCAGTGTTTGGTTCCTTAGGAGCCAGCGCGTTTGTGACGGACGGCTTGGATGATTATGGGGACGGTCCGCTCCTTCTGAATAATACCTCGGCTAACCTTGATCGACCGCTTCCGGACCTGCCCACGCGGCCATGGCCGGGCAGCCCAAATCCGCAGCTTTTCTATGACGTCCAGGCGATGTTCGATCCCAGATTGACTTCCGCGCCGTTCACTAACCGCCTGACCATGCGGATGACCAACGCGCTTTCCACCTATGATCGCTACACGTTCTACCGAAGTCTGGCGCAAATGGGGACCGATTCCGCGCCGGCTGAAAAGGTCCGGCTGTATAGATCGGATTTCCGGCCTCATTACGTGAGCAAACTTCATCTCAACTACCGGAATGACCGCCCGGACGGGCTCATTAATTTCATCACCTGGGATCCCCTCACACCGACCAATCCGCTCTTAGGGACCAATCCGCTCTTAGGCGCGACGAATCCTATCACTTTCTTCAACGAAGCGGCCGGACGTCTCCTCCGTGCGAGTCTGCGGCGGAGCGACACGACAAATCTTCTCCTGACGACCTCCGGCCAATTCATCGAAAACATCAGCCTGCAAGGAGAGGTCAATCCGGATGCGCCGATCCAACCGACGACGCACTTCGTCTTGGGCACCACGCCGGTGCGGACGAATTTCGCCTTGAACGACATCCAGCTTCATTATTTCGGGCCGACCAATGGAGTGCCGTTCTACATGACCAACAATGAGTATTCGGCCACGGCCCATCGTCTCCTTCAACTTGCGGCCAACCTCTACGACAGCACGACGACTCGGCACCTCGGCACTCCCAATGACTATCCGTCCGTCTTTCGCCCGATTTTCCTCAAGACGTTCACGAACGTGATCATCAATGGCTACCTGGAAGAGAAGGGCACAAACTTCCTGGGTTTCCAATGGATGACACCGCAGGATCTCGCGTTGGATCCGAGAATCCCGGCCTACACGCCGCTTTTGGGAGTCAATGTATTCGGAGTTCCGTCCGTGATCGGCGCCAAGAAAGGGTACCCAAATTTCAATGAATTATCTTTGGAGACCGCCGTGCAGGTGAGCCGCAAGCTCGAAGTGCGCAAGCTTGGGTTGAACAGCTTTCAAACCAATCAAATGTACGTCGTGGGCATTTCCAACATCTTTGGCGTGGAAGCTTGGAATTCCTACACGCAAAACTTCCAGCGGCCCCTTCCGTTCGAACTTCGGGCGACGAATCGGTTCTGGATTCGCCTGAACCACGTCGTGGGCAACGTCACGCGGACGCTCCGTACCGCCAGTGGCGCTGTTTCCAGCACGATCACCACGAACTTCTGGACCAACCGGCTCAGTGCGAAAGCATTCCTGCTGCCGCTGCAAACAAACATCCTGTTCCTCACCAACGCGGCGTACCTGTCCCGGCAGTTCCCTTACCTCTTCCCTGTAGCAACTAATAGTTTCGAACACAGCTTCGAACCGCCGCAATGGTTCCTTGTGATCTCAAACCGCCTCCAGTACGCGATGATCGACAAGAGCGTTGTCCCCAATCGCATCATCGACTTCGTCAATCTGGACAATCTGGTGACCACGATCGACATTTCCGGACAACTGGTGGCGGACACGACGCGGACCGGCGGCCGGTACTTCAGCTCGGGACCGCTCAACGATGGCGACATGTGGAGCACCAACCGCCCCAGCGCGCTGGCGCCAACCGATGGGATCATCAACCAGATCAACGTGGCGCTGGGCAATCCGAATGTTTCCCAGGACGTCTGGCGCAGCCACCTTGAGGATCCTGTCGCCGGCCTCGACAAACAACGGGCCATCCAAAAATTCCGCGAGTTTTTCACGCCGCTTTCCACCAACCTCGTCATGCAAGTGCCGTTTACGCCGACGCGCAAGATTTACCAGCGGTCCACATGGCAGGTGAACGATCCGCTCGTGCATTACACGGCGGAAGATCTGTCCGATCCGGTCCTGACCAGCGCGAGCCGGAACATTCTCATGATTCGTCCGCCCAACAGCCCGCTGCCACCCTCGAATTTGGGGCTGATGAACGAGCGTTACCGTCCGTGGGGTGGAAATCCGAATCGGAATCCGGACGACACGAGCTACCGGATGACGTTGAAGGACTCGCTGGTGCGCAGTTCGGACGATTGGGATTTTCCGACGAACAAATTTCCCAATGTGGGCTGGATGGGACGGGTCCATCGCGGAACACCGTGGCAGACGGTCTATTTGAAAGCGGGCATGGAAGAGCCGAATCGTTGGGCTTTGTGGTCGGGCAGTTTCGGGACGCACCCAACCAACGATTGGAGGCTGCTCGATCTATTCACGGTGGCTCCCAATGACAACGCCGCCCGCGGTCTCTTATCCGTCAATCAAACCAACACCGCCGCTTGGTCGGCCGTTCTGAGCGGTGTGGCCGTGCTGTCGAACTCCCTCGCCAACCCCGGCCCAATCACGGGAGTCAAATTCGACGATCTATTCATTCAGCCGAATTCACCTCAATTGCAAAGCATCGTTGCGGGCATCAACCGGACAAAGGCCCAGATGCCGGGCGGAACGTTCCGCACGATGGGAGAGGTTTTGGCGACGCCCGAATTGACGGTCGCTTCGCCGTTCCTGAACCTCAGCACGCCCCAGCAGCTCGAAAGAGGCCTGACGGATGCGGCGGTCGAGCGGATTCCGCAGCAGACCCTTTCCCTCCTCAAGACCGACGAGCCGCGCATCGTCGTGTATGCCTTTGGCCAGTCCTTGAAGCCGGCGGAACGTTCGCTCGTGACCTCCGGGAACTTCTACAACATTTGCACGAATTACCAAATCACAGGAGAATACGCGACCAAGACGGTTCTGCGCATTGAGGACGCACCCCAGAAACCACGGGCTGTCATCGAAAGCTTCACTATCTTGCCGCCGGAATGAAGGGACGACGAAGGCATTAATGAATAAGCAGGGCACGCGAAGCAGGGGAGGAACACGTCAACTAGCACCGGTTTGGAGCCGCCGAGGCAACGAGGCGGAAAACGTGGTTGCAACCAATATCCGCCTCCTCACGTCGGCGGCTACGGTTCATGGTCCCAATGCGCGC
>JACQWK010000142.1 GCA_016209525.1 Verrucomicrobiota bacterium
GGCAACGGGCGCGGTTCGTGACCGTAAGGCGGACACTCCTGTCCGCACATTTTCGGAAGTCTTGCGGACAAGAGTGTCCGCGTTACGGCCAAAATGAGAATTGCTGAGCGGCGGGCGTCCCCGCCTGCCGTAGAGGGCGGCATCGTGCCGCCCGGAGTTGGCCGCGAATCCCAACGCGCGCAGAAATGCCGACACCGCTTCCGCCGGCCGAAACGCCGCGGCTCTGCGGCAGGTGAGACGCCCGCCGCTACGGCTGCTCATCGGGCGAACATGCGACAAGGGCAAACCACTCATCCCCGCGCCCTCCCTCCCCCACTCATCCCGCTCACCGTCGCATGGATCTTGACCAGATTGGCGAGCAGACGGGGCATTTCCTGCAAGGGAATCATATTGGGACCATCGCTCAGCGCATGGTCCGGCTTTGGATGTGTCTCGATAAACAAACCGTCCGCGCCTGCAGCCAGCGCGCACCGCGCCAGAACTGGAGCGAATTCGCGTTGCCCGCCGGATCGGTCCCCTGCCCCGCCCGGCAACTGCACCGAGTGCGTGGCGTCGAAAATGACCGGGAAACCTAATCGTTTCATAATCGGAATGGACCGCATGTCCGCCACCAAATTATGGTAGCCGAATGTCGTCCCGCGTTCCGTGAGGAGAAGCTTCCGACCGCCTGCATTCACGGCCTTGTTGATCACCTGCTGCATATCCTGCGGAGCCAGGAACTGCCCTTTCTTGATGTTCACGATGCGGCCCGTTCGAACCGCCGCGTGGATCAAGTCGGTCTGGCGGCAGAGAAAGGCGGGGATTTGGAGGATATCGACAAGCCCTGCGGCAGTTTCTGCCTGTTCCACGGTGTGAACGTCCGTGAGCACGGGAAGGCCAAGGTGCGACCGTACCTTGGCCAGCGTTTTCAAACCACCTTCAAGGCCGGGACCACGAAAGGATTGATCCGATGACCGATTGGCCTTGTCGTAGCTCGCCTTGAACACGAAATGGACACCTAATTTGCGGCAGACGCGCTGGAGAAAAGCCGCCACTTCCAGACAGAGCTTTTCACTCTCGATGACACACGGGCCTGCGATCAGACTCAACCGGCGCCGATCCGTTAGGCAATCCCAAAGCTTAGTACTTTCGCTGGACACGATAAAATTCAGGCTACTGGAACAGCTTTTCGAGGTCAAATCCGGTCGACTTGGCCACGCCTCAGTCGTGACGGCGGGAGCGCAGAATTGCATTCTGCGGACGCCTTCAATTGTCAAGCACTCCCTCGGCCTCGACGGCAATTCTCATTATGACCCGTATGTAGTCCCGGCTTTAGCCGGCCAGCGCGAGAAAACCGGCTAAAGCCGGGACTACAAGCGAGTCGCAGGTCGTGCCTGTCGTCAAAATGAGAATTGCTGCTTGAATGTGCTCGAGCCGGGTGCGTCTTGGGATTGTCGGCGACGCGAAGTAGCGGCAGTCGTCCCCCCCTGCCGTAGAAGGCGCGCGTCTCGCCACCTGGCGCTGGCCGCAAATTCCTCAGAACTTCCCAGTTTCAAGCCCAGCGCGCCGCGCGAGACGTTACGGCTCCACGGCAGGCAAAACGCCGGCCGCTGCGAGCGCATTACAGCAGTAACGCCCTGCTAAATCGCCGCGAAACTGCGCGCGTCGGCTGACCATGGAGGCGCGCTCCCGATGGCAGCGATCACTTCCTCGGGAGTTTGAATTACCGTCCACATGGACCGGTGTCTCGGATCCATGAATCGCTCTTCGATGCAGCGTTCCAGGAGATCGAGCGCTGGACGGAAGAAGTCCCGGACGTTGACCATGACAATCGGGTTCAAGAACAGGCCGAGGCGCTTGAGCGAGATGGCTTCGAACAGCTCGTCCAGCGTACCTGAACCGCCCGGTAGAGCCACGACGGCATCGGCCCCGTCGATCATGAGGCGCTTGCGCTCGTGAAGGTCGTTCACTAATCGCAATTCGGAGAGCCGGGGGTGACCCCACTCAAGCTCGTGCATGAATTTCGGCAAAATGCCGATGACCTCTCCGCCCTCAGCCAATGCGCCATCCGCGAGCTGGCCCATCAAACCGACCGCGCCGCCTCCGTACACGATGGCAATGGAGTTCCGGGCCAGCATCCGCCCAAGCCGATTCGCGGCGTCCAGATAGGCGGCGTCGATCTGACGGCTCGATGCACAATAAACACAGACTCTGTGGATTGTCATTCGGTCACGAGTGAATCGCGCAACGCTGCAACCTTTCAATGCTTTAACGCTTTAACGGCCCTGCATATCTCAAGCTCCATGGCCTCACTTCGCCGTTCCCCAGCGGCGGTGCAAAAAGCGTTCCATCGGCGCGAACATGATCTTGTCGGCCAGAAGTCCGATGAGAACGATCACGATCATAATGCCCAGCACCTGGTCCATCGCGTGATTTTCGCGGCCAAAATGAAGGACTGTTCCGAGGCCGAATCCCGTCAGGATAATCACATAAATCTCCGCGGCCATCAACGAGCGCCAGGCAAAGGCCCAGCCTTGCTTCATGCCGCTGACAATGAAGGGCAAGGATGCCGGGAAGATGACTTTGAGCCAGGTGTGCAAACCTGAGGAACCCATGGTCCGCGCGGCCCGGGCGTAAATGGGCGGCACATTGCGAACGCCGGCGTCCGTCGCCAGTGCAATCGACCAGACCGATCCCATGACGACGATGAAAAAAATGGCGGCTTCGGTCTGGCCAAACCACAGCAACGCAAGGGGCGCCCAACACACACTGGGCAAGGTTTGCAGGCCAAGCGCGAGCAAACCAAGAGTGTCCGCGCAAATCTTGAAGCGGGCGTTGAGCAGCCCCAAAGGCAAGCCCGCGGCCAGGCCAATCGCGTAGCCGAGCAAGAGACGTTTCAAAGTGACGTAACTGGCGTCCAGCAACGATCGGTCTTGGATGGAAGCGATAAAGTACTTCCCGATGTCCACCGGCGACGGAACCATGACCGGCGGCCAAATCCCTTTCCGGACCAGAATCTCCCAGGTCACAACGAACGCCGCGAAGAACAGCGCGAAAACGGTCCACCGCTTCATTCGCCCTCTCCCACCGCTTCGGGTTTCAAGTGGCGCTTCAGCGCTCGGGTGATTTCCGTCGAGTATTTGGCCAGATCGACGCTGCTGATGTCGCGCGGCCTCGGCAAATCAACCGTGAACTGCTCCTGGATGCGCCCGGGATGCGGGGAGAACAAAACCACCCGATCCCCCAGACAGGCGGCTTCGCGCACATTGTGAGTCACAAACACGATCGTCTTCTGGCGCTTCGCCCAAATCTCCTGAATGTCGCCGTAAAGCTGCTCGCGGGTCAGAGCGTCGAGCGAAGCGAAAGGTTCGTCCATCAACAAGACGCGAGGGTTCGGCGCCAAGGCGCGAGCCAGCGCCACACGCTGTTTCATTCCGCCCGACAATTCATGGATGTTCGAGCGCATGAACTTCTCCAGTCCGACCAATTGCAGATAGAACTTGGCGACTTCGCGGCGTTCTTTGTTTCGGAGCGCCGGCTTGAGCTTGAGGCCGAAGAGAACGTTGCCCATCACATCCAGCCACGGGAACAACGCCGATTCCTGAAACATCATCATGCGGTCGCTGCCCGCCCCGGTCACGGCCTTGCCGTCGGCCAACACTTTTCCGGTATCGGGCATCTCCAAGCCGGCGATGATGTTCAACAAGGTGGACTTGCCGCAACCGCTTGGGCCGACCAAGCAAACGAATTCGCCTTCGCGCACATGAAGGCTCACATTGTCCAACGCGTGCACAGAACCGCGCTGGGTCCGGAAGGTTTTGGACACGCCTTCCACGACCAGCTTTTCCGGCGGCACATTGAGCAATTCGGTATCGACGGTCATGGGACCACTTCTTTCAGCCCTTTTTCTCTGAGCACTTCCTTCAAGAATCTCAGATCATAAATGCGGGAGAGTTCGGGCTTCTGACGGATAAAGCCGATCCGGTGCGCGTCCTCGGCGGATTTCAGCAAAGAAGCGGCCACTGGATCGTACGTGATTTCCAGCCGCTTCCAGGCGCTGTCGAGAACGCCGGGCGGCAGCGGGCGCGTCGTTTCGGCTTTGATTTCCTCGTTCAGCGTCCGCATGGCGTCGTCCGGATTCTGATTGATCCATCCGGTCAATTCTACGTGTGCCGCGATCCACTCTTTGAGCAGGTTGGGCCGTTCCTTGACAAACCGAACGCTGCTCACCAAATGGGTCGTGACGTATTGGCCCCTGGTTTCGGGCCACAGCGAGCTCTCCTCGAAATAGACCTTGCCTTTGGCCTCAAGAATCAACCGGGTCACCCACGGTTCGACCGTCCAGACCGCGTCAAAGGCCCCCTTTTGAAAAAGCGCGAGTTGATCCGGGTTGGACGTGGGCACCACCAAAACATCGCCGCCGGTCATGGTCACACGGAATCCTTTCGATTGAAGCCACGATCGTGCCGCGATGTCCTGCGTATTGCCAAATTGGGGCGTTGAGACTTTCTTGCCTTTGAAGTCCAAGTCGGTCTTGATCCGGCCATCGGGCTGCACGACGAGCGCCGCTCCACCGCTGCACGCGCCCGCCACGATCCGGATTTCATCGCCGCGGGCTTTGAGATGGGCATTGATGGCAGGGTTGGGCCCGACATAACTGAGATCCAGCGCTTGGGTGAAGATGGCCTCCATCGCGCTCGGGCCGGCGTTATAGACAAACCACTGAATCTCCACATCCGAGCCTAGACGCCGCTCGAACCATCCCGTTCCCTTGCGGCTGAACCCATGGGCGATGATGGCCTGGGCGTGAGTGACGTTCGGAAAGTGGCCGACGCGCAGAACGACGCGTTCTGCGGCGCCGGCCGTCGCGAAGAGACTCGAGGCCACAACAAAACACAGGCAAGGCCGCAGGAGTTCAGCGAGTGTGCGGCGTCCAGACCTCGTCCGACTGATTGAGCGGAGCGCAGGATTGACGACCTCTTGTCCTCTCTTACCCCAGCCCTCTCCCTTGGGGAGAGGGAGAATCGTATTCCGCGGTTCGACGAGCTGAGCATTCCAGGTTCGTCGAGGCGCGGCCGAAGTTGGTCCCTCTGCCTGAGGGCGAGGGCCAGGGTGAGGGGGAACACGACGTCCGATGACCAACCGCTGACTTCTGCCCCACCGACCAGCGGAATCGAACGTGGATGTCTGCACCCTTGACGCGGAGTGGCCCAAACCACATTCGGAAAGGCTTCGTCGCCCTGGCGCAACTGCCTGGCCACATTTAAACCTCATCATTCGCCCTTTCTTGGTTTTCGGCTTCTCGTTTCCGCGAACGGCAACGGCAGACCGTCGCGCCGCATCTTTCGCAACGTGACCTCGACGGTTTCCGCGAGCGAATACCGGTCCAGAACGTCGGAGATGGCGTTGCGCACGTCGAGCATCAACATGCGCAGCCCGCAATGCGCCTCGTCCGGGCACGAGCAACGCTCGTAAAAATTCTGGCTAACGCACGGAATCGGCGCCAGCGGGCCTTCCAGCTTTCTCACCACATCGCCAATTTTGATGGTGTCCATCGGCTTCTTCAGGGAGTACCCCCCCTGTTTGCCGCGCTTGCTATCGAGATAGCCGGCCTCCTTGAGCTGCACCAGGATCGCTTCCAGGAATTTAATTGGAATGTTCTCTTTGTCTGCGATCTCAGAAATCTGCAGCAATGGACGCCCGACCTCCTGGGCGATCCCCAGGTCGATCAGGGCCCGCAGCGCATATTCGCCTCGTTTCGTCAGTCGCATGGGCTGAAAACCTACTAGATTACTGGACAAAAGCAACGGCTTTCTCCCGCCTCTAGCTCGCGGCCCCGCATCTTGGCGCAGTCCAGGCTGTGCCGACTCCCCTACGCTCTTCTCGCCGCGCGGCCTGTGGGATCCCTGCACCAACGCGGCCGAGGCACCTCACTTTCAGACCCGGCATCGTCAAGGGTTCAACGGTTTGTTCCACGATGGCCACGTCAGCTTGTTGCGGCCTGCCGAACTCCAGGTGAAAAATTTCCGGGAACCCGGTTCCTTGTCGTCCCTCGCTGCCGTTCCTATAGAATGAATCGGGAGAGCCTCCGGCGGTCCGGTCCGCAGATGTCCTGTTACACGGGATTGGCCGCAATCCTGGTCTGTTAATGTCTATTTCTACGATAGAGACACCTTGCCTCGCAGGATCCGCCGCTGGCCGAGAAGTGGTGCAACTTGGTCGAGAGGCTCGATGCTCTTCAAGCGTGCCCGGGCGACCATTGTCAGCTTGCACATCAGAATTGCGTCCGGTTCGCCTTCGTGTTCGTATTGGAGAGCACTTGTTATGGAATTATACGTTTTGCGGCACGGCATCGCACAGCCGCGCGAGGCCTTGTGCTCAATGAAGGACAGTGACCGCGCGCTCACAAAGGAAGGCGCACAAAAGATGCGGCGCATTGCCAAGGGCATGAAGGCGTTGGGTCTCTCATTCGACGCGATACTGACTAGTCCATTTCGCAGAGCCAAACAGACCGCCAACATTGTCGCGGAGACGCTTCGGCTCAAGAAGCGGATGGAGATCGTAGCAGCCTTGGCGGCGGGCGAGAGGACGAAGTCCTTGATTGAAGCGCTGGAGAATTTTCCGAAGAATGTGGAAAGGATTTTGATCGTCGGTCACGAACCGGACTTGAGCTGTCTGGTCTCAAGACTGGTGACGGGTGGTCCGAACCTGGCCGTGAATTTCAAGAAGGGGGCGCTCTGCAAGCTGACGCTCAACTCCATTCGCCACGGGCGTTGCGCGATTCTGGAATGGTTGCTCGCCCCCGGCCAATTGGCGCGGATTCGATAGAACGCTTCGCTGAAAGAGTCTCTGAACTCGGCAAGCGAGCGTCGGGCAGGCTTCCAGCCTGCTTTCTTCAACGGTTTTCAACAACAACTCGCCTGACAGGCCGGATGCATGTCCTACTCTGACACGCGGTGCGAGAGAATGCGGGTCAGGCGCGCGCCTCGACTTGCAGCACCGAATTCAACCCGCCGTAGGGGTTGGGCGTGAACGAGGAGGCCTTCGGGTCCTCTTTCCATTCGCCGTCCACAACCAACCGGTACTCATAGCAGCCAGGCGGAAGCGTGAGTTCGACACCCCATTTCCCTTCACCTTGAGCGCTGAGACTCGTGCCACGGGGGTCCCACGCATTAAACGTGCCCGCGACGTAAACCTCCCGCGCGAGCGGATTGGAGTACTCAATTCGGACCTTTTCCGCGTCCGCCGAGACCGCCACTGCTTTTGCCCGAGGCTTGCCCGCAGAACGCGCTTTCGCGGCTCGTTTTGTTGCACTTGATCCTGGACCCGCAGTTCTGGCTCCCGCCTCACCAGGGAGTGCGGGCGTGCTCTTGGCGTTATCTGGAGTGTTCATAGGAATCCTTTCGCTTTGCGTTTCCGTGTCACCGCACTGAGTCGGAGTGTTTCGCCACCAATGATTCCTCCTTCTGACCGGCAGTGGCGCGCTTTCCGGCGAGCGCGGCTGTATTCCAATTCACGTGAAGTCCTCGTTGCATACGAAAGCAACCTCTGCCGACAAGTATCATTGTAGGTCTTCGGAACGCATTTTGTAAACTGTGAAATCGAACGCCCGGCGCGGTTCGGTGCATCCCGAAGTTGTCGGTCGTTGTAGCGCAGCCGTCCTCGGCTGCGAGTTCGAGCGGCGTCTCGTCGCCGGGCCGCGTCCGAGCGGGACGCTCGGCGAACCCGCAGGCGAGACGCCTGCGCCACCGACAACCGGTGGATGCGCTGGGTGCAGTTGGGCGCATCATGACCCTGCCACTGAATCTCCAACGGTGTAACTCCCTCTCTTCCACGAAGTGGAGGAGAAGGAGAGAACAACGGTCGCAGTGTCTAGATGCGCCTACTTGTGCTTGTCATGATTTGACTCGTCTTGGTCGGCTTGGCATTCTGCCGTCATGATCCCTGAGCAATGCCCAATCTCTATTCGTCTCGAATCGACGCATCGTATGAACTCCGCCAGACTTTTCGTGGTGCCGCTGATGATGGCATTGGCTAGTCCCGCCATTGAAGCAGACTGGCCTGAATTCCGCGGACCGCGCGGAGATGGACATGTCTCGGCGCCAGGCGACACCAAACCCATCGGACTTCCTCTGCACTGGAGCGAGACAAGCAACGTGAAATGGAAAACGGAAATTCCACATCGTGGCTGGTCCACTCCCGTCGTGCTGGACGGGCAAGTCTGGTTGACCACGGCGACCGTGGATGGCCATGACTTCTTTGCCATCGGTCTGGATGCCGAAAACGGAAAAATTCTTTTCAACGAAAAGGTGTTTCACAGCGACAACCCGGAACCGCTCGGCAACGGCGCCTCGATGAATTGCTACGCGACGCCTTCCCCTGCGATCGAGCCGGGCAGGGTCTATGTCCACTTCGGAAGCTTTGGGACGGCCTGCCTGGACACCGCGACGGGCAAAGTCCTTTGGAAACGCGACGACCTGCCTTGCCGGCATTATCGCGGTCCGTCTTCATCCGTGGTCCTTTTCGAGAACCTGGTGATCCTGACCATGGACGGCGTCAATCTCCAGTATCACGTTGCCCTCGACAAACAAACCGGCCGGACAGTTTGGAGGACGGATCGCTCGGTCGTGTGGAACGACGAGCACATTCCGGGGCAAATGGCGAAGGACGGGGATTTGCGGAAAGCTCACAGCACACCGTTGGTCGTGAGCGTCGGCGGCAAACCGCAGATGTTCAGCGCAGGCGCAAAGGCTGCGTATGCTTACGATCCGCGCAGCGGCCGGGAGCTTTGGAAGGTCCAATACAACGACTGGTCGGTTGCGCCCAGGCCCCTCTACGACCAGGGCCTGGTCTTCTTTGTTTCGGGCCTGACGAAAAGAGAGCTCCTCGCAGTCAAACCCGGCGGGGAGGGCGACGTGACCGGCACTCACGTGGCGTGGAAGCTCGGCACGCGGATCGGCAAATACGCTTCGCCGCTTTTGGTGGACGGTCTGATTTACACGGCGGCCGAGGAGAGCTTCGTCACTTGCTTGGAAGCCGCTTCGGGCCAGGTCGTCTGGACCGAACGGATAGACGGCAAGTACGCGGCGTCGCCGGTGTATGCGGATGGACGGCTCTATTTCTTCGATCAGCAAGGCAAGACCACAGTCCTCAAACCTGGCCGAACCTTTGAAGTGCTGGCGACGAACACGCTGGATAACGGCTTCATGGCTTCTCCTGTGGTATCTGGCAAAGCGTTCTACCTTAGAACCAGAAGCCACCTTTACCGGATTGAATCTGCGGAATCCGGTGGCCGTTGAATCGTAGCCGCCGGCGTAAGGGCGCGGATTTCGATTTTGACCACAGTGTCCGCATTGTCACCTCGGCGGCCACGAACCGGTCGTTCATGAGACGCCTCCAGGCCGATGTTGTCACGCCTTGGGACCATGATCCGTTCCACGGGCGGGGCGAGACTCCGGTCGAGCCCTGGAATCGTTGCTGGCAAAGAAGTCAGGGCTCGACAGGAGTCTCGCCCCACCTTGAGGTCCATGGAGAGGGAAGAACTAGGGCAGTCGAGTTTCGCGGAAAGTGGATTGATCACTGTGGGAGCAGGCTGCGGTTGAGAGGAATCCGACCTGGGCAATTTTCCAGGGAGGGCAAATAATCTGGTCGCCCGACGCCGGGGTGGATTTCCAGCCCGCCGACAACCTTGTCGTGAAAGATCGTCCCAACGGCTACATCCTGGAAGCTCGAATTCCATGGGCCATGCTGGTCGGGCCAAACGGCCTCACGAACAAGCCGCCGGTTCCGGTCCAGCTAGTCGGATTCAATGTATTCGCGAATGACGGCGATGATCCCAACGCGCCCAGCCAAGAGGTGGCGATGGGTTTCACAGGCCGTCCAGGAGATTGGGGAAATCCCGGCGCGTGGGCGACCGTCCAGATGGATCCCCCTCAGGCGGTCAGTCCTCCACATCTGAAGGTTACTCGCCAAACGGATGGAAGCGTGCGGCTCAGTTGGCCGACGCAGGCAACAGGCTTTCTTCTGCAACAGACGCCTGCCCTTGGAGGAACGTGGGCTGCCGTCTCAGCGCAAGTGAAAGTTGAGGCGGACCAGAACTACATCCTCGTCCAACCGCCAGCCAGCACGGCGTTTTTCCGCCTTGCGCGTTAGAGATTGTTTCGAAGGCCGCTTTGTTAAGGGAGGGCAGGCTTCCAGCCTGCTTGCTCCTTGAGCCTCTCTGGAAGATCAGAGCAACCGACGTGAGGCGGCTGTCGCTTCGCAATGGCCAATTGTCAATAGCCAATAGCCGATAGGATCTGAGCCTCGCTGGTCGGCTGTGAGGAGAACGGAGATCTTGCGGACAGGAGTGTCCAACTTACGGCCAATACAGGGACTCTCCGAATAAGTGCGCGTAACGTCTCTTAACCCACTCCTGCACTCCCCCCAAGAGAGATTCAACAATGGCGACACGCACCGCAGCTCCCCTCCTGGGAAGGGTGGGGTGGTGGGTTCATGGGCAGCCTCCAAGCACTTCGTGCGCGCATCGGCACCATGAACCGTAGGAGTCGACGTGGAGGTTAATGGAAAGAAATGCTCTTTTGAACCATCAAGGCATAGACAAATAGGGGGAACCTGAGGTTAAATGGCAGTGTGATGCCAGAGCCGACGATCCGTCCGAGAACTTGCCAGAGGACGTTGGGCAAACCTCCCGACTGCCAGTTGGGGCGGCGTCCTGCCGCCAGAACGACTGGGCAGGGATGCGCTTACGTCTTTAGCGGAGCGCACATTTGGAATCTATCAGTATCGTCCGGAATCGACGCAGCCCGCGCAGATTTTCCTAATCGTAATCCTAATCCTAATCGTCTGTCCGAGTTTTGGCCGCAGCTTCGCCGCAACCAAATCCGGTGGGGCGAGACTCTGTCGAGCCCTGGAGTCCTTACTGGCAAAGAAGTCAGGGCTCGACGGGAGTCTCGCCCCACCAACAAATCTTCACGACTTGCGTCATTTCCAGGCGATACTGATAGAGTGCAAGTCCGCGCTGCAGCAGGAGGCGCGTTCAGCATTTGCGGCTGCCCCGTCGATCGGCGGACGCCATGTATCCCCCATATTTCCCGACATCCAATGGGTCTCTTTGCGGTCGCTTTCGCAGTCCTAGGAACCCTTCTGATTCGAGGCGGCCCGGCGGAGGAGTACCGCGACGAGATTCGCCCGATCTTGGAGAAGCACTGTTACGAGTGCCACGGCCCCGAGAAACAGAAAGGCAAAATCAATCTCTCGTCTTTCTCCGAATTTGAGAAGGTCACCGGGGCAAGCGAGACTTGGCAGACTGTGCTGGAGCGAATCCAGGCTTACGAGATGCCGCCCGAAGGAAAGCCGGAACTCGGATATTCCAAACAGCAGAGACTCATGAAATGGCTTCGCGGTTTGCCGAAGCCCGAAAAGCCGGACTGCGACCAGATTGCCTCGGACCGCAACGCCAATTTCTACCGCGGCTACGTCATGAGCCGGCGATTGAACCGCTCGGAATACAACTACACCCTCCAGGATCTTTTGGGCGTTGACCTGCATCTGGAGGACCTCTTGCCCGCTGACGGCGGCGGAGGCGAAGGCTTCGACACCTCAGGAAACGCTCTCTTCACTTCCACGATTCACATCGAAAAGTATCTTGCCGCAGCGGATCGCGCGCTGGAGGCGGTTTTGCCGGACGAAGCGGACGGGTTGGAACCGGCGATCGCTCAAGCCCGCGCGCGCATTTTGGTGGCCACCCCGGGACCGGACAGGCCTCCGCGTGAGACGGCGCGAAAAGTCGTATCCGCTTTCGCCCGTCGAGCCTTTCGAAGGCCCGTGACCGATGCCGAGGTGGAACGGCTGTTGACGATGTTTGATCGGGCTTGGAGCCGCGGTGATGGCTTCGTGCCGTCGGTCCGGCTGGCTCTCAAGGCGGCGCTGATTTCCCCACACTTCCTTTTTCTGGCAGAGCCGGAACCGGAGGAGGGCGGCGTGCATCGGCTGGGCGCCGTTCCGTTGGCCAGCAAGCTCTCCTATTTCCTGTGGTCCTCCATGCCCGATGAGGAACTACTGGCACTGGCGGAAGGCGGCCAACTGCTCGAAACGAATGCCTATCGCCAACAAATCAGGCGCATGCTGGCCGATGCGAAGGCGAAGCGGCTAGGCGAACGGTTCGCGCTGCAATGGCTGGACCTGGAGCGCTTGGGCGGCGAGGTGCTGCCTGACGCCAAGCGATTTCCCGAGTTCGACAGCGAGCTAAGCACGGCGATGAAGCGCGAGGTGGTTGAGTTCTTCAACGCCATTCTCGGCCAGGACCGTCCGTTGGTGGAGTTCATCGATAGCGATTACACTTTTGTCAACGACCGGCTGGCGCTGCTATACAGCCTCGGGAACGTCGCCGGCCAGGAGTTTCGCCAAGTGAAACTGAACTCGCGCGACCGCGGAGGCGTGGTGGGCATGGCGGCGGTCCACACGCTCACTTCGTATCCGTTCCGCACGAGCCCCGTGTTGCGCGGAAAGTGGATTCTGGAATCAATCCTCGGCGAAAAAGTCCAGCCGCCCCCGCCCGATACGCCGGCTTTGGAAGAAGCCCCGGAAAAGGTCGGTCATCTCTCGCTGCGCGGACAGTTGGAAGCCCATCGGGCCAAACCGGAGTGCGCCTCCTGCCACAGCCGCATAGACCCGCTCGGGTTCGGTCTGGAGAATTTCGATGTCCTCGGCCGCTGGCGTGACACGGATCGCGGACAGCCCATTGACGCCCAAGGAACGTTGCCGTCAGGAGAATCCTTCACGGGACCGGCTGGCCTGAAGTTGCTTCTGTTGGCTAGGAAGGAGGATGTGATCAAGCATCTGGTCAAGAAAATGACTGGCTTTGCCTTCGGTCGTGAGCTAAACAAGTTCGACCAGTGCGTCATTGATCGGACGATGGAAGCGCTCCAAGCCAACAATTACCGCGCTTCGATCATGATCGAGCAAATCGCCACGAGCTTTCCTTTCCAACACCGCTTCTACCCGAAGCAAAACGTAGCTCAGACGGAGGAGACATCGGAATGACACAAAACAACTGTTTGATTCCACGTCGAACCTTCCTGCGCGGCGCGGGCGTGATGATGGGGCTGCCGCTGTTGGAGGCGATGGGCAAAGTGTTGCCCACGTCTTCGCCCGAAGCGGCTGCTCCGGACAAAGTGTCGCCGGCCGTGCAGGCGCCCGTGCGGATGGCTTGCATCTATTTCCCAAACGGCGTCTGGGAAAAGAATTGGTTCCCGGCGGAAGAAGGGCGCAATTACCCCTTGCCGTTCGCGCTGGAGCCATTGGAGAGGCATCGGCAGGATCTCCTCGTCTTTTCCGGTTTGGACAAGCAGCACAGCCACGGAGGGGACGGCCATTACGCCAAGACCGCCAATTTTCTCACGGGAATGCCGGTGCGCAAAACACCGGGCAAGGATATTAGCGTGGGCGGGATTTCAATCGACCAGTTGTGCGCCCAACAAATCGGGCATCTGACGCCGTTACCGTCTCTGGAGCTCGGCATCGATCCGGTCGTTTCTGGAATTGACACGAACGTCGGCTACACGCGCCTTTATGGCTGTTACATCTCCTGGCGTTCTCCAACAACGCCGGTAGCTCGTGAAATCAATCCGCGGCTGGCTTACGAACGGCTCTTTGGCGTCCTCCGTGGCCGAAATTCGGCTGCTGCCGACCAGCGCAAGAGCGACGATCACCGCGCCTTGCTCGACCTCGTGCTCGACGACGCCAAACGACTGCGAGGCCGCCTCGGCCGGGACGACCAATTCAAGCTGGACGAATATCTGGACTCGGTGCGCGATGTCGAGCGCCGGCTGGAGTTCTTCTCGAAGCCCGATCCTCGCGAGTGGCGCTCGTCCGCACAGGCCGGAGAGGATGTGGCCGCGCCGAGTGGGGCGCCGGGAGACCACCAACAACACGTCCGGCTCATGCTCGACCTGCTCGTGCTGGCCTTTCGGACCGACTCAACCCGAATCGGCACATTCATGTTCGCCAACGATGTTTCGGGGAAGAATTTCTCCGCGCTCATTCCCGGAGTCCGGACCGGTCACCACGAGTGCAGCCATAACCAGAACAAGTCGGAGAAATACGAATCCTACTCGAAGATCAACCGGTGGCACAACGAGCAACTCGCTTACTTCCTGGACAAACTTCGCGCGATTCGCGAAGGCGAGCGCACTTTGCTGGACAACTCGATGGTACTTTTCGGTTCCAGCATGTCGGATGGCAACCGGCACGATCCGAGCAACCTCCCAATCATCCTGGCCGGTCGCGCGGGCGGCAAGCTTGACACGGGACGGTACATCGCCTGCCCCAAAAAGACGCCGTTGTGCAATCTCTACGTCCCTATGCTCGCCCACATGGGCACGCCTGTCGAAGCGTTCGGAGACAGCACTGGGGCGCTGGAGATTGCGTAGGAGGCCGTGAATCCTGGGGCAGACTTCCTGTCTCCCCGGTTGGAGCGGCATCTTGGCGCTCGAGCCACCCTTGGCTCCTACCCTGCCCAAAGTCTGATGCATATGCATCGAAGTTTGGTCGCACACTTATTTCAGCCGCGCAACCTCACCGTGCCGGTAACACACGACCAGGTGGTCATTCACCATGCCGACCGCTTGCATGAAGGCGTAACAGATGGTGGAACCGACGAACTTAAAACCGCATTTCGTCAAATCATTGCTCATGGCGTCGGATTCGGATGTGCGCGCAGGGACCTCTTGCATCGTTCGCCAGCAATTCTGCTTCGATCGGCCACCGACGAATTGCCAAATGTATTTGTCGAACGACCCGCATTCTTCGATCACGGAGAGGAAAGCCTTTGCATTCTGAATGGCGGCCATGATTTTGAGCCGATTCCGAACAATGCCGGGATTCGCCAGGAGTTGTTGGACGTTCCGCGAGTCGTAGCGGGCGACGCGGCCAGCCTCGAAGTGGCCGAAAGCTGTCCGATAGTTCTCTCGCTTCCTGAGGATCGTGATCCAGCTCAGTCCGGCTTGGGCGCCTTCCAGGAGCAGCATTTCGAAGAGGTGGCGGTCGTCATGTTGCGGAACGCCCCATTCGTGGTCGTGGTAAGCGCGATATTGGTCGTCCGTCGGCCAAGGGCAGCGCGGCAAGTTCGCGTTCATAGTTTACCTAGCTGCCATCACCATAAGACAAGTGGATGCCTCCTTACAGGTAAGTTTTGGAATCCCCTCTCCCGTCCTGCGGACACCCTCTCCCCATTGGATGGGGAGAGGGACGGGGTGAGGGGCATCCTTTCATCCTGGAAGAAATGCAGCATCTGAGCTTTCAGGCGAATGGGAACAGCGCTGACAACAGCAAGCAGGCGATCAATCCCACCACGCTGTTCACGGACACGACGACGGTCCAAGTTTTCAGGGTTTCTTTCTCGGTGAAGCCGCTCAGTCTGCCTACGACCCAGAAGCCGCTGTCGTTCATCCAAGAAAGCATCATGGCCCCGAATCCGATGGCCATGAAGACATACACTGGATGAAAGGGCAGCGATCCGGCGGACATGATCGGATAGACCATCGCCGCCGTCGTCAGCATCGCCACCGTGGCCGAGCCTTGCGCGATCCGGATTACCGCGGCCACAAACCAGGAGAGGAGAATCAGATTCACCTCGTGCCCGGCCACCGCGGTTTGGATCGCTTCGCCAACCCCGGCGTTCTTGAGCATGAGGCCGAATGCTCCTCCCGCGCTCGTGATGAGAATGATCACCCCCGCGGTTTCGAGCGGAGGACCGAAGAGTTCGTTCGCCTTCGCCAGCGAGAATCCTTTTTGCCGCATGAGCAGCCACATCGAGATGGCAGCGCCGATGATGAGCGCGGTGTTGCGATTGCCGAGGAACTCCACGCACGTGTAGAGGATGGGTGAATTGATCCGTAAGTCCTTGACCGCGGCGAACGCCGAGGCCAGCGAGATGAGGAAGATCGGCAGAATCACAGGAGCAATGGACCACCCCAAAGAGGGCAGTTCGCTCTCCGGCTTCTCCACAATCGCTTTGAGGTCTTCGATCGAAGCTCCCGGCGTCTCGCGCATGGGAATGTCCAGTCGTTGGTTGATCCACTTGATGGCGAACCAGGATGCGACAGTCGGGATAATGCCGACCGCGATGCCCACCATAATGGTTAAACCCAAATCGATTTTCAGGCTTTCCGCCATGGCCAACGGTCCGGGATGCGGCGCGATGAGCGAATGCGTCACGGTGCCGCCGCAGCAGATGGCCATGACGTAAAGCAAATAATCTTTTCCGGTGCGGACGCGCATGGCACGGGCCAGCGGCAACAAGAGCATGAAGAAAGTGTCGAAAAAGATCGGGATGGAGAGGAAATAGCTGCTCGCGGCGATGCCCGCGCCGGCGCGTTTTTCTCCGGAGAGCCTGAGAAACCAGCGCACGACTTTGTCGGCCGCGCCGCTTTCCATCAAGCACATGCCGATGATGGCGGCGAGGCCAATAACCAAGCCGATCTTTCCTGCCGTCGTGCCGAATTCCGTCGTGGCCAATTCCACGGCTTGGACCCAATGGCTTCTTTCCTTCGAAGGATCGTTCGGCAAGGCCCCGTATTCGCCCGGAAGTTTGCGAGCCAAGAGTCCGGCCAGAACGGCGGCAAGCATCAAGGCCAGAAACGCGTGCACTCGGAGCACCGTGATCATGAAGATGATCGCGGCCAGGCTGATGATTAGAACTGCGAAGGGCCACCAGACGTTTGGAGCTTCGGTGGCCGCGGCCAAAAGATGCATAACAGGTGACACGAGCTTGTCGCTGGAGCGCGGTCACTCCAGCAGGAGCGATAGATGAAGTCAAGGTGGGAGATGCCGTTTCTGGAGGATTTCGCAGCGAACAAGGAGGCAGGCAAGATGCCTGCCCTACTTTCAAACCACGTTTCGAAACGCGCGTCTATTCCCCGATGGTCTGGATCGTCACATCCGGCCGGCTGAAGACATTCGGGTCCAGCTCGACTCCAAGACCCGCATCTTCGGGTGCACGGAAGAAGCCATTCTCAGCCGGCAGAGGATTGGAGATTAGCCCGCGATAGTCTCGCAAATAATGCGCCCGGACGCTCTCCAAGATGAAAAGGTTGGTGAGATTCGCCGCCAGGTGGATCGAAGCCGCGTGCAGAATTGGTCCGCCACAGTTGTGAGGTGCGACGGGCAAATAGTGCGTTTCCGCCAGGCTCGCGATTCTTTTGGCCTCCGAAATTCCGCCGCACCAGCAGATGTCCGGGTTGACGAACTTCGCGGCGCCCAACTCGATGGCCTCACGGAACTGATATCGCGTCATGAACCGCTCGCTCAAAATGAGTGGAATGCGCGTTTCATCGGCCAGTTGCCTGTAAGCCGCCAGGTTGTCCTGAGGCAGCATCTCCTCCAGCCAGAGAATGCGGTACGGTTCCAGAGCCCGGGCAATCCGGAGGGCGGAAGGCAAATTCCAGTAGCCATGAAATTCCATGGCAATTTCCATCCTATCCCCAACCGCGTCGCGAATCTTGCACACTGGAGTGAGGCAGGCTTCCAGTTCCGCCGGGCTGATGTATTGCCCTTGGTTCTGGAGCGCGACCGCATCAAACGGCCAGATTTTCATGGCTTCAATTCCCGACGCCAGCAGGTCCTGCGCGAGCTTGTCTGCGTCCTGGTTGAAGTCGTGAATGTGGTCGTAACAGGTGTTGTAGGTCCGGATGCGGTCGCGGGACTTGCCGCCGAGCAACTGATAGATGGGCTGATGTGTCAGCTTGCCCAAGTGGTCCCAGAGCGCGATGTCGATCGCGCTGATGGCCCGCATTTCCGCGCCGGCCCAGCCGTGGTAACTCACCGCGAGCATCATGTCCGACCAGAGCCGGTCGATCTGGCGCGGGTCGCATCCCAAGAGTACGGGTGCCAATAAGTTTCTGATCGCCGACTCGGCGAGTTCAGCGGCGGGATAGGTTTCCCCCAAGCCGGTCGCACCTTCGTCCGTGTGAATTCGCACCCAGAGCCAGCTAATTTGACCGGCGTGAACCTTGATGCCTCTGGCGAGGCGGATGGTTTCGATTTTGGTGATTTTCACAGAACTCTTGTGACACTGAGTGAGTCGCCGCGCGAGCCTTAATAGGTGCAAAAACGCGCGGACAAGATTTTCCGCGTTACGGCCACAACCGGGTTCTCAGGGGTTGACAATCTCCGGATGCCGTTGCATCCACCAGCGGCGGACGAGGGCGAAACCCAACAGACCGACCGCGGCCATCAGAGCAGACTCGCCCGGCTCGGGCGCCGCACTGAATGCCTGGCCTGAATTCAGACTGCCCGCGGTGTCATCGGCAAACGAGGTCCAAAGGAAATCCGCGTAGGAATAGCCCGTGCCCGTCAAGCCAATCGAGGTGCCGACGGACGTCGCGCTCGACTCTGCGACTCCAATATCGGTCGAAGTCAGCCCGCTGGCGGCGCCGGAGGTTGCCTGGAACACTCCTTCGTAGCTTAGGAACTGCAACACCGAGCCCGATTGGTCCAGGGCGAAGCCATCGGGAGCCCCATTCTGAATGCCGCTGATCGATTTGCTGTAGAACGTGTAGCCGTCCGAACTCGATCCGACGTTGAACGTGCTCAGTTTGTGGCTTGCAGAACTCGTTCCGTCGCTCCCGCGGTACAAGGTTAACGTGACCGAGGAGAGATCCGAGATGCTCGACGGCGCTGCGATTTCGAAAAACTCACCCACGTCCGACCCGGCGTTGTCGTAGTGGAATTCGTTGACCCAAATGAGCTGCGCCCGCAAGGGAGTGGCCAACCAGGCCAGGATGCCAAGTGTAACCATTGATTTTGTCATAGAAAATACCTCACTTTCTCCAGAGATTCGTCTGGGTAATTTGCTCCTTACGTTACGTGGGTTCTTGTAAGGCAACCGCACGAAAAACTCAAGCAATTTTTATGAGGTGCAACCACGGGAGGCGCATCTGGACACTGCCACCGTTTTTTTCTCCCTCTCCCACGACGCAGGAGTGGGAGAGGGGCGCGAGTCGAACGATGAGCGTTCCAGTGAATGAAATATGGCAAATCATCTGCTATGTATTCCTCTTCA
>JACQWK010000143.1 GCA_016209525.1 Verrucomicrobiota bacterium
GCGACGGGCGACCGTTCAGGTATCCACCGATTTAACGAACTGGACTAATCTCACTCCCAGCCCCGTCACCGGCACGGTGGCCATTCAAGATCCGCAGGCCACAACGAGCGAACTGCAGTTCTACCGGATCATTGTGGAGTAACTTCCGGCGGTTGGCGCCGGGTTAGCCGACCTGTCCACCGCTACTTGGCACTCGCGATCGCGCATTCCGTGGGTATTTGAGATTCTGGAGCCAGAACCCCCTTGCGTCGGTTGCTACGCTCTCTCCTCGCGGCTCGCCACCGGTGGCCGGACCGGCATGAAGATGGTGAAGATGCTTCCCTCGCCGACGGTGGTCTCCACCTTCAGTCCATATTCCAATTGTTTCGCCAGCTCGTACACCATGGACAATCCGAGCCCTGTGCCCCGCCGTGTGGAGAAGGCCTTCGTCGTAAAGAACGGCTCGAAAATGCGAGGCAACACCTCCCGCGGGATGCCGCAGCCAGAATCCTGAATCGCGACATACGCATAGCCGGCACCCGGGGCGGGTGACAAGACGAGGTCCCCAGGGAGTTCGCTGACTTGGCCGATGCGGACGACGATTTCGCCCTTTCCCATCATCGCATCCGCTCCGTTCAAGATGAGATTCAGGAGCATCTGTTGGATCAGTTCTTGGGTGCCGAGCACGGGCGGCACTTCGGGCTCGCTTTCAAATCGAAAACTCAGTTCCTGGAGCAGCCGATCGCCGAACAGTTTGAGCGTGTCGTCCACCACCGCGGCCAAATCGCACAGCACCAAATCCTGCGGCGTCACCCGGCTCAGCCCCAGCATCGACTTCACAATCCCGCTGCCCTGTTCGACCACGGTCTTGATGCGGTGAACCCGCGTGCGGATCTTTTCTTTGTCCTCCAGATGGCTTTCGATGATCTGGGCCGAGCCTTTGATGATCGAGAGGATGTTGTTGAAGTCGTGCGCGATCCCGGCGGCGAGCGTGCCCAGGGCTTTCATTTTTTGGCTTTGGAGCAGTTCTTGGTTGGCGCGCTCGAGTTCGCGCGTCCGCTGGCGCACGATCTTCTCGACCTCGGTGTAACTCCGGACGAGCCGGAGATGTCGGTTCACCGCCAGCCCCGCAAAAAACAGCACCAGCGCCAGTCCGCCCATCGAGATCGCAATCAACCGTCGTTCTTTGTACCACGGGAGAACCACCGAGAACTCGAGAGACGCAAAGGAATTCTCCACGTTCCAGTTCCGATCCATCGACCGCACCTCCACACGGTGCTTGCCGGCCCGCATATTTTCCAGCGTCTGGATCATCGAATCCGTGAAGGGCGACCATTGCCCCTCGTCCAGACGGTAGGAAAAGAGCAATCGCTCCGGCGGAGTGTATTGCCACTGGTCCGTCGCGCCAAATTCGAGGATGACCGGCCCTTCGGTGGAGGGAGTGTGCGGGTAATTCACGCGCGGTTCCAAAGTTCTCGGCGGATTCGTATCCGCCTCCGGGTGATACCGGCTAATCCCCCGGTCGGAGCCGGCCCAAATGCGGCCTTCCCGATCTTCCAGCACCTTCGACACCCCGGCGCTCGGCAAGCCTTCTTCCGTGCCGTTGATGACCCACGAACCCTCGGAATAGCAGAAGAGTCCTCCGCCGGTCGCGACCCAAATACGCCCATCTTTAGCCCGAAGCATGCTGCTCACGCGATCCAATTTGGCGCGGAGGACCGACCATCGGCGCCCATTGAATTCCAAGACCTTGTCCGCTCCTCCGCACCAGATCTTGCCGTCGGGAAGCTCGAGCAGGCACAGGGCTCTTCCCACCACGAATCCTTGCGCCGCGCCGAAGGTGCGCAGGCGACCATTCCGATACAGGCCAATCCCGCCGCTGCCACCAAACCAGACATCACCATTTTGCGACTCATGAGCGAAGGCCAGTTCTCCACGCAAAGCCCAACTTGGGACCGGGTCGAGCCATACGGAAAAGCTAGCTCCGTCGAAATGTTCCAGTCGGAGGACTTCGTCCGCGCCGGGACTGTCTTCGCTCGTTTGGGCCCAAACGATCCCCCCCTTGTGCGCTCCGATCAGCCGGACCCTTCGATTGGCAGGATGAGCGACAGGCCGGAACTGTTCCGTGGCAGGGTCAAAGACAAGCGGCCGGTTGCTGGCGGCGACGGCGATCCTGCCGTCGTGGAGCAGGTAGAGGCCGTCACTCGGTTGGAAATCCGCTTCAAATCCAGCCGGCCATTTGATCTTCCGCCATTGGTTGTCTTTCAGCAAAACCAGGAAATCGCTGGTGGCGAACCAGAGCCGGCCTTCGGAATCTTCCAAAGCGGCATGAACCAATGAATCGACCTCCTCCATCTCCGCAGGCGTCTGCCAGAGAAAGGGCGCGCATCGGATCAGCCCCTCGGAGGTGCCAAGCCAAAAGACGCCGTTCGTTTCGACGGCCACGTCGTGGTATTGAGCCCGCCAGATTGGGACGCGGGTGGCGCTCAGTCCATCGTGTCCCTCGAACCGGAGCAGGGAATTGATCGTGAAACCCCAAGGCGTTTGATCCCAACCGGCCCAAGCTTGCCGGAGAATCTCACCCTCGATGGTGTGTTTCTGCCATGTCCGGTTCTTGCCGCGCAGCAGGACTCGTTTGTTCGACGACACCGAATCCGTCGCGACCGTCGTGACAACGCCCTGATCATCCTCGAATGGACGCTGCAGATTCTCCACTTGCAGTTGTTCGTGGAGGAGCTGAATGTCCCAGGCTGAGGCGGCGTTGAGTTGCCGAAGGGGTCCGCTCACCTTGGCCAGCCCTCGGGTGCCCGTGATCCAGATGCCGCCATCGCGGGCCTCGGACATCTCCAGAAATTTGCCCAGGCCGGTGCCGGCCACTTCCTTGAGCACGCCGACTTCCTTGCGGGCACTGTCGTACTCCATCAGTTTATCCGGCAACAAGAAATACACCCGATCTTGGTGAACCGGGATCAATGGAATTTGACGGACTTGACGGAGCACATTCGCTTGAATCTCCTCGCGGACTTTGGCGATGGGGTGCGGGACCCATAGCTTGCCGTCGTAGGCGACCAAACCGTTTGTGTAGAGCGACCACAACTGAAAAGTTCGACTCTCATAGACGCGGAAATTGTCCCGCCCCGGCGATGGCATGGTGCGCACGGTGTAACCGTCAAGCACGCTGATCTCATCGGACTCGCCGTGCTTGACCCAAATGTTGCCTCGCGGGCTGACCGTCACCCCCACCACCAGAGAGTCCTTCAGCCCGTCCGAGGCCCGGAAAATTCGCCAGTTGAGGGGTTTCTCGGCTTGAGTCGCCACGGCGTGAGCCAGGCAGCTCAAGACGATGGCCGTCAGGCGGAGCTTCCACAGCGTCAACCCCCGCCGGGGCGACCTCGAATCGCGCGCGCAGGACACAAAAATGTGGACCAATCTTGAAATCATCAGCCCGACATGGCCGCCTCCCGTCGAAATCAAAAACACACGAATGGATGACGGAGGATGGCAAAACTGCCATTGCGGTCCTCACGCTAAGATACGACAGCCGCGCGCTCAACATCAAGCGCACCGTGAATCTGAAGCGCAACCAGGCCGCAACCATGTTGCCGGCAAATCTCCTGCTGGCGACACGCGCAGTCCATGACCGTAACGCGGACACTCTTGTCCGCCCGTGCCCAGGGGGACTTGCGGACAGGAGTGTCCGCGTTACGGCTGACGCGAGAATGGTTGCTCGCGGTCGCTTGACATCCCAGGGGAGCGGCGTGCTAATGAACAAGCAAACGTTCACGCGGCTGAAGAAGTGAAACCTCCGGCCGATTCTGCTTTGAGAAGCGTACCACTGTCGTGAAGAGTTTCCGCCAGCCAACAAAACATTCGGTAGGGCGAGACTCTCGTCGAGCCCTGACTTCTTTGCCGTCAAGGAATCCAGGGCTCGAAGGAGTCTCGCCTCACCCCGTTTGGAAGCGCTCATCCAGTCGGGCGCTTTGGGACTGGTTGATCGGCTTGCTCTCGTTCGCAGTCCTCCAGGGTCCAGGGTGTTCCCGCGCTCCGTCCCCAGAACCTCCGGTTGCCAACGTCGGAGCGGTTTTGAGGCTCCTTGATCTGAATAACCGGCCCGTCGATCCCCTCCAGACCAATCTCAATCAAGCGAAAGTTTTTATTTTTGTGAGCACCGATTGCCCGATCTCAAATCGCTATGCGCCTGAGGTCCGGCGCCTCTGCGAGAAATTCAGCCCTCTCGGCGCGCAGTTCTGGCTCGTTTATCCCAGTGAGACCGAAACCAGCGAAACCATCCGGAAGCATCTTGAGGATTACCGCTATCCTTGCGAAGCGTTGCGCGATCCGCGGCACGACCTCGTGAAACAAGCCCAAGTGCGCGTCACGCCGGAAGCCGCCGTCTTCACCGCCGGATCACGATTGGTTTACCATGGAAGGATCGACGACCGGTATGTCGATTTCGGCAAAGAACGACCGGCGCCGACACGGCGCGATCTGCACGATGTTTTGGAGGCGGTTGTTTCCGGCAGGGCGGTCACGAACCCGCCCATGCCCGCAGTGGGTTGCTACATCGCAGAGTAAGTCAGCGGCGGGGATCCGCACGCGAGAATTCGAAATCCGTAACTAAGCACTGGCCAATCAATACCCCAATTCAGCCTTGCGCTTTTCCGCAGTGGGCAGCGGCTCCTTTTTCGCCGTGATGGCGGCTTGTCCGGCCTCCTTGAGCCGTTTGGACTCCGTGGCGTTGAACTCGGTGCTCGACTGATATTCGTCCGGCACCGCACTGTCCGCGTAGATGGCTTCGACCGGGCATTCGGCCACACAAGCCGTGCAGTCGATGCATTCGTCGGGGTGGATAACCAATTGGTTGTCCAATTCGTAAAAGCAGGCTACAGGGCAGACTTCAACGCAGTCGGTGAATTTGCAACCATCACATTTGGAAGTGACGACATGGGCCATAGAAGTATCCTATCATTCAGTTTCGGTTGAATCCGCGTCGATGGTTTCTTGAATCATTCGAATTTGCAACACGAAACACTATGGACGAACGGACCACCGGACTGATTCTTCGGACGCGCCTGCTGACGGACACGAGCCTGATCGTCCATTGGTTGACTCCGGACCTCGGCCGTCTCGCCACCGTCGCCAAGGGCGCACGCCGGCCGAAGTCTCCGTTCTTGGGCAAGCTCGATCTATTCTATTTGGCGGACTTCAGCTTCCGCCGCAGCCGCCGTGGTGACCTCCATATCTTGCGCGAAGTCAGCGTGCGCGAATTTCACCCGCTGTTGCGCAGAGAGCTAGGCTGTCTCCAGCAGGCCGCCTACTTCGCCCAACTGGTCGAACTCACCACCGAGACTGAGACTCCTCTTTCGACCCTGTTCGAACTGTTCGTGGACGCGCTGAATTTCCTCATTGAACACCCGCGGCTGCCGCTCGCGGTCCATGCCTTCGAAATCAAGCTGCTGCGCGAGTTGGGTTTGGAGCCGGACTACGCGAAGTGCGCCTTGGCCGCCGAATCGAAAGATGTCTTGAAGAGGGTGGCGAACACAGAATGGCCAGCACTCCGGCAAATGTCGCTCGACGCCAAACAGTCCGCGCAAATCGGCCGTTTCCTGAGCGGTTGGCTCCTGCATCATTTCGGCAAAGTTCCCTCCGCGCGGCCTCACTTTCGGAACTCTATTGGTGAGTTCAGAAGTTGATAGACACCTCTCGCCCGTCCTACGGACACCATCTCCCCATCCAATGGGGAGAGCGATGGGGTGTGGGGTATTCTTCATGTCAACTCACTCATTGCGATTCTGAGGCGGCCGTGACAGCGGCATCGGCACATCCCGCAGTCGTTGGCGACGGGAAGTAGCGGCGGGCGTCTCGCCTGCCGTAGAGGGCGCGCGTCTCGCCGCCCGGTGCGGGCCGCAAATCTTCCAGCCGTTCTCAGTTCCACGCTGAGACCGCCGGGCGAGACGCTCGACGCTACGAACAAGTCCGGCTGCGCAGCGGCGGCGGAGGCGGGGCAGAATCTGAAAGCGCTTGGCAAGCCAACCGAACTGAGGTAACCAACTCGCTCTCTGGCGGCGCCCCGGAAATCCGTCGAGAACCTGAATGTATCTGCGAATGACAATGCTGTGGCGCGGGATCCTGGCGATCACGTGCGTCTTGCCAATGCTCTTCACCCAACAGGGCGGGCGTCCGGACGAACCTCCGGTCAAATCGGTTGCGAAAGCGAAAACCGCGCCCGCCCGAACGTTGACGGCTGAACAAAAGGAGCGATTCGAGACCGGAAAGCAACTTTATGTCGTCATCTGTGGTTCGTGCCACCAAGCGCACGGCAATGGTCAGGAAGGTCTGTCGCCGCCGCTGGCAGGGTCTGAATGGACGCTCGGATCGGAAGAGCGTTTGGTGCGGCTCACCCTGCACGGAGTGCGCGGCCCGATCACGGTGAAAGGAAAGGTGTATGAACTTGAAATGCCTGCCCTATCGATCCTGGACGACGACCAGATTGCCGCGCTGCTGACCTACATCCGGCGTGAATGGGGACACACCGCCTCTCCGGTGGAACCGAAGACCGTGGCTAAGATCCGAGCCGCGACCGAAAAACGGGACGACGCGTGGACGGAGGAGGAACTCCTGAAAATTCCCTAGAGTCAAGCTTGCTTGGCCAAAGCCACGATGTACCGCTGCAGCCGGCCGATCTCTTCCGCCAACGAGAGCTGGGTGTAAATCTGGTGCAAGTTCGAGCAGATGCGGACCAGGATTCGCCGGTGCGTGACAGGCGCCAGAAACGATTCCTGGAATCCGTAGCTCGTGTGCAGGAGGTATTTGATGCAGTCCGCTTTCGTCAACAGTTTGCCGCGGTTGAACGCGTCGATGAACAATTCCCCGGAAGCGGAGGTCTGATAGCGGACGAGAAAGTGTCCCGGCATGCCGATGCCCACCACGGGCAGCCGGAGGCGCCGGCTGACAAAGAAGTACACCAAGCATAGGCTGATGGGATTCCCGGTGCGGCGATCCATGACCCGGTTGAGGTAGCTGTTGTCGGGATCGTAGTAGTTCTCCTCATTCCCGCTGTATTCCAGTTCGGAAAACAAATACCGGTTGAGCGTCGCCAGAATCGATTCCGGACCCGCGCCGAAATCAATCCGTTCCCTCAAGTCTCCGGCATAGCTGTCGAGCAGCGCTTGATAAGCGGTGACGTTGATTTCGGGATACTGCGTCTTTGCCAGCAGCCAGGCGCCTTCCTCCAGATCCAAATCCTCGCCTTGGGACACGCAGAAGGCGAGGAACTTGTTATCCGCCGACTGGCGCGCGAGATAAAGAACGATTTCCTGGACGCGCCGCCGCTGCACCGGGTCGCTGCTCAAAGCAAATGGGCGCAGCCATTCGCTGGCGGGATCGCCATAGGAAAGGATCTTGCCTCGGATCGCCTGATAGACAGCCGGATCGTCGTCTGCAAGCAATTTCACCAACGCTGTCTTCTGGCTGTCCGACAGAGGCCGCATCGAATCGCTGGTAGCAGAAGGAGCCATGCGGTTCAGCACTAGGAAAGCCCAAACTCCGCTAAAACTCAATTTTTTTCGCATCAAACGTGAGGAGCTTGACCGAGCTTTTCGTAGCGCGGATTTTCAATCCGCCGTATCGCAGAATTGCATTCTGCGAGCGGCCGGCAAGTCCACAAGCGCCGTGGGATTAGCCGACGCCCTGCCGATAGGAAATCGGCGATACAGCAGGTTGAGAATCTGCGCTACGGGCGAAGCATCCTTCCCGGCTAATCCACATAGACAAAGGCGTTCACGTTGAACAACGCCCGGCATAACTCGCTCCACGGGGCCCACCTCAGGAACTCACTCGCCAGCGTTTTCTCCCGGTCCGTGGGGTTCCGGCCCAGTATCAAACGATAGGCGAGACCAATCCGCTCCGCATCAGAGACCGCCTCCCGTGCTACGCGCGTGGCTGCGGCGAAGCTGGCCGCCATGACTTCGTCCGCGTTGAGCAGGGTCAAGGATTGCGGAGCCGACGTGCTCCGAGGCCGCTCCGGACAAGTGAGGTTGCTGTCGGGCGCGTCGAAGACTTCCAAGAAGGGAAACCGCAGGTTTCGCCGCGAAAAGATGTAGAGGCTGCGCCGGTTTTGCTCTCCAGGCGTTGGGCTCACAGACCAACCTTTGGCGCCTTTGAAGACGTCTTGGGGAATCGGAGGGAACACGCCGGGCCCGCCCATCTGGGGGTTCAATCTGCCGCTGATCGCCAAGAGACTGTCCCGGATGACCTCGCCTTCGAGGCGCTTTCGCTGCCAACGGGAATAAAAACGGTTCTCCGGGTCTCGGTCCAAGCCTTGCGAAGACGCACGGCTGGTTTGCTGATACACCGCCGAAAGGAGCAACAGCCTGTGCATTTCCTTGATGCTCCAGCCCCGCGCGATGAACTCGTTCGCCAGCCAGTCGAGCAGTTCCGGATGAGACGGACGTTCGCCTTTTAAACCGAAATCGCTTGCGGTCGCCACCAGGCCGCGCCCGAAGTGATATTGCCAGATGCGATTCACCATAATCCGCGCCGTCAACGGATGTCGCGGGTCAGTGATCCATTCGGCTAGAGCGGTCCGGCGCGAACGGGAGGATTCTATCGCGACTGCGGGAGCGATTTTGGATTTTGGATTTTGGATTTTGAACTGGGCCTCCGGGCTACTCGAGAACGCCGGCGTTCTCAAAACCGCGGGAATGCCTGGTTGGACTTCTTCTCCCGGACGATTGTAGTCGCCGCGGAACAAGACGAAGGTTTTGGCGGAATTGGTCTTGGAACATTGCAGAGCGAGGGTCATGGGCAAAGGCGGCGGCCTTGGAAACTTGGCCAGCGCCTCTTTGGCCAACTTGTGCCGCGCCCGATCCTCCTTGCTCATCGCGCCGAGGATTTCCTTCTCGGTGACTTCGACCAAGGCCGCGGTCTCCTGGATCTGGTTGATCTGCTCCGCCGTGCGCTGCTCGGACGGTGTCTTGTGGGCGAGTTGCGCCTCCGGCGAAAGCTTCGCCAGCTTTGCCTCGTGGAGTTTTTGCCGATAAGGCGCTTCGATGGACGCCAGGTCATCCTGCTCCCTTTTGGTCAACTGGCGGTACTTTCCGAGCGCGATCTTGTGGACTGCAAGTTCCGCCGCGTTGGGAACGGGATAGTCATCGCGAAAAGTGGACGGCGTGAAAAACGCCTGGAGGCTGTAATAGTCTCTCTGCGAAAGGGGCTCGAATTTGTGATCGTGGCA
>JACQWK010000144.1 GCA_016209525.1 Verrucomicrobiota bacterium
CGCACGTTCCGTTCGCCGCCGACGCAGAATCCAATTCTGCGATACGGCAGATTGAAAATCTGCGCTACGCTAAACGGATACGGCGCGCCGTCCCTACCTTCAGTCGGACTTCGTTTTTGTCCAGACGCTTGTGCCGGGGATTGGGGGAGTCGCCGACATCGCAGTCCGCGCTCCTCACGGCGGTTAGAGCATTGTTTAGCTGTGACGCTGTTCGCGCTCTCGTTGATGTGCCAGGGAACCCTCGCCGCCGACCAGCCCAACATCGTCTATATCCTCGCGGACGACCTTGGCTACGGAGACGTGAAGTGCCTCAATGCGGAAGGCAAAATCTCGACCCCGAACATCGACCATCTCGCCGCGGCGGGGATGATCTTCACCGATGCTCATTCGAGTTCGGCAGTATGCACGCCGACCCGCTACGGGCTTTTGACGGGCCGCTACAACTGGCGCTCGCGGCTTCAGCGTGGAGTGCTGGGCGGGCTCAGCCCGCGGCTGATTGAGCCTGGCCGGAACACCGTTGCGTCGCTCCTCAAACAGCACGGGTATCACACCGCCGCCATTGGGAAGTGGCATCTCGGAATGGACTGGGTGAAGGCGGAAGGCAAATCGGTTTCCGAACTCGACATCGAAAAGCCAGACCAGGTGCGCAATGTGGATTATTCGAAGCCTATTGCGAACGGACCGGACAGCGTCGGCTTTGACTATTTTTTCGGTATCAGCGCTTCGCTCGATATGGTGCCTTACACGTTTATCGAGAACGATCGCGTGACGGCCCTGCCAACCGTGACCAAGAAGTTTCCGATGATGCCGGGCAAACCCGGCGGCTTCACACGCGAAGGCCCGGCGGCTCCGGATTTTGAGGCGTCGGACGTGTTGCCGACGCTGACGCGCAAGGCCGTTGAGTACATTTCCCAGCGCGCGGGGGCTGCAAAGGCAGGGAAGCCCTTCTTCCTTTATTTTCCGCTGAATTCCCCGCACACGCCTATCGCTCCGACCCCCGAATGGCAAGGCAAGAGCGGCCTCAATCCGTACGCGGATTTCGTCAGGCAAACCGACTGGAGCGTCGGTGAAGTGATGCGGGCGATTGACAGGCACGGCCTGGCGAAGCAGACGCTGTTCATCTTCGCCAGTGACAACGGCTGCTCGCCCCAAGCGGATTTCGCGGCCTTGCGGGCTCAAGGACATGATCCGAGCGGCAAGTTTCGGGGGCATAAAGCGGATATCTTTGAAGGCGGGCACCGCATTCCCTTCATCGTGCGATGGCCGGGCCAGGTCAAAAGAGGCAGCCGCAGTGGCCAGGTGATTTGTCTCAACGATCTCATGGCCACGGTCGCCGAGATTCTCGGCGTAAAGCTGCCCGGCAACGCCGGCGAGGATAGCGTGAGCTTCGTGCCCGCCCTGCTTGGAACAGCGCGCAAGCCGTTGCGCGAAGCTCTGGTTCATCACTCCATCAACGGTTCCTTCGCGATCCGGCAAGACAATTGGAAACTCATCCTGTGTCCTGATTCGGGCGGTTGGAGCGCTCCCCGGCCCGGCACTCTGGCGGCGCGCGGACTCCCGGAGAGCCAACTCTACGATCTCGCGGGTGACGTGGGCGAAAGCCGCAACCGGGCCGGTGAACACCCCGAAATCGTCGAGCACCTGACGAAACTGTTGGAGCGATACGTCGCCGAAGGCCGCAGCACGCCGGGTCGTCCGCAAGCGAACACGGTCGAGATCGACATTCGCAAAACCGTCAGATAAGGGCTCTGTCATCGTCCAGTTCAGGGAAAGCCCCCAAGCCCAAAGGGCGCGCATTGGGACCATGAACCGGCCAGTCGGTGGGGCGAGACTCTCGTCGAGCCCTGACTTTTTTGCCCGAAATAACGCCAGGGCTCGACAGGAGTCTCGCCCCACCTGAGGTTCATGGAGAGAACAACCCCTACCGCGACAGCGGTTTTTTCGGCAGTGCGTCCGCGTGCCGTCGGTAACTTTTTGGACTGCGGTGGCAAGCGAAGCGCGACACCGCTTTCAGACGCCGGCCAGGAGTTCCAAAGCGGCGTGGCGCTTCGGTTACCGCCGCAGTCCAATAGCACATTCGCGCGGCTTCGCCCGACTCCCTCAAACATCCGTCTGCCCCGTGGGCAGTGCGCGCCGTGGAAGCTGTTGATTTTCCAAGGCCGCCTCCTTCTTGGATCGGGGCGACAACAGGATATAAACCACTGGAACGATAAACAGCGTCAGGAACGTTGATGCGGCCATCCCGCAGACCACGACGATGCCCAATGGGCGGCGGCCTCCCGACGCCTCCCCCAGTCCTAGCGCCACCGGCAAAATACCCATGATCGTCGAGAACGCCGTCATGAGGATTGGGCGCAGCCGAATGCGGCCGGCTTCAAGCATCGCCTGCGTTGCATTCATCCCTTCGGCGACGCGCTGGTTCGCGAACTCGACGAGCAAAATCGAATTCTTCGTCACCAGGCCCAGGAGCAGCACGATGCCGATCAAGCTGTAAACGTTGAGCGTCATCGCCGGAATTTCCGGCAAGTGCGCGGACAGCCAGGCCAGCGGTTTGGGCAATTGATCGAGCGGTGCGAAGAATTTGATCACGGCGATGTTGTTGACGAAGCCGAAAAGCCAAAGGCCGCCCAACGCTCCGAACAGGGCCAGCGGCAGCGCCAGCATGATGACAAACGGATGGCGGAGGCTTTCGAACTGCGCGGCCAGCACCATATAAACCACGAGCACCGCCAGAATCATCACCTTCAGAGACTCGGAAGAGCCTTCTTTGATTTCATCCGCCTCGCCGCTCCATCGGTAATTGACCTCCGGCGGCAAGAGTCGCGCGAGCAAGGCTTCGGTTTTTTCCATGGCGACTCCCAGCGGCATGCCTTGGACCTGCCCGGCGACGGTCACGGCGCGCTGCCGTCCGAACCGGTTGATCGCATTGGGGGAACCTTGTTCCGCCGGCAGCAGCACGCTCGAGGCCGGAAACAAGCGGCCGTTGGAGGCTCGCAGATAGACATTCTGCAAACTCAGCGGCGTCAACCGGCCTTCTCTCTCGAGTTGTGCGATGACTTTGTACTCTTTGCCCTTTTGGTTGTAGCGCGCCACGTCCAGGCCGCCCCACAAGAGCTGGAGCGCTTCGGACGCCTCTCGCACGCTGACGCCCAGATTCGATGCGACGTCGCGATCGATGCGCACGGCCAGTTGCGGCTGTTCGAAGTTCAAGTTGATGCGCGGTTGCGCCAGGATGCCGGCTTGCGCGAGCTCGGTGCGGACCTGGTTGGCGATCTTCTCCAAGCGGTCGAGTTCCGGGCCTTGCAGCACGAGTTGGTATTGTTCTCCCACATCCGTGGCTTTGGGCAGGAGCGTGATGGCCTGCACGCCCTGAATTTCCCCGATCATGCGCGTGAACATCGAACCGCGCGCGCCGGGCCGGGCAATTTCAATGGCGGAGCGGCGTGGTCCCTCCTTCAGTTTCACGAACATGATCCCGAAATCCGATTCTCCCGGCGCGCCTCGGGCCAACGCGACCGCAGAGAACATGCTGTCGGTCTCAGGGTACTGCTGCGCGATCTCTTCCGCCTGCTTGACGAAGCGGTCGGTGTATTCGCTCGTCGCGCCTTCGGGAGCAAACATGATTAGCAACACATAGCCTTTATCCTCCTCCGGAAGGAACTCGCGGGGAATCGCGCGAAGAAATCCATAGGTCAATCCCAGCGCGAGCAACCCTGCACAGACCACTGTGATCTTGTGTCGGACCGCCCAGCTCAAGGTGCGGCTGTAACGGCTCTCCAGCGACCGGAAGAGTCTCTCCAGCCCTTGGTAAACGCGGCCGTGCTTCTCCGGCTCGTGGGCGAGAATTCGCGCGCAGAGCGTCGGAGTCAATGTCAGCGCGACAAACGCGGAAATGATGACGGAACCCGTCGTGGCCACGGCGAATTCGCGAAACAGAATTCCGGTGGTGCCGGATTGGAACGCGATGGGAAGGAACACCGCCACCAACGCGATGGTAATTGCGATCACCGCCGTCGTGATCTCTTTCACGCCTTTGAGCGCGGCTTCCAGGGGCGGCATCCCCGCTTCGATGTGGCGGAATATGTTTTCCAGGACCACGATGGCGTCATCGACCACGACTCCCACCGCGAGCACCAACGCCAAGAGCGTGAGAATATTGATGCTATAGCCGCAGAGGTTCATGATCAGGAAAGTCCCAATGAGCGAGACAGGAACCGCCACCATTGGAATGAGGGTCGAGCGAAGGTTGCGCAAGAACGCCAGCATCATGAGCAGCACGAGCACAAAGGCGATCAGGATCGTGCGCTGCACGTCGGTGATCGCGTGGCGAACGTAGGTCGATGAATCATAGGCCACCGTCACTTTCACATCCGCGGGAAGCGAAGGCAGAATTCGAGCCACTTCGGCCTTCACCCTTTCGGCGACATCAACGGCATTCGCCTCGGACTGCTTGACAATGCCGAGTCCGACGGCGGGCCGGCGATTGTACCGGGCGACGGTGCGCTCCTCTTCCACTCCCAGCTCAACCAGTGCAATTTCCCGCAAACGGACGGGCGCCCCATTTCTGTAAGCAACAATCAAATTCTGAAATTGCTCCGGTTGATTCAGGCGGCCCAGCGTGCGCACGCTCATTTCGCGTTCGAGATTCTCCAATCGCCCTGAAGGCAGCTCGATGCTGTTGTCGCGGAAGGTTCGGATAAGATCGTTGGCGGTGACTTCATGCGCGGCCATCTTGGTCGCGTCGAGGCGGACCCGGATGGCCTGCCGCTTCTCGCCGCCCAAGTTGACGCCGCCGACGCCGGGAATCGTCTGCAAGCGGTCCTTGAATTGGCGTTCGGCGACTTCGGTTAATTCGAGCGTCGAGCGCTGGTCGCTGAACAACGCCAGCCACATGACCTCTTGGGCGTTGGTATCCTGTTTGGAGACAATCGGCTCTTCGATGTCTTCGGGCATCAAAAGGCGCGCCCGCGCGATCCGGTCGCGGACGTCCTGCGCCGCGATGTCCACATCCCGGTCGAGATTGAACCGGACGGTGATGATGCTGACCTCCTCGCGCGAGATCGAAGTGAGTGTTTTGATGCCGGGAATCGTATTGACTTCCTGCTCGATCCGTTCGGTCACCTCCGCTTCCATCACCTCGGCGCTCGCCCCGCGATAGACGGTCGTGATCGTGACGATGGGCGGATCCACGTCGGGCAGCTCGCGCACGGGCAGGCGCAGATAACCCACGATTCCGAACAACACGACCAGCAAATTGAGCATGATCGCGAAGATCGGGCGCCGAATGCAGATTTCAGGGAGTGTCATGGCGGAGAAATTTTAAACGCCTGGAGCCGAGCAGACGCTATCGGTGTTGGACGCCCAGTTCTTGCTGCTCATGAACTCACCCACCCCCGACACCCACTGCTGTTGAATTAAG
>JACQWK010000128.1 GCA_016209525.1 Verrucomicrobiota bacterium
GCGGCGGTCCGTTTATCGGTTTCGAAGGGAACGATTTCTTTGCTGGAGCCGGGCTCAACAAGTTTGCCGGAAATATCGACCCGAAGAGCCTCACGTTTAACCCGGTCGAACTCACCGGCAAAAAAAACGCCAAACTCACAATCGCCCTGGCCGCGACGTATCTGGATTTTGAGACCAGCGACTTCCTGGATGTGTTGATCGATCCGGACGGCGATGGTCCGGCCCAATTCACGAGCCTGATCAGCTTTGCCGCGTCCAATGACCAGGATAAGTTCTTAAACGATAGTTCAACCCGTCAAGATAGTCCGACCCAGTTAGGTCTGCGATTCCAAGATGTCACCTACAATTTGCCGCCGGACGCCACAAAACTGGTGATCCGTTTCGAGGCGCTGAACAACTGGTGGAACGAAATCGTGGCGTTCGACAACATTCGGATTACGGCAGGCGAAGCCGTCGTCAAGCCGATGGTCGCGATTCGCCGCGACGCTGCGCAGATCGCTGTGGATTTTGTGGGAGTGCTCCAAGCCGCCGCAAGTGTGGCCGGACCATGGACGGATCTGCCCAACGCCATAAGCCCATTCGCAATTGATAGTTCCCTCGGCGTTCAGTTTTTCCGGGCCAGGGCACCGTAGCCGCGCTTCTCTCTCCCTCGCGAGCTTTGATTTGGCCTAAACGAGGCAATAAAAAGGGCCGGAGTGAATTCCGGCCCGTCTGCACAACCTACCCCAAGTCTCTTCGCGGCAACGTTACTTCTTCACGCGGTAAAACTTTCCTGCGCCAGAAAAGGAAATCTGAGCTGGACTTGTCGCACCGGCGACGTCGGTGTACGGCCCTTCGACTTTGTCTGCGGATTGGAGCGTGCCCTCGAAAGTCAATTTCAGGCCCGTTGCCGTACGCTCCAGAGCGATCTTTATTGGCGGGGCTGCCAAGGCGGAGCCGGCTCTGCCCAGATCGTAAACCTGCTTCCCTTCCGCGACTGACAAGGCGCGATCAAAGATCGCCACTTCATCGGCCAAGCCACGCCACCTTTCCAGTGTGCCTTGCCCGCCTAAGTAGAGTGGCTGCCGGTTACTCGGCGCTCCGGTGATGGTGCCGGTGTTGGCCTCCTGGCCATCGCGGTAGTAAGTCAACGCGTCGCCTTTCTTTACCACAAGGTGATGGACCCAGGTGTTGGTCACGAAGTCGGTGTAGTTGATGTTCTGGCCGGCACCGTTGAAATGCCACTCAAACTGCCGGGGCGTGAATTTGATGAACTCGCGTGGCGCGAAGTCCACTCCAGCCGAGTTGTAGCGATTGCCGAAGACGATGTTGTTGTTGTCCGTTTCGGCTGAATTCAGCCAGATAGACCACGTGAAGTCGTTGTTGATGCTCATGGCTGGCAGAATGGTTCCAAAGTCGATGACATTAGTGCCGGTGGCTTTGTAAACATTGCCGCGGACGGCGTCCTTGATCCAAGAACCGCCTGCATTGTTGATGATCTTTCCGTTATTGCCCTTGCCACTAGAGTCACCGACCACATCGCCGCTGGTTTCCTCCATGCGCCAATACCCGAGCAAGCCGGTCAAGTTGCCGACGCCCAGTGGAGGTGCGGCTGCCCCCGAGGTGATCCGGATATTGTCCAAGGCGAGTATTTCGTTCCACCAGGAGGTGGTCGCTCGGATCTCCACGATGAGATTGGCGGCCCCAGCCGGGATGTCGTACGTGAAATCGGCGAACTCACGGGTCAAGCGCCGGACGTAGCCTTCTTTCTGGTCGGCCAGCCAGGGTTGAACCGCATTCTGGACGCCTCGGAAATGGGCCAGAGTCACCGGCGTGCTGGTAAGGCCGTTGGGATAAACCACGATGTCGAGGTAATCGCTGTCCTCAAAATCGATCGAAGTGCCAGCCAGTGCGATGGTGAGTTTCACGTTTTGCTTCCCCGCCACGCTCACCGGTTTCAACTGGACGGTCCGGTAGCTCTGTCCGTCAGGGAACGGCCATTTGTTCATGCCGGAACCGGCAAAATATGCGGCTCCTTCAAACCCGGTGAATGATCCGCCACCATAGAAAAATCCTGGCGGGTTCTCATTCGGACCATTCAAAAGCACGATCAACGGCTCTCTCACCTGAGTGTTCGCGCCGGTGGCGATGTAGGCTGTCACGTCCGCTTGTCCCTGTAATTTGACGGGCGAGGCGGCTCCCGCAGCGCCCAACACTTCCCAAAAGCCCGAATCCAGCGCGTTGTCCGGAACATCACCGGCCTGTGTAGCAACCGACACTTCAAGGCTTCCATTGCCGCCGGAGTTGTAGGATCGGACCTCAAAGTCAAAAGTGCCTGACGCCGAAAAACTCACATCCTCGTACACAATAGTGTGCCCGTGCGGTCCAAAATCCTCAATCACCGTGTCCGCCGGGGTAAAGCCATTTCGATCCCGGTCGATTTGCAGCCGCGCGCCATCGTCCGAACCGACGGCGAACCGGTAGCTTCCCGCCGTGGCGACGGTGAGTTTGCCTTTGATTTGAACCGCCCAATTGCCGGTGTATCCCCCCGGCAAGGCATTGTCATTGGGCCAGCTTCCCGTGCTGTTGTCGGCGAAATCGAGTTCCGTCACTTTGGCCGCGGTCTTGCTGTTCTGCTTGGTGCCGGCGATGAATTCATCGACATCTCCCAAACGAGTTACCGCCGGTGGGACGGTGTGATCGACCGTGGCCAGCGGGATGGCGTTGTTGGGCAAGAATCGACCCACGAGTTCAAAAGGTTGACTGCCAATGAACGCGTTAAACGACCCAGTCTTGCCGCCGGCCGCAGGATGGCCCGCCGTGGCAATGTTCACCTGTCCCGGCTCGAACGTCGTCGCCGTGCCAATGCTGCCTGTCAGCATGTCGTCCATGTCCGCCCCGGAAATGACGATCACGGGCTTGGGAACTAATGCGTACCGGCTGGCGTTGCCACCGGGACCGTGGATGTAAAGGTCGGCCACGATCTCGAGGTCATTCAAAATGGAAGGATCATCCTCAATGATGGTGTGTCCGGCGGTCGTCAGGCGATCCGCGAGCACGCCAATCGCGCCGGCGTTGGGACTAACCGCAATCTTCACGTTTTTCTTGCCCTCCAACAACCAGTTGATGCTTGAATCAACCAGCTTGAGGAGGTCTTCGGTCACCGCAGCCGGATCGGTCCCCGGTCTCCAGGTGAAGATCATTCGCCGGGCGGGAATGTTCGGAACGCCGACAAACGAAATCGCCGAGCTGCGTTCCCAGTAGATTGGACCCCGCTGATCGGCGTTGTTAAGCTCGCTGCGGATTTTATCCGGCTCATAAACGGCTTTGCCGGTAGTGGTATAACGGCCGGCCGCCTCGCCATCGGTGTTGAAGTCTTCTTTGTAAATCAACTCTTGAGCGATGAGCGCCCCGCTGCTCAAAGCCAGAGCTGCGCCTAGGGAAATTAGGCCTGGGCGGCCGAAGGTTTGGGAAAGAATGGTTGATGTACGCATAAACGATCTCCTCTGGGTTGATACTTGAAACCGCCAAATGTGGCTGTCACACATATGGACTCGCGCTGCTTAGGTTTTTGGAGTTGCCTGACGGACTGAGAGCTATGAAACCAGAGGTCGGCGCAAAGACAAGCAAATTCCTAGCTCAGGATCCCTGTCACCGGGCTCCCCTCGCAAATCCTCAAGGGCCGTTTATCGATGCCATACACCTCGGTTTCAGGATCAATCCCAAGGAGATAGAAAATTGTCGCTGCCAGATCTTCCGGGCGCACCGGGTTCTCGGCCGGATATGACGCGGTTTTATCCGAGGCGCCATAGACGAACCCACGTTTCACACCGCCGCCGGCGAGGAGCGCGGTGTAACACTGAGGCCAATGATCGCGGCTCGCCTTCTCGTTGATCCGCGGCGTCCGTCCAAACTCACCCATCCAGACGACCAGCGTCGAGTCCAGCAGGCCGCGCTGTTCCAGTTCCTCCAGCAACGTTGGAAGCGTCCGGTCCGTGATGGGCAAATGGTACTTCTCAATGACCGGGAACATCTTCTTTCCGTTGTTGCCATGCGTGTCCCAGCCGCTGCCCACATCGCCGCCAATGTTGGGCGAAAAATAGACGGTGACGAACTTGGTTCCCGCCTCCAGCAAACGCCGGGCGAGCAAACAGCTCTGCCCGTAAGGCGTGCGCCCATAACTCTCACGCACAGTCTCCGGCTCGGCCATCAGATTGAACGCTTCCCGAAGCTTCGGGGAATCCAGCATCGCCATCGCCTTCTCATAGTACGCGTCGAAACCCCTGGCCTGCGCCGAATAACTCATCAGCCTCGATTGCCCGTCGATCAGCTTCTGCACTGCACGGCGGTGCATGAGCCGCTCGTAGGACAGGCCCGCCGGCAAGGTCAGCTCGGGAAGTTTGAAGTCGGGTTTGCTCGGATCGCGCGTGACGAGCAAAGGATCGTGCAATTTGCCGAGGAAACTCGCCTGCTGGCCGGGCGTAATCGTGCCGTCTCCGATGACGTACGGCAGCGCAACAAACGTAGGAATCTCCCCGGAGGCCGGCGCGAGCCGATCCACGACCGAGCCGTAAGCCGGGAACAACTCGGGGGAGTCGCGCAACGTGATATCGTCCACCGGCGGCGCGTGCCCCGTCAAAGCGTAATAAGAGGCCGGATTATGGTTCTTCATGTTGTGATGCAGGCTGCGAATCAGCGTGACTTTGTCCATCACCTTGGCCAGGCGGGGCAAATGTTCGCTGACGGTGATCCCCGCGACGTTGGACGAAATCGGCTTGTGCAAACCGCGAATCGCTTCCGGCGCCTCCGGTTTCATGTCGAACATATCCACATGGCTGGGCCCGCCGAATTGATAAAGAAATATGACAGACTTCGCCCGCACCGGCGGACCTTTCTTGGCTCCCTCCGCACGCAACAACCGGGGCACGGACAATCCCAGCAGCCCGAGGCCGCCGACTTTCAACAAGTGGCGTCGAGAAAAGCTGGAGGCATGAAATCCTTGACAGGCGAAGGAATTAGTCGTCGGCTTCATGCCAGAAATCTAACCGAGGCATGCCGAAATGGAAACACCGATTTGGTGAAACGCATTGGAATCCTTACGGCCGGCGGTGATACACCGGCCCTCAACGCTACGATCCATGGCGCCGTTGTGCGAGCCAATCAACTCCGCGTCGAAGTCTATGGCCTCCTCAAGGGATTCAACTCGCTCTTCAATCCGCGCGTGCCGCATGTTCATCTGAATCCGCTCTTCCAAGCCATTCCGGAGTTGGACGCGACCATGGGCGGCACCATCCTCGGCGCCTCCCGCGACTACTTGAATCCTGAGGACCGAAAATCCCTGAACGAAATCACAGACCGGCTCCGGCGGCTCAAGATCGAAGGCCTCATTTGCATCGGCGGCGACGGCACGGTGAATGGGATGCAACCCCTGACAGAGCGCCTCCCCACCGTGCTGGCCCCGAAAACGATCGACAACGATCTGGGCCTAAATTACCGGAATGAACCCGAAGAGTGGCAGCGGAAACCCTCGCCGCCCAGGGGGAGCTGGCGCTACGAGCGCACTCCCTCGCGAACCGTGTTCGATCTCGAACAGATGATCAACTACGTCACGCCGGGTTTTGCGACGGCGGTTTTTGTTTCCACCAGCGGCATCGAACGCGTCCGCACCACGGCCGAAAGCCATCGGCGCATCGCGATCATTGAAGTGATGGGACGCCATTCGGGTTTCATCGCCTTGGGTTCGATGTATGGCCAGCCGGATTTTATTCTCGTGCCTGAATCCCCGGTCGATTGCGACTTGCTCGCCGATCGGGTGAAAGAGCTTTACGAGCTACAGAAGAATGTCGTGATCGTCTGTGGCGAGGGGATCGTGGATGCGGACGGCAACGAACTGGGCGCAGAAAAGGCATCGACAGATCCGGCGGGAAACAAGCTGTTGAGCGGCGCCGCGGAGGCGTTGCGCCGGCACTTGATCCGGCGAATCGGGGACGACTTTTTTCGGATGCGACGTCGGGGTACTAAGGCCGAGGAAGCGATTTTCACCCGGAAGGTGGGACACACTCAACGCGGCGGGCGTCCCCTGTTGTTTGATCGGTTCTACGCCGCCCAACTCGGCGGCAAGGCGATGGACATTTTGTTGGAAGGCCAGAACAATGCGGTGGCCATTCTTCAGTGGAATCGCAGCCAGGGATTTCATGTCTCCAGCATCGAAGGCAATTCCTTTCGAGATAAATGGGGCCTGATTCACGCCCGCACGGTCCACCCGTCTTTCTACGACCAGGAGCTGATGAAACCTTCCCGAGTTGGGATCGAATACCTTTTGAAGATTTTCACCCGCGCGATTGGTTCCGACGATGTCGAGTACGTCCGGCAGAAGCTGTTTGATTCGGGAAATCTGACCGAGCCGTACCATTCCGTGAATACAGACATCGCCAAAAGAATTCGCTATTTGTAGGAGGCAACATGAATGCAACAAGGGTTCCAACTGTTCCGAACGCCCGACGAAATAATGTCGGAATCCGCGGATCGCAAGCGGCGGCTGGCGTCCTCACCTGCCGTAGAGGGCCGCATCTTGCCGCCCGGAACCAATTGGGTGGGGCGAGACTCCCGTCGAGCCCTGACTTCTTTGCCGGAAATAATGCCAGGACTCGACAGGAGTCTCGCCCCACCCTGTTCAGTTGCGGCTGCGCCGCCCTGTGGATCCTGTGCTCCTCGCTTCAAGGGGCCGAAGTCCGCGGGCCGACGGCCGAAGAGTTGCGCAAGATTGCCTCCGCAGTGCCGACTCGCGCGGCGGCAACCCCAATTCAGCCGCGCCGGCTGCTCGTGTTCACGCTCTGCAAAGGCTATTACCACACTTCGATTCCTTTCGGAGCGAAGTCCATTGAACTGATGGGCCAGAAGACCGGCGCTTTCAGTTCGATCATAAGCGACGACATCGCGTTGTTCGAGCCCGACAAACTGCGGGAGTTTGACGGCATTTGCCTGGTCAGCGCCTTGGGGGAATTCTTTTTGCCCGAAGATCTCGACCAGCTTCCTTCCGCAGCACAGGACGCGGCGCGGAAAAACGATCTGCGCCTGAAGCGCAACCTGGTGGAATACCTCAGGAACGGAAAGGGCCTGGCGGGCATTCACGGGGCGTCGTACGCCTTCCATGGCTGGCCGGAATTCGGTGAAATCCTGGGCGGTTTCTTCGACAGCCACCCCTGGAATTCGACCGAGCGAATCGCTGTGAAGATCGATGAGCCGCAGCATCCAGTCGTGGCCGCGTTTCACGGCTGCGGGTTTGACATCATTGACGAGGGCTATCAATTCAAAGCTCCGTACTCCCGAACCCGTGTGCGCGTGCTCTTGAGCCTCGATACGGCCCGGATGGATATGAACAAGAAGAACCTTCGTGCCGACCGTGATTTCGGGCTTTGCTGGGTCAAGCGCTACGGCCAGGGCCGGATCTTCTACAGCGCCTTAGGGCATAATTCGGAGGAGTTCTGGAATCCCCAATTGCTGCGCCACTTCTTGGACGGTATCCAATTCGCGTTGGGCGATTTGCCGGCGGAAACAAATCCAATCGGAATCGAATCGCACTGATCGTGCTAAGTCAGGTTCAGGCGGTCACCGCTGCCGCAGGCTCGCTCTGGCGGAGGTTCTCGAGCTGCTCCTGCAATTCCCGGATCTGATCTTCCTGAGACTGGATAGTTGCCATCAACCCCCGGATTTGCTCCTCCAGCTTGGTGACTGTCTCCGCGCCTGTCGTCTTGTTCGTTCGCGCCGCTTCATCCATCCAGCGCACTCGTTCCACTAGCATGCGCATGATGTGAAGGGCGAAATCCGGCCGGCTCTGCACAAACACCATGAAGCGCTTCTGATTGACTACGCCGAACTTGCAGTTGGCCTTGGCCACTACGGTGGCGCTCCGGAGACCCGGATCAATGACGGTCATTTCACCAAAGATTTCAATCGGCTCGAAGGTGCCGACCACTTTATCGCCGACCCGCACGTCCACCACTCCTTCGAGCAAAACGTACATCAAATCGCCTTGCTCGCCTTCCTTGAAAATGGTCTGGCCGGCTTTGTAGGTAACGATGGAGTCGTTCCGCTGGAAAAGCTCATGCATGTTCATGGTGCATCCTGATCTCTAAGCTGACTGATCGGGTCTTCAACTCACAGATTCGCGAATTTGTAGAAGCAGCCGCCGTGCCTTCTTAAAGTTATGGAGGTTCGGACCTCAATTCGGCGGCAGTTTTGAACAGGAGAAAACGGAGGAAACGGAGAACCGAAAACTTGAGAGTGTTTCAAACCTCGGTTCGCCAACGTCGGGCAGGTTTCCAGCCTGCCTCCTTTCGCCTATGTTCATTCCCGTTCGGATTCAAAAGCTGTTTCCAGATTGAGGGATTCACCGATTAAACTCGGCGTCTTGTTCTGAGACGTGTTGCCTGAAAAATGGACAGCGATTGGGAGAGGAGTCTGAGCAATCCGGCGGCCGCGGAAAGTCATGAACGCGAAGCATGGAGTGTTGGAGTAATGGACTGTTGATCAGCCCAAGACTCCATTACGGGCGCATCTTGACACTGCCACCGTTGTTTTCTCCCTCGCCCACGACGTAGGAGTGGGAGAGGGTCGGGGAGAGGGCAACCTCATGTGGTGACCGTGGCCGGACGTGTTTGGACAGAACGCTCCTCCTCTCCCCAGCCCACACCTCCACTTCGTGGAGGAAAGGGAGTTACGCGTTGGAGATTCGGTGGCAGTGACAAGATACGCCCCTCCATTACTCCATTACTCCACCACTCCGGCATTCCACCACTCCCGCATTCCTTGCTCCATCACTCCAACCATCCCTTTGCGTTCACGTCGTGAAGATCAATGAGCGCCACGGTTTCGTGCGTTCGTCCCGTGTGAAACTGAACATAACGCCCCAGTCGGTCGAACGAGGGATGGGCGTGGACCGATCGAATACTGTCCCGGATTCCAGTGGCGAGCAAACGAGTATTCCCGGTGCCTGTTTCCATGAGCCAAAGCCTCCCTTGCATATCGTCCAAGACGAGCAATTTGCCATCGGCCCTCGCCGCCGCGTGCCAGTAGTGGCCTTCCCGCACCATCCTGGCGGTTCCGTCTTTCTTCACCAGCATGACCCCTTGTTTATCATTGATCATCGTCATCTCGCCGGTGTCCTTAACCCAAGCTTCATGGGTCACCCACTCCTTGAGCGGCGTGAACCAAGTCTTCGGCTCGGTCCGAGCGTAAAACGGGCGATTCCCCGTGCCGTCGTCATTGACGAGCCAAGTCCTCTGCGGCGCAAATCCGCCCGTTTCCCAAACATAGAAGATCAGGGGATCGGTCGGACTGTGCTGGACGTGGCCAATGCGGAATCCTTGAGTCAACACGGTGCGGTACTGGCCGGTCTCCGTATTCATCAGGCCGATTTCCCAATTCGCCGCATCCCGCTGCTTGGCGAGCGTCATCCATTTGCCGTCGCCGCTCAACGTCGGTTGCTGAAATCCACCCGCATGCGGCGGGGGGATTTCACCAATTCGGCGGGAGGTGAAATCGAGGACATCCAATGCGATCACTTCAGAACCGCGGAGATGAAACAGCCGCCTCGCGTTCGCGTGATCCGGACAGGCCGTCCGAGCATTGACGGCCGGATCGTCCGTCAATTGGACGATGCGTCCTGTTTCCAATTCAGTGCGATAGATCTGCCAAGTTCCAGTGCGGTCTGACACGAAAATGAGGAAACGATTGTCGGCCGTGAGATTCGAGAAATGGAAATAGAGGTTGTCGCTCGCGCTCGGCCCTTGGGTCATTTCCCAAATCCGCACATGAGTGACTGGATCCAAGTAGGACTTGCGCTCGATGCCCCATTCCCTGCCAACGTCGCCGCACGCAGGGCCTTGAATGGAGACCAAGATCAAACCTATGACTGTTTGCGCACATCCCAACCTTGAGCTGGAGCGCCGGTCTCCGACGCGGCGCGAACCCCAGTGTGCCATGAATCGCGCCGGATCGGAGATTGTTGCTCCGAGGTTCAAGCGCAGACGATGCGGTTTACTGTCAAACCTCTCAACAAGCATTCGGTTTCTTATGCAGTCAGATTGATCCGCGTCAATGCCGGAGGTGTTCGAACCGCCAAAATCTCAGCGCATGATGTGGCCACCGACTCATCGAAGTCCGTTCCGCTTGGCGGCAATAACGGAGGTTTTGGTCTGGATTGGAATCGTGCAGTTCCTTAGGCCGCTGGAGGCCGCCCCAGCCGAGATGTCCAAAGCTCACGCCAAGGCCCTGCAACATTGGCGCGACTCCAGGTTCGGCTTGTTCATCCACTGGGGTCCGGTCAGCCTCAAAGGCACAGAAATCGGTTGGTCGCGGGGAGCGCAAGTCCCGATTGAAGATTACGATCGGCTCTGTCAGCAATTCAATCCTTCGAATTTCAACGCCACGGCTTGGGCCAAAACCGCCAAAGCCGCCGGCATGAAGTACGTCGTGCTCACGAGCAAGCACCATGACGGTTTCTGCATCTGGAACACGAAATTCACCGACTACAACATCATGAACACCCCGTTCCGACGGGACGTGGTGAAGGAGCTGGCCGATGCGTGCCGGCGGCAAGGCCTTGTCTTCGGCCTCTATCACTCGATCTGCGATTGGCGCCATCCCGATTACCCCCTAGGCAGTCCCGGCGGCAAAACGCAGAAAACGACGCCCAACATGGATCGCTACTCCGGCTATCTGAAGAATCAGCTCGCTGAATTGATCAGGAACTACAGGCCGCTTGGCCTGCTTTGGTTCGACGGTGAGTGGGAGGCGCCATGGACGCATGAACGGGGCGTGGACCTGGACCAATTCGTCCGCAGCCTTGAGCCGGGAATTCTGATCAACAATCGCGTCGGCAAAGGCCGCGCCGGCATGGCAGGCACGACTTCGGCCGGCGCTCTTCCGGGAGACTTCGACACGCCGGAACAGCGCATCGGCAACTTCCAAAATGATCGTCCCTGGGAATCCTGCATCACGATTTGCCGGCAATGGGCGTGGAAACCAAACGACCGATTGAAATCGCGCAAAGAATGCCTGGAAACGCTGGTCCGCACCGCCGGCGGCGACGGCAATTTGCTGCTCAACGTCGGCCCCATGCCGAACGGCGAGATTGAGGCGCGCCAGGTCGAGCGGCTTCTCGAAATCGGCCGATGGCTTAAGAAGAATGGCGAAAGCATCTACCGGACGCGCGGCGGGCCGTTCAAACCGGGCGCGTGGGGGGCCAGCACTCATAAAGGCAACACCATTTTCCTTCATGTCCTGAAGTGGGGCGAAGGCGAAACCATCGAGCTGCCCGCCATCGAAAAGCGGATATTGAAATGCTCGCTGTTGAATGGACGCCGGCTCCACTGGAAGCAAACGCGTGAAGAAGTTGGCATTACCGTGCCTCGTGGATCGCGGGACGAGGTCGATACCATCATTGTCATGAAGCTCGACGGCTCCGCTTCGGACATCGCACCGATTGATGTCGCCACCGAGAAACCGTAGCCGCCGACGTGTGGAGGCGGATTCCGATTTGCGATTTGCGATTTGCGATTTTGGATTTGAAGGAGACTGCCTCATCGCCTCGGCGGCTACGATTGTCCTACCGGCTCACCTCGATTGCCCTCACCCTCTGCCCCTCCTTCACCCGGTCCCCAGGATAAAGGATCACCGTTTCTCCTTCCTTCAGTCCCTCCATAATTTGCGCCTCAGCCCCGCTGGACCGGCCCACTTGAACGGGCCGCAGGTGAGCGCGGCCCGCAGCCATGACAAACACCCCCCAATGCTCACCCCGGCGAAAGAGAGCGCCGGAAGGAATCTTGAGCGCCTGGTGGTTTTCCCAAGCAATGATCCGGGCCTCGACCCGAAAATTGTCCCCAAGACTCAATCGGTCTTTGCGCGAGGTCAGCAAATCGGCGATGACATTGACGCGTTGCTCCTCGACGCCGAGTGCCGAGACTTTGGTGAAGGCGGCCGGTTCGACCAGGCGCACGCGCGCCTCCAGGGGTTTGCTTCCGCCCCACTGTTCAAGCTCCACCCGAGTGCCGGGAGTGATGGCGGCTCCATCGCGCGATAGGACCTCGATCACCACCTCGAGCTCCGACGGGTCCCCAACTTCGAGCAGCGGCGTGCCCGAGGCCACGACTCGGGCGCTCTCCTCAAACACGCGCAGCACTCTGCCGCCGGCGGGAGCTTTGACTTCCGTGGGACTCCGACGCGGCTGGGTGTGATCGCCGGTTTCCCGCGCATACTCGGTCAGTTCCGCTTCCGCTTCGCGCAACGCGCTTGCCGCCGCCGCCTCGTCGCGTGACGCCGAAGCCTCCCGCGATTGCGCCGTTTCAAGTTCCTGGAGGGTCACGGTCTTTTCGGCGAACAATTTCTCGAACCGCCGCAACTCCGCGGCCGCGAAATTGCGCGCCACGCGGGCCTTCTCCAATTGCGCGGACGCCGCGTCTCTTCGCGCCTCCGCCAGTTTGCGGGCGCGCTCGTCCAGCAGCGCCGGCGCCAGTGGATCAATGACAGCCACGACGGTTTCGCCGGCTTGAACATCGTCGCCGGCCCGGAGCGGGATTCGCCGCAAACGTCCCGCCACGGGCGCGGAAACCACGAAGCGTTGCCGGATCCGCGTCTTGCCCTCTTCATTCACAGTCGCCCGCAGTGGACCCACCGTCGCGCGGGCAATTTCGACGGGCGCCGGTTGCGGCCACAGGCCGGCAACGATCAGCACAACCAAGAGAACCGCGCCTCCGTACGGCAGCCACCGCCGCCTGTGGCGGGCAATGTTGTTCCGCTTGGCTCCCGCCATTGCCGGCTTGTCGGATGGGTTGAGATTCATCTTCGATTTCTCCAAACGCGTGTCAAAAATCTGGGGCAATCATCCTGTCTGCCGGCTCGCAAGGCTTCCGGGCCTGTCTTCGGGCACCGGAATGCCGCTGGACGCTGTGCCTGGCGCCGTGGCGCGGAGTTGCATGTTGCGCTACCGCCAAAGCCCTTACAGGGTGCGGATGCGCACGAAGCAGCCGGCTCGGAGCCCAGTCCACCATTTCAGACACACTCGAAAAGTTCAATCTGGATTCGGCAGTTGACGATCCGCTGATCGACGCGAATCCACGCGAATCCCGGGAATTCGGACTGAATCAAGCCAGACGTCGAGTCACCCACTTGGTGAAGCGCTTCAGCCGTCGAAATCCTCCAGGTTCTTCGCTGTTTTCAGTGGGATCGAGGGCATCAAGTACCCAATGTCGAATCCCGAATGTCGAATGAATGCCTAATCCCCAATGACGAAGGCGGAGCCGGCTGCAAACCGCCCTTATTGGGCATTTGGGCTTCGTCATTCTTTCGACATTCGGATTTCGACATTCGGATTTACTCCGACGCTTGGCCACTGGAATTAACGAGGAACCTCCGCGGTCTCATTCCGGCGCCTTCAAAGCGCTGACGAGATTCAATTGATTCAGTTTCCTGAGAACAAACAAGGCCGAGAGGGTCGAGGCGACGGTCACGGTGAGCACCGCCATCGCGTAGTTGCGCGCGGTGAGCACCAAGGGCAGCCGCACGGTCTCGGTATTCACAGCTTTCAGAATCGCCGAGGCAAAGCCTGTGCCAACCGCCAGGCCGATCGGCACGGCGATCAACGCCAAAATCACCAACTCCGTCACCAGCACCGTCCCGACTTCCCGCCGCGAGAATCCGACGACCCGCAGCGTGGCCAACTCCCGCGCCCGCTCGGCCAGCGAAATCCGGGCATTGTTATACACCACGCCAAAGGCGACCACCGTGGCGAACGTCAGGTAAATGGTCTGGATTAAATTGATGCTCGCCGCGGTCGTCTGCCGGAAATTGGCGCGCAAGGATTCTTTGATCGCGACCCAGCTCAACTTGGGGATTTCTTTCAAGGCGAGCAGAAAATCGCGGCGATGAGCCGCGTCCACGCTGAAGCTCGCGCCTGTGATCAAGTCCCCTTCGCCGAGCAACCGGTTCAACCCGCGCAGGTCCATGTAAGCCGCCATGCCGGCGAAGTCCTCCGCCAAACCCACGAGCGGCACGTGGCGCGTGAGCCGCTTCCCTTCGAGCACCTCGACCCGTAGCTCATCGCCGACCTTCGCGCCGAGCACCTCCGCCAACTTGGCGGACACGACCAGTCCTTGAGCCGGCAACTGAATCTGATGATAGGCGGCATCAATGACTCGGTTGTGCAGTCCGTCGGAAGACAAGCCTTGAATCACCAATTGGCGCCGCCGAGGGCCGAAGTGAAGGCGCACCGGCGAGTAACGGAACGCTTCGACCGCGAGGACGCCAGGCAGTTCGCGCAACGCATGCCGCACCTTGTCCGTGCCAGGCTCCACCAAGCCAATCCCGATGTCCTGCCGCTGGACGATGTCCCATTGATACTCCAGGATCGCCCGCACGCCATCGCGAAAACAATTGGGCACGATGAGAATTCCCGTGGCCAAGGCCAGGCCCGCGATCGTGAAAACGGCTTGGATGGGCTTCCGCTCCAAGTTGCGGACCGCAATGCGGAACGTGTGCGAAAGGAAATGGGCGATGCCGGTGCGCTCCACGAACGCGGGCCGGTAATTCGCCGGCGGTTCGGGCCGCATGGCCTCGGCCGGAGGAAGCCTCGCCGCGCGCCGCACCGCGCTGAACACGCCGGCTATCGCCGCTCCCGCGCTGACCATCAACGCCAGCAGCAGCGCGGAGCGATCCAGGCGGAATGTGAGTTCCGGAAAACGGAAGAACAAGTGGTAAAGATTGACGATGCGATGGCCCAGAACAATTCCTCCGACGCCGCCCAATCCCGTGCCGCCCGCCACCATGACGAACGCGAATTTCAGATAGTGCGCCGCGATCTGGCGGTTCGTGAAACCGAAGGCTTTCAAAATGGCAATCTGTTCCCGCTGCAACGCCAGGAGCCGGGACAGCACCGCGTTGGTCATGAACGCGGCCACGCTCAGAAACACCACCGGAAAACCGATCGAGAGTGTTTGCAGGACGCGGATTTCGTCCGTCACTCGGATATGCGAGGGGTGATCCGTGCGTCCGTAAGCGCCGCGGCCGCCATAGGGCGCGAGCAATCGGTCCGCTTCGGCGATCACGGGGCGTTCGGCAGCGCCCGGCGCGAGCGTCAACGACAAATAATTGAACGCACCGTCTTGGTCGAAGGCGGCGGCCAGTTCTGAGTACGCCATCCAGAAAATGCCGTAACTGCGGTTGTCCGGAAGCGCGCTGCCGGGCCTGGACTCGAAGATGAACTCCGGTGAAAGCACAATCCCCGCGACGCGCAATTGCTGCCGGCGTCCATTGAGCAGCAGGGCGATTCGATCCCCCGGCCGCAGCCGATTCGCCCCGGCGAACGCCTCGCTGACCAATACTTCGCCGCGCCCGCCCGCCGTCAACCAACTTCCGGATCGCAAAAATAATCGATTGAGTTCGGGCGGCCGGAAGTCCGGAAGGGATCGCACCATCCCGCTCGCCGGCTCATCGAGTCCTGGGATGTCGAGGGTGACTTGCACGGACAGGCCGGCTTGAACGGCGGCGACACCGGGAATTTCCGCAAGACGCTCCATGACCGCGTTCGGGGCTCGCTTGAGATGGGCGAAGACCTCGGCGAAGCGGTGGGCTTCGTAATACTCCCGGCGCGTCGATTCCAACGAATGAATCAGGCTTCGGGCCATGACCATCATGGCCAGCCCGCAGGCCATCACCAACGCCACGGCGATGGCCTGGCCTTTCATGCGGCTCAAGTCGCGCCAAAGCTTGCGGTCGAGGGTGGACGTCATGGCGGGCAAGGTTTGCTCAGACGGATGTCCGGCGCCGGCCTGGCCATGGATTGGGCGGTTCTCCCTCACCCCGGCCCTCTCCCGCCGGGAGAGGGAGGCAACTGTTTCCGTGCGAGGAAAATCCGAGCGCTTCTGCTCCGCCCGAGCGCGGCGATCCATTCTCCCTCTCCCAGCGGGAGAGGGCCGGGGTGAGGGAGAACGCGACGACCCACCGAGCGGAGACTTCTTCACATGCGGAAAGCGCTCTGCGCGGCAAGCCCACAATTGAATTGATGAACATCGAACATGAAACATTGAACTTCCAACTTCGAACAAAAGGCGGGCTCCTTCGGCATTCAGGGTTCGATGTTGGACGTTCGATGTTCATTCTTTTCGAGCCAATGCGGCTCCGCGGCCCTGTCGCGCAGACTTGAAGTCTGCTGTATCGCCGACTTGCAGTCGGCAGGGCGACGAACGCTCTGGCCTGTTAGGAGTTGTCAAGCCGGCGCAGGCTGCAAGCCGGCGATACGGCAGATTGAAAATCTGCGCTACGAGTTTGTGAGATTTCCGGGCTAACACGTTGCCCCTGCGCTTTCCCTGCGATAATGAATGTATTTTCACCAATTCAGACTTGAAGGCGGCGCTCGCCGCGAGTTGCGGCGTTCGTGGTGGACCCGGCCATCGGACAAGTGAATCACGCGGTCGGCCATATCCGCCATGACGGCGTTGTGGGTGATGATGACCGTCAGCGTGCCCAGTTCGCGGTTCACGCGCTCGATAGCCTCGAGCACAACAATTCCGGTGCGGACGTCCAACGCCCCCGTTGGCTCGTCGCACAACAGCACTTCGGGACGTTTCGCGATGGCTCGAGCGATGGCCACGCGTTGTTGCTCGCCGCCGGAGAGCTGGGCCGGAAAATGATCCAACCGCGCGCCCAGATTGACCAGCTCCAGCGCCGTCTCCGGCGGCATCGGATCCCGAGCGATCTCGGTGATGAGCGCAACGTTCTCCCGGACCGTGAGGCTGGGGATCAAGTTGTAAAACTGGAAGATGAACCCGACGCTTTCGCGGCGGAACGAAGTGAGCTGATCTTCGTCCGCAGCCGTGAGGTCCAGTTCGCGATACTGAAGTTCGCCCGCTGTGGGGACATCCAACCCGCCGAGATTATTCAGAAGCGTAGTTTTTCCGCTGCCCGAAGGACCCAGCAGCACGACCAACTCTCCGCCGTAGAGGTCAAGATCCACACCCGCCAACGCGCGGACCTCCGCCGTCCCCGAGCCGTAAATCTTGGTCAAGCCTCTCACACGAAACACGAGCGCCCGCGCGTCACAGATTTGAGGATGGTCCGCTGCCAAGGTCATCGCAAGAGGCGGAATACCTAACAGCAGAGGATCGGTTCTTCAAGCTGGAGTTCGGTGAATGGTCATCGGCATTCCTCCAAAAAGCGCCGATAAATCGGCGCACTCCAGACGCTCGCGCGCAGTCCTTCGCGGTGGCCAGATCGTCGCGCCAGCGTTTGGAGTGCGCGCACTTGAGCGCCGCTTTTGATTCTCCCGCGAGCTGGCTTTGCGTTAAAGGCGCCGGTGAACCGGATGCTCCAAACCCTCCGCGGCGGCCAGCGATTTCGGCAGTTTCATGGCGCCAAACCGCTGCGGCAGCCCGCCAACGTGGGCCAGTTGACCGTGCCGCTGATTCTTCCACGACATTGTTGGACACCTCTCCAGGCCTGGCGTAGGTTGGCTTTAGGTTATAGTGTCGCTCGTCGAACAACAACAAAAGGCCTTGCGAAAGGGAACGCTCCCCTCGGCCACAACCTACGTCGGCGAGGTCGTTTATATCTACGCTTTCGACGTGGCCTACGACATGTCCCGGCAGCCCGTGCGCGAGCTGCTTGGCCAGCCCGTGGCGCAGTTCGAAGTCGATGCCAGCAAGCGAAGTCCGCGCCAGCTCTTCTTTTACAGACCCCAGATGGTCCGGTTGCCGCCGGTGGAACGGATCGGGCCGCACGGTCCCGTGCGCATCGAACGGGCGGTGAAGCTGCTCCCGGTCGGCGCGATCAGTATTACGGTCCGTGTCCCGTTCGCGGTAGGGAACATCGAGGACCTCGTGGTTTATCACGATTTGGAATTCAGCAATGGTCTGCTCAACGACGAGGTCGAAAGACTCGCCGAGGAAATTCGAGCCGAGTTGGCTCTCTTTTTCGTTCGGCCGGTCCGGCAACTCGAAGAGGCGGAGGCTTACACCGTGTTTTACCTCGCCGCTCCGTCCCGCAACGAGGACCGGACGACAACGAAATCCGAGGAATGGCTCGCGTTGCATCGGCGCCAAATCGCCGCGCTCCTGACCCAGGAACCGGAGATTGGCCGGCTCTCCAAACAAGAAGCGGAAGAATCGACGGGCCGTTATCTCAGCTACTACGACAACGACCTTGCCGTGATCGATTGGGACGCGGCGCTGATCGTGGATGAGCCGAAGAACTTCGACCAGACGCTCTACGTCTTGGAACTGGCCAACCTCCAACTCGCGGAACTCGAGGCGTACGACCGCATTCTCGACGACGCTCTGGAGCGATCCTATCGCGACCTCGGAGAGCAACCGCTCCGGCGCCGAAGCCGCGTGTTGCGGGAACTGCGCGAAATCCGCATCGACATGGCACGCCTGAGTGACGAATTGTCGAACATCACCAAATTTTTCGGTGACTGGCATTTGGCGCGCCTCTACGAATGTGTCTCGGCGCGCTTCCACCTGGCCGACTGGCATCGGACCATCGACGAGAAGCTCAAGACGCTGGACGATCTGTACCAACTCTTGCAGCATGACCGGATCAACCGTTGGATGCTGATTCTCGAAACGACCATCGTCCTTCTCTTCATCGTCGATCTAGTCCTTTTGGTCCTCGGCTTGGAACGGAGTTAAGCCGCAGCCGCCGACTTGAGGAGGCGGATTTCGGTTTTGGCGACAATCTCAGGATTCGTGACGGTGCGGAAATCGCTTACCCACCCGTGCCGTCCGATAGTTCGTTTCCCCTCCCGAGGAACCTCGGAGCGCCGGCCTCCGATCCGGCGCGATTCACTGCTCAATGGGGTTCGCGCCGGGTCGGAGACCGGCGCTCCGGTTCAACGCACGCGAAGCAACTCGCCGCCGCTACCAGAAATTCTCATTTTGACGACAGGCACGACCTGCGACCCGCTTGTAGTCCCGGCGTTAGCCGGTTTTTCGCGCTGGCCGGCTAAAGCCGGGACGACATACGGGTCATAATGAGAATTGCTGCGCCGCTATTTCCCCGACTTCACAAACAGCAGCCAATCCCCTTCGTCCGGCGTGGCGAACTGGATTGATTGATCGTTGACGACCGCGACGACCGAAGCTTTTTCGCCCGTGCGCGGGTTGAACCAACTGGCGGTGAAGCCGGGCGGCAAAGCCTTTTGGTAGATCTCCAAGCTTCGATCCTCGGGCACATAAACAACCAGCAAATCACCCGGTTCCGACCGGGCCGCCGCAATATGCCGGCGCGCCGCTTGGTTGCCCGGTTGCACGGCGAGGATCTCGGGTGCGGGCCGCAGCCGCCAGAAATCGACCGAGGCGAAGAAAGTCGCTAAATGCGCCATCTGCTCGGCCGCCGGCATCCGAATCGCCTGCTTCCAAGGCAAAGGAATGCCGGTCCGAGGATGATCGGTCGGGGTCTTGGTCCCGTCGTCCCAACCCCAGACACCGTGGCCGCCGTACGTGACTCCGGCCGTCGGCGCGCTCAGCAAGCTCCAATAGACCGCGCGCCGGACGGCCAACGGCGAAATCCGAGACTGTGACTGATAGGCCACGTGGTTCTCGTAGGGCGGCTCCAAGTTAATAAATGGCCGGACGGGTTCCTTCTTCCAGTCGGTCGCGGGCGGGCCTGAGAAAATCCAGCGGAGCGTTTTGTCGTCATCGCCGTGGCCGCTTTGGTAGCCATGGAGGTCCAACCAACTCTCCTCACGAAATTCGTCCAGCACCCAGTGCATGCCGCCCGGATGCAGCACGACCGGCGCGTGCGGTTCGTCGCCGAAGAGTGCGCGGCCAATTCTCTTCCAGCGCTCAGCCCGTGGTCCTCGATAGTCGCCGTCGCCGGGAAGAATCCAGACTGCGTCGTTGGCTCCCCAACGCGCGATCATGTAGCGCGCGAGCAAGATCGCTTGGTCCTCGTGCAAAGCGTATCCGGGGTTTACCTGAGGACGTGAGCCGCTGCCGATCGCCCACAGCAAAACCGGCGCGTTGAGCAACCCGGCTCGATTCACGGCGTCGGCCTTGGCATCGAGGAGTCGAAAGAATTCCGGATGAACCGCAATGCGGTCCTGTCCGGTGAAGGCCACTCGGGCCTCGCGATCTCCCCCGGGCGAAGCGCGCCATTGCGTGGCGACCCATTGAACGGCGGTGAACTTCTGGCGCTGGCGTTCCCGCAGGTAGAAATCCCAATCTTCCGGACTGGACAACAGCGCGCCGTTCCAAGCCGTGTCCGCGAGCCAGAAGAAAGGAGTGCCATCTTGGTGCTCGAGGTGGCGCCGGTTTTTCGAGACTTGAACCGGACCATGTTGATCGAAACGCGTGCGCCCGGTCGCAGCCGTGCAGACGAACGTGCCGCTCTGGAGGTGCAAGCCAGTGTTTCGCGTGTCCGAACAGGAGGTCGAATAAAACCATTTGCCAACCTCATTCGGAGAAAACCGGACTTTCCATATCTGCCCTCCATCCCAGAATCCGTAAATCAGCCGGCTTTTGCCGGACGGTGAAGTAAAGACCACCCGAAATTCGGCCTCCTGAATGGGGTTTGGGTATGCCTTCGCGCTCTTGAAAGTGCGCTCAAATCGCTCCCACTTGGGGACCAGCATGAGCGGTTGGGGCGCCAGCGTGCTGCAGCCCCAAGCGCACAGCAGAAGAAATGCGACTGGGATCAGGCTTGCCTGACGGGAAATTCGCGGGGCGCCGGTCTCCGACCCGGCGCGAACCAGATTGTGCGGAGAATCACGCCGGGTCGGAGACCGGCGCTCCGGCTCAGGTGCGCACTGCGCGTCAAGGTGTCGAAGATTCTTCTCCATCAACCCACGCACCCCTGTGACGCTTCTAGCAGGGGAACTTCTACCGCTTGCACGGCGCGTGGCACGCCTTCTTGGGAAGGGGGCGGGGGCGGCTTCAATGTCGCAATGTGTGGTTGAGATACCATGGAGACGTTTCACGAAGATATGCATGGTCCACTTCTCGGTCAGTTGTGACGCATACTGACAGAAACCATTGCGGACTGTCAAACGACGGAGTCGTACGCGGCAGGTTTGTAGTCCCGCCTTTAGGCGGCCCGTACCGGTTAAAGCCGGGACTACAAACGCCGACCTGGCGTTCATCCAACGGTCTCGTCAATAGCAGGATCGCGTGTCTCATCTGCAGTTTCAATTTCGGCTAGTTGTGCTGTAAGCTCCGAGCATGATGATATCGATTGTGCTGAGATCGATTGTTGACTCCTGCGGGCACCTCACCCGGTGTCTCGTTGTTCTCTTGTTGCTCGCTGGGTGGCCGATTTCCAGCCACGCTGACACGGCGCGAGGCCAGCGCGGAATCGTTGCCACGGTGCATCCGATTGCCTCGACGGCCGCGCTTCAAGCGTTTCAGAGAGGAGGCAATGCCATCGACGCTGCGGTCGCCGCGGCGCTGGCGCTCGGAATCGTGGATGGCCACAATTCCGGCATTGGCGGAGGCTGTTTCATGCTGATCCGTCTCGCGAACGGGCGCATGACGGCCATTGATGGCCGTGAGGCTGCGCCTCTGGCCGCCACTCGCAACATGTTCGTTCGAAACGGGAAGTTTGATCCGCAAATGAGCCAGGTCGGTCCTCTGGCGTCCGGTGTGCCCGGAGCCTTGTGGACTTACCATTACGCGGTCAGTCAATTTGGCAAAATCTCGCTTCCGGAACACCTCCTGGCCATGGCGCAAATCGCCGAGCTCGGATTCGTCATCGACGAGCCCTATGCCAAGCGTCTGGAGGAAACGGCTCGAGAGCTGGCTCGTTTCGATGCGTCGCGAGCCATCTTTCTCCATCCCGACGGCTCGCCAAAACGAGCCGGCGAAATCCTGATCCAACCCGACTTGGCCAATTCCTACCGAGCCATCGCCACGCACGGAGTCGCGTGGTTCTACTATGGCGTGTTTCCGTTGTTGGTGGGAGATTGGATGGCGAGGAACGGCGGCATCCTCATCCCGGGCGACTTCGCGCTCTATCAGGCCGTCATTCGGCAGCCGTTGGTCTCGACCTATCGGGGTTACACGATCGCCGGATTCCCGCCGCCCAGTTCCGGCGGCGTTCACGTGGCGCAAATCCTCAACATTCTCGAAACCTTCGATTTGCGGAAAATGAGGACCAACATGGTCGATGTCGTCCACGTCATCACCGAAGCGATGAAACTGGCGTTTGCCGACCGCGCCTTCTGGCTCGGCGATCCGGATTTTGCGAAAATCCCGCGCAGCTTGGTCTCCAAGTCGTACGCGGCGACGCTCGCCAAGCGGATTCGCCTGGACCGCGCCACGCCGGTTCCAGAGCACAGCGTCCCGCCCAACGCCGCCAAAGACTATTTCGGCGGGCACACCACGCATTTCTCGACCGCGGACGCGGCGGGCAATTGGGTCGCCTGCACCGCAACGCTGAACACATCGTTTGGCTCGAAGGTTGTGATACCGGGAACTGGAATCGTGCTGAACAATCAAATGGACGATTTCGCGGCGCAACCCGGAGTGCAGAACTATTTCAAGCTGGTCGGCGGGGAAGCCAACGCCATCGCGCCACGCAAGCGCCCGCTTTCCAGCATGAGTCCGACGATCCTCTTGAAGGATCGCACGCCGGTCGCTGCGCTGGGGGCCGCCGGCGGCCCCACGATCATCAGCCAGACGCTGCTCGCGATCATCAATATGGTCGATTTCGGAATGGATCTGGAGACTGCGCTCGCGCAGCCGCGTTTCCATCATCAATGGAGTCCCGACGAATTGCGGATCGAAGGGAGCATCGGCGATGACGCCGTGAAGGAACTCCAGGCGCGAGGGCACAAGGTGGTGGTGGTGAGCACGCTCGGCGCCACGCAAGCCGTCGCGCGCGAAGGAAAAGGCGCCGTCCTCGCAGGCGCGAATGATCCAAGAGTCAACGGCAAGGCGTTGGGTTGGTGAGCGTGCGCCGGAAACGCGCGGCACCAGTTTGGATCCCAGCAATTCTCATTTTGGCATCGGGTCCTGCCCGTCGGCCCGTAAGTAGTCCCGGCTTTAGCCGGTTTCTGCGCGCCGGCCGGCTAAAGCCGGGACTACAAACGGCCAAAATGAGAATTGCTGTTTGGATCCTCCGCAGGTTTGACAACGTGAAGACTGTTGCTTTACGCTTGGTTTGACACAGCCACACCGAAACGCAGGGCGTTATGCCTCCAGCCCCGTCGCCGACAAGCACTGGCGAACCGAATCAGGACCGGTTCGTGACCACGCATTGGAGCGTGGTTCTGGCAGCCCGGCAAAACGAGGATTCGCGCACGACCGCGGCCTTAGAGCAACTGTGTCAGACCTACTGGTATCCTCTCTATGCTTACGTCCGCCGTCATGGTCACGACGTCCACGACGCCCAGGATTTAACCCAGGAGTTCTTCGCGCGATTGTTGGAAAAGGATTTTCTGAAAGCGGTTGAACCGGGCCGCGGCAAATTCCGCTGGTTCCTGCTCTCGGTGATCAAGCGATTCCTCGCGAACGAGTGGAATCGCACCCACGCGCTCAAGCGAGGCGGCTGCGTCCGCTTGATCCACTGGGATGAGCACGCTGCAGAATCTCGTTACTGTCGCGACGGCGCCTCCGAGGTGACACCGGAAAAGCTGTTCGATCAAACCTGGGCCATGACGCTGTTGGAACAAGCGCACGCGCAACTTCGCGAGGAGTTTGCCGCCGCGGGCAAAACCAAGCTCTTCGACCATTTGAAGGTTTTCTTGTCGAGCGACAAGGCTTCGTTTTCGTACGCCGAAGTCGCGGACGTTCTGCGAATGACCGAAGGCGCCGTGCGCGTGGCGGTGCATCGCTTGCGTCTGCGGTATCGCGAGTTCCTGCGCGCTCAGATTGCCCAGACCGTCACCACGCCCGTCGAGTTGGAAGATGAGATCCGTCATCTGTTTGCTGCATTCGGGGGATAGGGTGAGAGGCTGGATGCTGAATGACTGGCGCTCTCATTAACACCCCGCTTCAGCGGGGTGAGAAGCGGCCGTAAGGGTGAGAAACCGTTTCAACGGTTACATCAGCGGTTGGGGCGACGATGCGGAGCAAACCGTTAAAACGGTTTGCTAGGCCCGTCGCGAGCCCACACCCCGCTGAAGCGGGGTGTTAATGAAAACTCTTTCAGAAGGATTTCGTCATGCACTCAGCACCTAGCGCACGATCCAGAATCAAGAATCCGTTATCCAATATTTCTAGTATCCAGTATCCAGCATCCAGCATCCTGTAACATTGCTCCCCTTTCGCTGATTTATGAATCAGAGACCAACGCTTTGAGCCCATGACCACGCGAATCTGTCCCGAGTGCCAGACGCCATTGCCGGATTCGGACGCCGATTGGCTTTGTCCTAAGTGCCTGCTCCGACAAGCCAGCGCAGCTCCGGGCGAGCTTGCACCGACTGACCCTCACCCCGGATCCAAGCTCGATCATCCAGCATCGAGTTTCCAGCCTCCAGCCTCCAGTATCGAGTATCCAGTATCCAGCAGCCTCCAGCATCCAGAACTCCACGCGTCGCTCCCGGTTCTGCTTGTCCTTGGCGACTACGAGCTCCTCGAGGAAATCGGCCGCGGCGGCATGGGAGTCATTTACCGGGCGCGGCAACGAAAGTTAAACCGGATTGTCGCTGTGAAAATCCTTCTTTCCGGCGCGTTCTCCAGCAAGGAATCCGTTCAGCGCTTTCGGGCCGAAGCCGCGGCTGCCGCTCGATTGCAACACCCGAATATCGTCGCCATCCACGACGTCGGCGAACAGGACGGCCACTTCTACTTTTCCATGGATTGCGTGGAAGGCCGGAATCTGGCGCAGACGATTTCGGATTTCGGATTTCGGATTTCGGATTTTAGAAGAACCGCGCGGTGGATGAAAACCATCGCGGCGGCGATCCATTACGCTCATCAACGCGGCATCATCCACCGCGATCTGAAACCCTCCAATGTGTTGATCGACGCTCAGGGCGAAGTGCGGATCACGGACTTTGATTTGGCCAAGCGGTTGGAGCCCGATGCTGGATGCTCGATGCTGGATACTGGATACCGGATGCTGGATGCTGGATCAGCGCCGGCGAGATCATCATCCAGCATCCAGAATCAAGCATCCAGTATCCAGACACGTGCATCCAGCACGGCCGACCTCACTCTAACCGGCCAGGTGCTTGGTTCGCCGAACTACCTGCCACCTGAGCAGGCTGGAGGCAAATCCGGCGACGTGGGCGTGCACAGCGACGTGTACGCGCTGGGTGCCATTCTGTATCATATGCTGACAGGGCAGCCACCGTTTGCCGGAGAGACGCTGCAAGTAACGCTCAACCAGGTATTGAACCACGAGCCAACTCCGCCCCGGCTGCTTAATCCTCGTGTCCCGATCGATCTGGAAACCATCTGTCTGAAGTGCCTGGAGAAGGAACCGGCCCGCCGCTATCCCTCCGCCGAGGCGCTCGCCGAGGAACTGGATCGCTACTTGCAGGACGAACCGATTCGGGCGCGGCCCGTGTCAACGAGGGAGAAGGTCTGGCGTTGGTGCCGGCGCAATCCCGTCGTGGCGAGCCTGGCGGCAGCTACGACGCTCCTGCTTGTCGGCTTTGCGGTCGGCTCACCCATCGCGGCCTGGCGCATCAATCGAGAGCGCCTGCGTGCGGAACAAAACGCCGAGGAAAGCCGGCAGCGCCTGGTTCGATTGAATGTGACGCACGGCAAGCTCCTGGCCGAAGCCGGCGATGTCCTGAGCGCGTTGCCGTGGTTCGTCGAGGCGCTCCAGCGAGAAAAAGGCAACCTGGAAATCCATCGGATGCGGATCGAGTTGATCCTGCAACAATCTCCCAGACTGATCCAATGCTGGGTCAATGACGCGCACACCGGAGCTGCCAATGCCAGCGCTCAGGATCACGCTAAGTTCAGTCCAGACGGACGCCGCGTCGCTATGATTGGGAGCCAACGGAACGTCTCCGGTCACCTGCAGGGCGTCGTCCATGTTCGCGACGTCGCAACCGGAGAATTGGTCTTCCCGCCACTCCAGCACTCCGGGCCGGTGTCTTGCGTCGAATTCAGCCCGGATGGACGGCTCCTGGTCACGGGGAGCGGTTCCTTGAATCAACCCACCCCTACGCCCCTCCCAGGAGGGGAACTTTCCAACCTACGCATCGGACGAAACTCCCCTCCTGGGAGGGGGCAGGGGGTGGGCTCAGTGGTCGTCAGCGGGTCAGAAGGCAACACGGAGCCGTCCATGAAAGTGGAGGTCAGAATGTCTGGTGAAGCTCGGATTTGGGATGCGTTGACAGGCGAACCTAGATCGCCAGCGCTCCAACACGAAGGGATGGTCAATCACATCGCCTTTAGCCCGAATGGACGCTATTTTGTGGCCTCGACACAGAGCACGCGCCCGCAGGCCCCGACATTGGAAGGCGAAGCCATCGTCTGGGATGCCTGGGCCGCCGTGCCGACTGTCCCGCCGCTTCAACATCCGTACGAAGTCCGATGGGCGCGTTTCAGTCCGGACGGCCGACGGATTGTGACTGCGGGTTTGAAATCGGCCCCGACGGGCCTGCCGGAAGGTTTTGTCCAACTCTGGGATGCAGCCACGGGCCAACCCTTGATTTCGCCTCGCCAATTTCACGGACTGATGCAGGCTGTGCGATTCGACTCCGAGCGCATTCATGTCCTGTCGAGTTCGGTCCAAGGTCCGTCGGAAGCGCGCATCGTCGATCTGATCACGGGCCATCCAATCGGCCAGCCCATGCCTCACGAACAGAACGTCATCACCGCCGCGTTCAGCGCGGACGGCGCCAGCATTGTCACGGGCGGTTGGGACAAAACGGTGCGACTGTGGGACGCCGCCACCGGTTCGCTTCGGGGAGCGGTCCCGAGGGTTACGCAAATATTTCACGCATCCTTCAGTCCGGACAGCCGGCAATTCGTCACGGCCGGCCATGATGGGACGGCAAGGTTATGGGGCGCTCAATCCGCCGTACCTCTCAGTCCTCCATTGCCCCACAACGCCCACCTCGTTCAAGCGACCTTCAGCCCGGACGGTCGTCGAATCCTGGTCCGGGACGCCAACCAGGTCGTACGCGTTTGGGACCTCCCTGTTTCAGACTCTTTCATCGCCAGTGGTGGTAGGGCGGACCTGCAGGTCCGCCCTACCACGTTCATGGCCGTGGCTGCTCATCAGAGCCGGATCAATCAGGTGGAATTCAGTCCGGGTGGCCACCGCATCCTGACGGCCAGCACTGACGGAACAGCGCGCGTTTGGGACGCCGTGACCGGCCAGCCGGTCACGCCTCCAATGGCCCACAGCAACGCGGTTGTCAGGGCTCGCTTTAGTTCCGATGGCCGATTCATCGCGACGGCCAGCGATGATCGCACCGCCCGCGTTTGGGACGCGAATTTGGGCCAGCCCGTCACTCCGCCGCTCCTGCACCCGGAAAGAGTATGGTCCGCCGCGTTTAGCCCGGACGGTTCCCGCTTGCTCACCGCCTCCGGCCATTTCACCGACCAGGACCAATACCTTAGAAAAGGCACAGCCGATTCGAAACTGGCGCTCGCCGAAACGCACCGCCATCTCGTCCAACCGGGTGAGGCGCGGATTTGGGATGTTAAAGCAGGCAAGTTACTGCTTCCTCCTCTGGGACACAGCAATTCTGTCACTTGCGCGGAATTCAGTCCGGATGGCCGGCGTGTTGTGACCGGCAGCCTGGACAGCACGGCGCGCGTTTGGGACGCCTACACCGGCCAGCCGGTCACTCCATTTCTCCTGCAAGAAAGCTGCATCTATACCGCTATATTCAGTCCTGATGGCCATCGCGTCGTGACAGCCTGTTCTGACGCCACATTCCTACCCGGCACGGCGCGCCTCTGGGATGCCGCAACCGGCCAACCAGTCCTCGCGCCCATCAAACATCGGGTGGGCGTGTATGGCGCAGTGTACAGCCCGAACGGCAAGCTTTTGGTCACGTGGGACGATAGCGCCCGCGTCTGGGATGTCCAGACCGGTCATCCTTTGACACCACCCTTATCCCACCCCGGGACCGAAGTCAGGCATGCTGCGTTCAGCCCGGACAGCAGATTACTGGTCACGACGGCTCATCAAGGCACCCGCGTCTGGGACGCATTCACCGGGGAGCCGGTCAGCCCCATGCTGAATCATCCCAGCAAAGGTCGCTGGTGTGCCTTCAGTCCGGATGGCCACCGAATCGTCTCGGCCTCGGATGACGGCATCTATCGGGTCTGGAACTTGCGGCCCTTTGATTTTCCGACCGAGGACCTGGTGCTTATCGCTCGGTTGATCTCCGGCCGTCAGGTCAATCAGACCGGCACGGATTTGGAAGCATTGGATCTGGCGACGGTAGTGAGTGCGCTCCAGGTACTCCGTTCCAAACATCTGAGCTTCTTCGCGCCGAGTCAACAGGACTGAACGCTCCGTTGCGGCTTCAGGGACTTCGGGACTCAAGGGTGTCTGGGCGCGAGAGACCTCGACTCGGTGCAGCCGCCACCCGGGGATCAGCCGCAAGAGGGCGCAAAGAACTCAAAGAAAACCTTAATTTGCGATCTTTGCGTTTTTTCGCGGCCATCGAATTGAATCCAGCATCCTGTCTCCGGTAAGAATCTTGAAGAAAAGACTTGCAATGTGGTTACGCGTGACTACATTGATGCCATGAAGAGAAAAAAGACCATCCGATTCCCGGAACACGAGCCATCAGCCTCGATCTTGAAAGAGACTGTGGCTCTGCCCGGCGTGGGGCTTTCAATTCCCGTGCGAGCAGCCAAAGCCAAGCTCTCGGCGCTCCTGGAGTTAGTAACAAGCGGGCAGGAGATCACCATCACCAGTGATGGCAAAGCGAAGGCGGTGCTCTCGCCCTTGACCAAGCTCTCGGCACGCAGAAAATTCACCGGCACCTGGGAGCAGCTCAAAACGATGCCCGTGCAAACCGAAGCTCCATTCGCCGAGGCGATCGTTCGCGCGGATCGAGATGGTCGAGGCTGGTAACGCGGATGTATCTCGACTCCTGTGTCATTGTCAAACTGGTCAGCCACGAACCGGACAGCGAGGCGTATCATCGCCTGGTGATCGGGCAATTCCTGGTCACGTCGGAACTGGCCGTGGTGGAAGTTCGATCCGCCCTGTTGGCCAAAGAGCGGGCAGGGCGGATTTCCCGTCGCGACCGCCTGACGGGATGGGGTTTGTTTCAGGAGAAAGTCCGCGGTCAGGAGTTTCTGTTGCTTCCGCTGGATCGCCATGTGATTGAGCGGGCGGGGGCGGTCATTGATCAATGCCATTCGCAGGTGCGACTCCGAACCTTGGATGCAATTCATGTTGCGACTGCGGAATTGCATGGCGGCGAGCAAATGTGCAGCAGTGACCAGCGTGTGTGCGACGCTTCGGATTTAATTGGACTCTCGCTCGTTCGGCTTCCGCAAACGGAATAGCTCTTGCAGAGATTCTTGTTGAATGCGCCTACAGCATTCAACCCTCATCCAACCATCCATTGATCCAGTCATCCACTCATCCTCCCATCCAGGAACCAGTTTCCAGTATCCAGCATCCACCAGCATCCACGATCCAGCCTTGCCGCGGTGTGATTCCGACGTATCATAGAGAAGCATGACGATTGAGCTGCCCGAAGTGGACCTGGGTTCGCTAAAGCTAACGCCGGAACAAGCACGGTTAGAATTGGCGGTCGGGTTGTATGCGGGCCGCCGCGTGACGCTCGGGCGTGCTGCCGGCATCGCGGGCCTCTCCCATACGGAGTTCATGCGAGAAATCGGTCGGCGGGGCCTCTGCATTCATTATGGAGTGGAGGATGCGCAGCACGATATGGCCATGGCGGACAAGCTGTCTGGCAGGGCTGAGCCAGGATGATCGTCGTCAGCGACACGACGGCCATCACCGCGTTGCTGCAAATCGGGCGAGTCGAACTGCTGGCAACGCTTTATGGGGAAGTTCTCATTCCCGAGGCGGTGAGAAACGAATTGCTTCAAGCGCACCACAACACACCCGAGTTCCTCCGCGTTGAGAAGGTGCTCGACATTGCCGAGGTGCAGCGTCTGCGAAGCGAACTCGATGTGGGTGAGGCCGAAGCGATTGTGCTTTCCAAGGAAAAAGCAGCGGACTTGTTGCTCATCGACGAAGCCGAGGGCCGGCGTGTCGCGCTGCGCGAAGGGCTCAGCATCATAGGTCTGCTCGGTGTTCTGGTTCATGCCAAACGCACGGGGCTCATCATCTCGGTGCGCACACTCGCCGCGGAGTTGGAACAAACGGCGGGTTTCCGTGTTTCAGACGAGGTCAAAGAGATCGTCTTTCGCAACGCTGGCGAATAGTCATCGGTGCTTTGCAGACCACGCACCAGCCACTCCGGTCACCAACTCCCTTGCGAAGGCCGCATACAGATTCTCAGAAGTCCTGATTCGGAGGAATTCTATCGAGCCCGACAGGCCGACCGACGTACATGAAATTTGTTCCGTACGGAACAAATTTCATGTACGTCATTCGCGTTTGGGATCAATCC
>JACQWK010000130.1 GCA_016209525.1 Verrucomicrobiota bacterium
CGGACGAACCTGGTGCACCCCTCCCCGTGGAAGCTAACCGGGGCGCACGATGCCGTCTGGTAGCAAGGACAGGATTCGAACCTGTGGCCTAGCGCTTATGAAGCGCCCGCTCTAACCGCTGAGCTACCTTGCCGCTTTTCCCGGCGGACATCCGCCAACCTTTTTGATGGTACATCAGCAGGTATTCCGTCGCCACGGTCCTGCGGTTGCGCGGCACCGCTACCACTCTGGTATTGCCAGAGTATATAATCGTTCCTATGGCAAAGGTGATGATCTCCCTCCCGGACGACCTTCTTGCTCGCATCGACCAGGAAGCGAAACGCCGCGGCCGTAGTCGCAGCGGCTTCCTACAGGACGCGGCACACCATGCCCTCGGTCGCCCGGATGTCAGGGCCTTCGACGCTGCACTTGCCCGATCTCGCGCCCGGTTCGCTGGTGCAGGCAAATTTGACTCGGGGTCGCTGATCAGGAAAGAGCGCAACGCCAGAGACCGACGTGACCGACGTCCTCTGTGACGCCTCAATCGTCCTCAAATGGTTCCACTCCGAGGGCGAGGAAGAGGTGGAGGCCGCGAGGACGATCCTTGCTGCTCATCGGGCAGGGAATGTCTCGGCTTCGATACTCGACCTGACTGTTTACGAGATTGGGAACGTACTCCTCCGTTCGCTCGGATGGCCCGCTTCGGATGTCGGCGGTCAACTCGACGATCTGCGCACGATGTGCGGCACGATCTCACCTACCACCGAGGAGTTCCAGCTGGCTGCCGACATAGGCCGCCGGGATGACCTCACGTACTACGACGCCGCCTATGCTGCCGTAGCCAGTTCGCGCGGGGCTGTCCTCGCAACGGCTGACCGCAGCCTCGTGAGCACGGGACATGGCGAGCGACCCGGCGTTCTTGTTGCCCGGTTGGGGCTGACCGGTACGATCTGATCAGCCCTCGGAAAGCCAGTCTCCAGACCGGCCGCCGGTCTTGCGCACGAGGCGGACCGACTCGATACGCATCCCGCGATCGACCGCCTTGCACATGTCATAGATGGTCAACGCGGCGACCGTGACGGCGGTAAGCGCCTCCATCTCGACGCCCGTCTTCCATGTCGCACGGGCGGTGGCGGTGATCTCAATCCTGTCCGGTCCGACCGAGTCGTCGAATTCGACGGTGACCTGGGTCAAAGGGATCGGGTGGCAGAGCGGGATGAGGTCGTGAGTGCGTTTCGCGGCCATCACTCCAGCCACGCGGGCCACTCCAAGCACGTCGCCCTTCTCGAATCCGCCCTGCCTGACTAGCGCGAGCGTCTCCGGTTTCATCGAGATCGCACCGCGTGCCACCGCAACGCGCTCCGTGACATCTTTCTCGCCGACGTCGACCATGCGCGCCCTGCCGGAGTCGTCGATGTGAGTCAGCACTGGGCGGGCTACTGCAGGGCGGTCAGTACTTTTTCGCTTGTGGCGAAGTGCCATTTGGCGATCCTCTTCAGATAATCGACTCCGTGTTTGTTGGCTACCTCGACCGCCGCGCGAATTACTCGATCGGACGCGCCCAGAGGCAATTCAATTCCGGCTTCTTCGCTGAGTTGTTCAATGCGCCGCACGAATTCGTATCTGGCTATGATTGAGGCCGCCGCCACCGCTATGTCAGATTCAGCATGAGGCATCTGCCGTAGTTCAATTCTTTTCCCGCGTTCCATGAGGGAACGCTGAATCAGGCTCGGATCCCCGAATTGATCCGCGACTGCTAGGTCGGCCTTACCCTGCTCCAATACGTTCTCGAGGACCCTCGCATGAGCCCATCCGAGAACGCGATTTACGCTGCCCATTCCGGCCTGCAGTTCGTTGTATTTCTCTGCCCTGATCGTAACGATGTTATGAATCGTCGTGTTGCGGATTAGCCGAGACAGACGCGCAATTGCCAACGCGTTTAATTGTTTGCTGTCCTTGACCCCTTCTGTTTCGAATCGCGGCTGGATTGTTTCGTCGACTAGGACCGCCGCGGTCACCAACGGACCGAAATAATCTCCTTTGCCACTCTCGTCGGACCCTATTCGTGGAAGCACCATGTTCGTCAGCGATTGTCCTGACGCTGCCTTTGTTATCTGTTTCCGATTCGTGATTTCGAACGACACGATTGATTCGAGCACCACTTCCGGTATGGACGTATCTCGCCCTTGGATCACAAGCCGTCCGGTCCGATAGAACAAGGCGACCCAGCCTGCGCCTCGATATCGCAACACGATGTTGTCGCCCGGCTCCTCAAACGTCGCGATTGGAGCGAGCGCGGACTCGATTTCGGGTAACTGCTCGAGTTGGAACTTTCCAGTGAGTGTCAATCTCAATCTTTAGCCACCCATGCAAGGTAGGTGCGTCTCATGGCGTCGGCGATTCGGCGAATATGAGTCTCGGATTCACCGACCGAATTGACCTCCGTTGCCGCAATCCCTGGACCGTGCATCAGAAAATGTCGGCAGAATGTCAATGTGGAGTCTAGGTTCTCCAAGAACCCGACGCGTCGTCGGTCCTTCGACAAGAACGCGGCAGTCTTCGGCCTCTTCTGGTCAAACACGGTACCAATCTTGAAAGCAGGGTCACCGGCCTCCTTGGATGACATCAACCGTACTTTCAGAAAGAGTTTTTTCAAGAAGCTCTCAAATGCCTTCGCAAGGGGCATGACGAACGCGGAATACTCTTGCAGCTCTACACCTGCCTTGAGGAGGCAGAAGGTCGAAATAACGTAGCGACGATCAGACGCGTCAATGAATGGGAACGCTGGCCCGAGTTGGCTCTTTGCCTCTTTTTCCGCTTCCGCAACGAGTTGCCCCGAGAAAAGACGAACGTAACGTTCCGCTTCGTCTTGATCTCCGGACAAGAACCGACTAGCCACTTCGGCAACGTCCGGGTCGACAATCTGCTCGATTGCAGTACAGACTTCGTCAAGCCCTTGGTCCTGTCTGCCTTGCACGAGCAATACGCCATTCGAGTATTGCGTCACCATAACCCGGACGCCGCCCGCCGCTATGCGCATGGCCCATTCAGCATGTGGAATCTCGGCGTCGGTCGGCGCGTAGCGGAGCGTCAGGTCATCACGTAATCGCGATCGAACGACTGAGTCCGCGATAACGTATCTGGCGACGCCATTGAGGGGCCGGACAACTGGTGCCGGGTCAGGCTTCTCTTCATCAGTTAAACCACTAGGTATCGCCAACGTCGCGGCTATCGACCCCACGCTTTCCTTTTGCCATGTCACGGTCCGGGTTCGGGTGACCTCGTCTAATTCGCGCCACGCGTCAAGGTTCTCTTTTCGCCGCCATCCTGCGTTGTGCACGCCCACCAATGTCGAATTGGCCGTATGGACAATGATCTGAGCCCCTTCGGGAAGTTCCTTTAGAGTCGACGTGACAGCAATGATGTCCAATCTCTGACTCGTAATGTTCAATTCTGATCCAGAAAGCGATCGCCGCGTTCCCGAATCCACGACGAGCGTGTTCCAAGTCCCCGGTCCGGGATTCGGTGAACTGGATCGAACGTAGATGTGGATCATCGGATAGGCAGTGTACTTGCTCGCGTGCGCCACCCTTACGGTGGCTCAGCCACGTATGCCCGGTTTATACTCACGGTACGTTTAAGCAGGGGGAGATGACTATGCGCGTCACTCTGAGCGTTATCAAGGCCGACGTAGGCTCCATCGGCGGTCACAC
>JACQWK010000131.1 GCA_016209525.1 Verrucomicrobiota bacterium
CGCCCGTCTATCTGGATGTCGAGGGCCTGCCCGACCGCGATTTCTACTACCTCATCGGCCTGCGCATCGGCAACGGCGACTCCGCCGTCCGGCACAGCCTTTGGGCGGACACCGTCGAGGACGAAGGGAAGATTTGGCGGGAATTCCTCGCCATCCTCGACACCGTCGAGAAGCCGGTGCTGATTCATTATGGGCGCTACGAGACGACCTTCCTGAGGCGAATGAGTGAACGACACGGAAACCCAGCGGAACGCTCTGTTGCGGCAACAGGAATTGCATCGCCTGTGAACCTTCTGTCAGTCATCTTCGCGCAGATCTACTTTCCCGTTTCTTCCAATGGCCTGAAGGACACTGCTGGCTTTCTCGGGTTCACGTGGGCGAATGCAGACTTCTCGGGACTGAATTCTGTCGCGTGGCGACATCGCTGGGAGGAGTTGCTCGACGGAACGACCAAGGTAAAGCTGCTGACCTACAATGCTCAGGACTGTGAGGCTTTAAGCCTGATGACAGACAGAGTCGGTCAGTTGGTGGGGCAACTGGTTGCGGAGAGTTCGACTCAATCAGGAGGGGCGCACGTCGTGCATGCGGACGCTGAACAATTTCATGCCAAGTCGAAGTGGCGAGCTTTCATCAGTCCGGTAAACGGCTTTGAAAAGATCAATGCTGCAGCGCATTGGGACTATCAGAGACACCGTGTCTACGCTCGGTCCGCAACGGCGGCGAAGAGGGCGGCGCCTCCGCACCCAAGGAGTTTAAGACCTGAGCAGGCACAACTGGTCATAGTCTGGCCCGCCTCACACGGGTGTCCGAAATGCCAAAGGAAAGTTCGATCCAAAGCCACAAAAAAATCGACGACGGTCCATGACATCGTTTTCGGTCGGCACAGCCTGAAGCGAAGAGTGGTCAAGCACGTGTTCCGGACTTATCACTGTCGGCAATGCCGGGTTGACTTTGGCATGGAAGAAAGATTTCGGCTATTCCGGCAGTATGGGTGGAATCTTGTGGCATACCTCTTCTTCCAACTGGTCGAGTTGAACATTCCGCAACTCACAGTGGTCCGCCATTTCAACAGGCTGTTCCGCTTCGATCGGAGCACGAGCACCCTGAACAATATGAAGACAAGAGTTACGGGATATTACGGGGAAACGAAGCAGAGGATACTTGAGCACATTATTCGAGGGAGGCTTGTCCATGCGGACGAAACGCGGGCGAACAGCAAGGGGAAAACCGGATTTGTCTAGGTTCTGACCAGTAACAGTGAGGTCGTGTACATCCTCGCGGACAAACGAGAAGGGGAAATGGTCCAAAAGCTTCTGGCACGATTCAAGGGCGTCTTGGTATCCGATTTTTACACCGCGTATGACTCCATCGGCTGCCTTCAGCAGCGGTGCCTCATCCACCTGATGCGGGATTTGAACGACGATCTCCTTACCAATCCGTTCGACACTGAATTGAAGCAGGTGGTCACGGCGTTTGCAGAACTCCTCCAACCGATGGTGGAAACCGTGGATCGCTTCGGTCTCAAAAGCCATTTTCTTAAGAAGCATTTGGCAGGCGTGGCCCGGTTCTACGGCGAAATTGGCGAAGCGGATTACCGGAGCGAAGCGGCCACGAAGTGTAAGAACTGGTTTGAACGGAACCGCGATAAACTCTTTACGTTCCTCAGCCATGACGGAGTTCTTTGGCACAACAACAACGCCGAACACGTCATTAAAGCCTTTGCGCGGCTCCGTGACGTAATCGCTGGAACCTCCACTGAAAAGGGCTTGGAAGAATAGCTGACGCTGCTGAGCGTTTGCCAATCCTGCAAATACATGGGCGCGGATTTTCTGGATTTCCTCCGCTCCGGGGAAAAGGACATTCACGCCTTCGCGGAGAGTCGGCATGGGCGTAGGCGCCGGTCGCCCACCAGCGAGCCGAAAGCGTCGCCAGTGGATGCGTCGGCGGAGCAACGAGCCATCTTGCGTCGACTGGCCCCGCGGTCGTAACAGCCGCGGTCGTAGCAGCCGAGGTCTGCGGCCTGAGCTTTCTCTCCACCCACCACCTTCCCAGCCACCTTCCGCGGCCTTGTCAGGCGGGCTGAAGTCTGGCACCGTAACGCTTGATGAACGCCGACCTGAAGCGCATCACGGTTGATCCGGCGATTTGCCACGGCAAGCCCACCGTGCGCGGGCTGCGCTATCCCGTGAGCATGATTCTGGAGCTCCTTGCGGGCAACATGAGCCCTGAGGAGATTCTCGCGGACTACCCGGACCTCGAACGCGAAGACATCAGCGCCTGTCTGGCGTTTGCAGCGCGTCTGGCCAACGTCCATCGCATTGTGCCCTTGGCCGCGTGAGGTTCTTGATTGATGCCCAACTGCCGCGCCGACTCGCGCACTGATTCCAACAGCGCGGGCACGAGATGGTCTTTACCCTTGAACTCGCGCAAGAGAACCGTACTCCAGACCGATCCTTGCTGGCTTTGGCGAACCGGGACCAACGCGTGTTGATTACGAAGGATACTGATTTCGAAATCACCCACGAACTCGGCCAAGGCCCGCCCAAGCTCCTTCTCATCACGACGGGCAACATTCACAACGATGAGTTGCTGGCGTTGTTCGCGCGCCACGAGGAAACGCTCCTCGGTCTGCTGGATAAGCACACATTCATCGAACTGAGCCGGAGCCAGGTGATCGTTCACCGATGAGGCCGGGACTTTCTGGATTTCCTCCGTTCCGCGGAAAAGGACCTTCACGCCATCGCGGAAAGCCGGTGCGGGCGGAAGCGTCGCAGCCCAGTCAACCACCGGATTGCAGACGGGTACCCGTTTCGGCGGTGCCGTCAGCCGAGATATCGGCAACCCATGAATGAAGCCCACAGCCACCGCGTCAGGCTTGTCGTCATGGCGCAAACCGAATAGATTTCTGGCAGCGCGAATTCGCGCGGCATGAAAATGGAAATCGTCCTTACGAAAGAACTCGAACAGTACGTCAAAGCCAAGGTCCGCAGCGGACGCTACGCCGACGAAAGCGAAGTCGTGCGGGAAGCATTGCGCAGCTTGGAGCAGCGCGAAGATTGGGAATCGCCTGCGCTGGAGGCCGCGCTGCTGGAAGGCGTACGCAGTCCGCACCGGCCGTACACAAAGACCACTTTGAACCGCATCCGCAATAACGCGCGGAGCAGGAAGTGAAACATTCGACCTCCGTATCCGGTCGGGCTGAGGTCGATCTGACCAACCAGTACCGGTGGTATTTCGACAATGCGAACGTGGAGGTGGCCGAACGATTCTTAGCGGCCTTCGATGCAACCATCGACCGGTTGGCCAGGATGCCGGAAATCGGACGGCTCAGGAGATTTCGATCTCCGGAACTGCAAGGGACGCGGTCGCTACAGATCGGCGGCAGCTTTAACTCGCACTTGGTTTTTTACCGCGTTGCGGGAACTGCGGTGAGCGTCGAGCGTGTTATGCACGGCGCGCGAGACTTGGAACGGCGGTTGGTGGAGGCACCGGAAGGCTTTGTCGAGGAGTAGAAGCGCTGAATCGGAGGTTGTTGAGGAAACCACTGCCGACAACAAATCGTGGGTTCCCAAAGGCGCGCGCGCGATTCTCGCCTTCAAGCTGGCCACGCTTGCGGCTTCTGCGCCCTTTCGAGGCTAAAAACTCCTCACGAGAATGAAGGAACATGACCGACAGCGGGGCAAAAGATCACACAGAACCAACGGCCTGTATGGGCCGGTTTGCTCATTCAACCGGTCCGTTTGAAAACCATGTGGCTCATCTTCCTTTTGACTTTTTCGCGCGCTTTTGTGGCTGTTCACCTGCTGGATTTGCGGTCCATCAGAGCCTCCTCAAGTCGGCTGCTGCGGGGGCGTTTGGATTTACCTTTGATTCAACTTCTCAATCATCCGGGCGATTCGGTCGCGGTGTTCGAGGATCGGGCGCGGGTCTGTCGTGAAGTGGGTCAAGTCTTTGGATATCTCCGGCGGTACCGATAGGAGTTGGCGCGCCTGTTGGATTAATTGGGTTTCGCCTTGAGACCTCTGGGCACCTTCGATGGCCTGCTGAAGAATCCAGAAATATTCGTAGTCTTCCATGCCATCGCGAAGATTCTCCCAACGGAGCGAATTGATCGGTTCGTCGAGGCAAGGTTCGCTGCTGGTTTCAGGATTTCGCCGGGGCGGATAGAGGAATCGGCCATCGCCGTTCCCCCAAAAACCGATGTGCCCGACCGGACGGTCGTAGCCGGAAACGTAACTCATCGGATCGAGCCACGGGTCCTGAAGTTTCGGAGCAGGAAAGGCCAGCGGGCTGTTCCAATAAACCGTCGCCCAGATCAGAATTCCCGACACACCATACTGCCACGATTGCCATGGCCAGAGCCGAAGCTCCGTGCCGGGATGGTCGATGAAGAGCGTCACGTGTGGCGCTTTGGGTCCAGTGCAGATGTACCACCACACCTCTTCGCCCGCCTCGCGCCGAGCGCGGACCTTCTCCGGCGTCCATTGCGGCGTCAGGCCGCACCAGATTTCCACGTGGCCCAGCAGCGCGGGTTCGGGTTGCTCGGTCAACATGCGCCGGATTCCAGGCGCGGCGGCTTTGATGCGTTTCATCCCTTCGACAACGAACTCGTAGTCCTTTGGGTCGGGCTCGTCGAACCAATAGGTGAAGGCCTTTTGCAGCCAGCCGCGTTCGCGCAGATGCTTTTCCATCTGGTTAAGGTAATCCTGGAACAGCCGCGCGTGTTCCGGCGTGCCTTCCTGGAAACCTTCGAGCTCGCCCAGATGCCGGCTGTGAAAGGTGCCGCCGCCCATGCCAGGCAAGCGCAGTTGAAACGTGTTGAAGTGAAATTCGTCGAGCCATTTCGCCGCGGCCTTGTCGAAACGGCTGAAGTCAACCACGGCGCGCTTGTTCGCGCCCTCGCCAGCGAAACGGACATCAATAGGCGCGTAGTCGTAAAAGGAATATGGGCTGATCCGATGTTCCGCGAAATTCCTCAGGTACTTCTCAAATACGGCTTGTTTGTCATCCTGGCGCGTCAAGCCATGGTAGCGATTGATCCCTCCGGAGCCTAGGCCAAGCGCGCTTTTGAGGTGGGTCTCCTCGGGCAGCGCGAAATCATAAACGTGCACGGACAACGGCACGATCAGGTCTCCAAGCGACGTCGTCAGTGACAGCTCGCCCTTGAAATCGCCGGGCTTGATGTTTCGTGGAACTTGAAACGTCACCCAGAGGGGCTGATTCATTCCGGCGCGCAACGGGAGCGGTGGGCGCAGCGGCGGCAACGGATCGGGGTACCAGCCTGGCACGCAGGATTTGTCGGTCGGTTTCTTGACTTCCACAAACGCGACCTCATCGATCCGGGCCAAAATTGGCGCCGTATTTCCAGAAGCATCAACCAGCGGGCTCACAACCGCAGACGTGATCTGGCCGTCTTTCTCCGGGCGGAGAACAATCTGAACCGGCTCGAATTCGCCTTGCGCGGCGGAGATGGCGACAGGCTTGATCGCCCCTTCGGCCGGCCGCACGGGCAAGTCACGGTCGCGCCCCACTTTCCAGCCGCTTTCACACCACCAGACGGCAAGGCGGTCGTTCTGCATCAACCAATAGCCGGCTCGCCGGTTTTCCAGGAAACTGGATGCAGCCGGTTGTGCGCTGATCGTCCACGCGCTGAAGAGGGGCAGGACCACCGACCGAACCGTGTGAACAAGTGTCGCGTTCATAAACGTCGCTCTCCGTCGATTGAGGCAGTTCTCATTTAGGCCCGCATGTAGTCCCGGCTTTAGCCGGTCAGCACGAGAAAACCGGCTAAAGCCGGGACTACATGCGCGGGTCGTGGCTCGCGCCTGTGGCCAACATGAGATTTGCTGGTCAATTGAAGCTGGCCATTTTCCGAAGTGTGACCCACTGTGCACCTGCACGAATTGATTCGAATCAAGAACCAACTGGCGAACCCAACGACCGCCGAACCTCATGTGCAAATCGACGTTCGCATTGAAGGAAACTCCGCCGCCTCGTTGGGCGAGATGAAAGGATTTCACTGGATGACGTCCTGCGGCGTTTATCTCCGTGAGGCGGCTGCGCTTTGAAAAAGGTCGGAGTCAATCTCCTCGACATCAGCGCGGCCAGAGCCGTTCAGCCGTAAGCATGCAATAGCGGCGCGCGGTCATCCTGGCCGCAGCGGCTCTGGACCCCGGTGACTCGTCGATCTTCGCCTGGTGTCTCGAACCGCTGTTTGGTGACTGTGGCGGACGAGGTCGCTACGTCGGGGAAACATCAAACACGCAACCAATTCGGCACTGCTGCGGCCAAGATGGCCGTGCGCCGACTGAATACTCACGACTTGGGCCGGTTCGGCTGACGAAAACGCCGACAGCAATTGGCGACCATTCGCTCACTGTTCCTCGATGATGGCATCGTAAAACTCCGCGATGTCGCCTTTGCCATCGCCGGCCTTGAATTTCATGGCGGCGCGCGGATGTTGGTTCAGCATGCCGGTGAGCATGTAAGGCAGGTCAAAGCCCCACAGCAGCTTGACGCGGAGCGGTTCGATGTGGTTCTGAACACACTGCAAGACGGGCCGCAGGTTGTATTTTGGGTTGTGCAGGAAGCTGATGAGCAGTTCCATGGGGCAATTGCCTGCGCCTCGCCCAAGCCCGGCCATGGTGGCGTCGAGCATGTTGGCTCCTTCGATGATGGCTTCGATCGTGTTGGCGAAGCCTAACTGGAGGTTGTTGTGCGCGTGGATTCCGACTTCCTTTCCGGCTTCCTTCGCATATTGAAGGTACTTGCGAACCAGGTAATGCACCTGTTCGCTGTAGAGCGCGCCGAAACTGTCCACGACGTAAATGGCTTTGGTGTCCGATCCGGCCAGGAGTTCCAGTCCCTCGGTCAATTCTCGTTCCGGGATGGTCGATGCCGCCATCAAGTTGACCGTGGTCTCGTAACCCTTGTCCTGCGCATCCTTGATCATGTCCAGCGCTGTGGGGATTTGATTGATGTAAGTCGCCACGCGAACCATGTCGATGACGCTCTCCTTTTTGGGCGGAATGTCTTCGTGGTAATCGCAGCGCTCCGCGTCGGCCATGACCGCGAGTTTCAAATCGGTCTTGTTCTCCCCGACGATGCGGCGGAGGTCATCCTCCAGGCAATACTTCCAGGGACCGTGTTCGCCCATCTTGATGCCTTTGCGGGAAGCTTTGTAGCCAATCTCCATGTAGTCGATGCCTCCCTCGACGCAGGCCGCATAGACAGACTTCACCACGCCGTCGTCGAAATGGTGGTTGTTCATCAAACCGCCATCGCGAATCGTGCAATCCAGGACTTTGATTTCCGGGCGATAGGAGAGCCACCTTCCGGCCGGGGTTTCCTTGGGCTTTGTTGACTTGGTTTTCTTGTCGGTCGTGCTCACGATGTTCCTCTCGGTGCAAATGTGATCAACGAGCTGAGAAGTAAGCCGACACCCCTCACGCCGTCTCCGGCCACCCTCTCCCCATCCAATGGGGTGAGGGGTATGGTTTCATGTCGAGCCACTTTTGAACTGCTTAATGAACGAGTTCTTTGCGGCAATGGCCGCGCCTCTTCGTAATTCAATTCCCTACGGGTTGGCGACCAAAAAATGAAAGGGCTGTGCTGTTCTAGCACTTCAGATTGGAGATCTCCGATTCAAAGGGCTGGACGCGAAAGCGTACCCTACAGCCTGTCTGAGAAATGGGTGGAACGGGCTACCAGCCCGTTTTTGGCGGCAACCTGCCGCCACAAGGCCCGGCGGGTTGGTAGCCCGCCAACACAGACCGGTGGCCTGTTCCACCGAGAAGGTAATTCTCAGACAGGCTCTTAAGAGTAGGGCAGTCATCTTGCCTGCCCCAGACTGCGGAGTGACGGGTGCCAACAAGGCAGGCTAGAAGCCTGCCCTACGGTGGTGAACCGCAGATTGGAACATACTCACGCCACCGGACCGAAGCGTGGTCCCCATTCCTCGGCGAGCTTCCTCCCATCGGCTCGCAAGCTTTCCCTTTCCTCCGCCGACAACGGCCGGTAGGCCTTGGCCCACTCGACGTTCCGCTTGACCTCATCGGCGGTGTAAACACCGATGATCGCGCCCGCGACACCTTCGATGCTCAAGCTGTAGCGCATTGCGCGTTCGAGATACTCGGTCGGCATCTTGCTCGGCCCTGGGTTGCGGTAACCGGCGAAATTATTCCGATGACCTCCATAGACCTTCATCGCCAGGATGCCGCAATGGTGTTTGCGCGCCACCGGCAGGATTTCTTCCTCGAAACGGTAAGTGCTGTAATCCGCGAAGTTCAAAACCACCATGAGAACGTCGAACTCGCCCGTTTCGAGGAGACCGGTAAAGCGCGGCGGCCGGCTATGGCCGGTGATGCCAATGAAACGCGTCTGGCCCTTCTCTCGCATCTTGCGGACCCAATCGAGCGGACCCCCGGGGGCGAGAATCAATTCCGGAGAACTGTCGCCGACGCTGTGGATGTGCAGCAAATCCACATGGTCGGTTTTCATCAGGCGCAACGAGCGCTCGAATTGTTCCTGCATGGACTTGGCCGCGGCACGCGGATCGGAGCCGCGCGGCAGAGATTTTGTCGTGAGGAAAATTCTGTCGCGATACTGCGGCACCAATTCGCCCAGGTAACCTTCCGCGTCGTCGTAACCGCGCGCGGTATCGACGTAGTTGATGCCGGCCTCCAGCGCCGCGCGGTAAATCGGCACGCCGACGGCCGCTCCCGGCATACTATGGCCGACCGGCGCTGTGCCCAGTCCGAGAATCGTGATTTTCTCTTTGGTCCGGCCCAGCACGCGCATGGGGATTCCTGCGGCGTTCTGGCCGGCATCGGCATTCAGCGCCGCCAAGACTGGCGGCATGGTGAGTGCGCCGGCCCCAGCGCGGGCGAGGTCGGTGACAAATTGTCGGCGACTGACGGCAGCGGCGAGTCTTTTTGGATTGCGCATCGCAGGCCTCTTAGCTTCGAACTCCAACGTTTCTCACTAATTGCGTCAGAAATATGACGCCGGTTTTCACGCAACCGCCATTGATCTGAATCAATTTCTGCGGCTGAATCGTTTTCCTGAGGAGGCCGCGGAAATCCAGGCTAAACAAACAGTTCGGCAACGGTCAGACGGACACTCGGCACACTGGTGCACTCAAGCGTCTCGTCCACTCCCAAGACGGTTTTCTCCCGGTAGTTCCTGTTCCGATGGCGATGCCGCGGATGAGTTCAGTGCGGCGGCCGCGCTCGTTGAACTCTCCGAGCCGGTGGTACTCTTCGACCGAAAGTGGTGAGACACGCTTGCGAACTTCCGGTATCTCAAGAATCGCTGACATGACCATGGAAGCTTACTTCTCAGGCCGCGGCCCGTCGAGGAGGGAAATGTTGTCACCGAACCTGCTACGGCCAGATTGCTTTCTCAAGCGCGGCCATCCGTTTCCCCTGGTGGAGGCTCACTTCGCGAAACGCGGTCCGCTCTGTCCCTGACTTTTTGGGCCTGCCGGAGAGGCATGTCAGGGACGCGGTGGAACGCGTCCTTACCGCGTCAGAGGCAAGTTGCGCGTCAAGGATCGGCGAATTCTCACGCTGCTTTGCGCGGGAAGCTTAACGGATCGAGCGTGTCCGTTCCAGCTTTGGTCTCTTCGGCATCGCTCCAGCCGTCGCCGTCGTCATCGGGGTCCGCATTGTCGCCAATCCCGTCCCCATCCGTGTCGCGCCATTCCTTAGGATCGAATGGGAACGCGTCCCAAGGAACGGCGTTCGCTCGGTCGATCCCGCCGCCGTCGAAATCGATCTCGTCGCAATCTGGAATTCCATTTTTGTTCCTGTCATCGCCAACGCCGTCGCCATCCACGTCGGCGTCCATGTTGTCACCGATCCGATCGCCGTCTTGGTCGGACGATTCTTCCGGGTCGAGCGGGAAGGCGTCTTGGGCATCGGGCACGCCATCATTGTCGTCGTCAGGGTCCAGGTCATTGGGTTGGTTGTCCCGATCGCTGTCGGGCGGACCATCGGGAGTGATCAACAGCGCGAGGTCGATGGCGAAGGGAGGCGCGGCGAACGTTTGGCGGCCGGCGCGAGCTTCAAATCTCGCTAGAATCGCGGCGTTTTCCGGCAAGTACCAGTAGCCGGCGGCCGGTTTGGGCACATCCAACGTTACGGCCAGGTTGGTTACTGGAGCTTCATGATCAGAAAAATGGTGGACGTAAACGCCGGCTTTCGACGATGACGCCAGCGCGTAGGCCCTGACGCGGCTCGGATCGGAGACGGCTACGGGCAATATCTTCACGTCGTTGTCGAGGCTGCGGGCAAAATCCTGCATGGCGTGGACATATTGGCGCTCCTCGGGGCCAAGCCAGATATTCATGTAATGGCCGTCCTTGGCGTAGCTCGTGTTCCAGAAGATGAACGCGATTTCGTTGAATAAAGCCGTCCAATTGCGGATTCGCATGCGCACGGCCGACTCGATGTCCCAGACGCCGCCGATCCCAGGCGTCTGCAATTGTTCTTTAGTGGCATGGTTGCCTTGTTCGCCGACGATGACGGGCTTGCCGAATTTCTTCCAAGCGGCGGCGCGCGTGGCGGTCTCTTGATCCGAACCCAGTGTGTTGCGGATGCCGGCATACCAGTGAGGCGCGTTGATCTCGATGCCCGGCAATTCCGGCCGTTCCCAACTCGTCGTGATGGGATGCTGGTACGGATCGATGGATCGCAGGTAGGGGGCCATGATTTCGTACCATTTTGCGTCGGCTTTCTGCTCGTTCAGAAATTCCCAGAAATCAACGTAAGCTCCCCAGCGATCGACGCTGTATTTGATAAACCGCTTCACCTTGGCCATTTCCTCGGCGTTGTCGGGCCGGTCGTTGAAGACCGGTTGGTATCCGAAGAGCCCGTAGAAGACGCGCATTCCATATTTGCGCGCGTGCCGGATGAGTTCATCCGTCATGACGCCCTCTTGCACGAGGTATTGGTCCAAGTCACGGTAGAGCTCGAAGGAACAATTCTTCTGCGAGAAACGAAACAGATTGAAGCCGGCGCGGGCATGGTTTCGAAAATAGACATCGGCGTTTTGGGGATTGTTGCCCGGCCCCGGTTTGAAAGTCGCCCCCGGTGGCGGTTCAGGCCGGCCGGTTCGATCCATCCGAAACGGCCCTTCCATGGACATGGCCGCCAACGCCGATCCAATCCCGTCGCCGTCGCCGATACATTCCTGAAGGCCGATCGGAAAATACGGAGTTCCGTCATCAAAGATCCAGCGGTACGGATTTTCCGGATTGGGGCGGACGAAGCCCGGCTTGTGCACACGGGCTCGAACGCACTCGAACTCGCCTTGCCCTTGGGCGGTTTCTTTCTGAGCATTGGCGAAGACGTACGTATAAGTCCATCGCCCGAATTCACACGGCGCCAGGCGCGCTTTCCAGAGATCTTGTTTGTCGAACGCATACTCAAGCTGCTTGCGCGCGCCGCGGGGTGTCTGAGTGGAGCGTGCCTTGATGTTTGGACCGGTGGAGGAGCCGTAGTGAAATCCGCCGACTCGAATCTTCTTTCCGGTGGGCGAGGTGAAAGAGACGTCGATGCTGACATCGAAGAACGGGTTCGCATAGCGTTGGTCGTGGTGGAACGTGAGTTCAAACACTTCGTAGAGCGGGACGGCCCGGGCGTTCTGAGTGGCACTCAGACGCGGCGGCGGCGCCGCGCCGGCGCCAATGGCTGCGAGATTCGAAGGCAAAGCGACACAAAACAAGGACTGAAGGAGCGCTGTCAGCCGTGTCCGCGAGGGACGATGTTTCGATTGGGTAAACACGAGTTCAAGGTACGTTGCCATCATGAGGATTCAACTGATACGTCAGGAGGGTGGATGCGCTTTGCCCTAAGTCAAAAGTCTCCAGACGATTGGTTTGAGAGCGTGCTTCGAAAGCACGGCAAGCATCTTGCCTGCCTCGAAGTGCGCTTCGAAATCACAGGAGCAGGTCGGCTGGAAGCCTGCCCAACTCTTGCAGGTCCTTCCATGATCCTCAAGGTGGGGTGAGACTCCTGTCGAGCCCTGACTTCTTTGGCAGCAGAGATTCCAGGGTTCGACGGGAGGCTCGCCCCACCGCGGAACATGTTCATGGCCCCAAGGCGCGCGGAGCTTGCTCGGGGGCTGCCAATGAAGCACTGCTCGCGTATCGGACGATGAGTTTCTGGGGGAACCCGAGGTTTGATCGATGGCCTTCACAGCTTTGCGGATGCACACATTTGGCAACCAAACGGAAATCTCGCGAACCCGTTCGCCTGTGCCGATACCTATGCGCGAGTAAGCGGCGCACGCGAGGCCATCGCCGATTTCGACCAGCGATGGCTGCCGGGCAAGCAAGAAGAGTTGCGACGTGTCGGCGAGGAGCTGGTTGCGCTTGCCAAGCAGTACCACTGCGAGGACAGGCTGCCGGCTGAATTGCGACAGGGCTGATATGGACTCTGAAATGCGCCAATACGCCGAGGGTCAGCTCTCGCAGCTTCGCGACATCGAGGCGTCCGCCACGAAGTTTTTTTGATGAGGGCGTCATCGGTTCGGTGACCAACGGTCACGACCCCGACAAAGTCATCGGTCTTGCTGGCCAGCTCACCGCCATTCGAGCGGCGATAGGCGAAATCGAAAGTGCGCTCAACGAACAATGATTTCGACTTTACGCGCTGGCGTGTGCTAGCTGGCGTAATCAAGGGCCGCCGGGCTTTTCTGAATTTTGCTCCGGCGGCCTTCCTTAACCGCGTAGGCTTCAATGGACGAAGTGACCGAACCTGAACCCGCGAACGCAATCTTGGCTGCGAATCTCATTGTGCGTGCGAACAAGATTATCGGGGATCGGGCGAGCGACGCGATTTTAAGCGAGGAGGAGGAGGATTGACGCCCGATCAGGCGGCGCTGCTGCGGGGCAGGCGATACAACCGGGCGAAGAAGGCAGCTCATGGAAGAGAAGGACGTGGATTTGGGGTGGACAAAATGTCCGAAGCTCGACCGCCGAGCGCAGCCTGGGGTTCGGAGGGGTGGTCCTACAGCAGCGAGGAAGAGGCACGGCGAAAGTTCTCGGAGTTGTGCTCAAGACCGCGTTCCCCGATCATGGGGCGGAAGCTGGATCACCGCATGGCCCGCAGCAGGCGTCTTGGATGCACCGGACTGACCGGGAGAAGATCGGCATCATTGAAGGCGAGCCGCAAAGCCGTTTCGTCAATGTCGAGCAAATGCTTGTCCGACGTGACCAGCAGGGGGATCTCGGCCAAGGACGTTTCCGCCAGAATCAGGCCGTCATCCATCTCTTCGACGGGCAAGAGCCCGCCCCGAATCAGACGTCTGGCGAATTGCTCGGCGATACTCTGCTGGAGGGACGGCAGATCAAAGGGCTTGATTCCCCAGCCGTTCAGTTTCTTCAAAGCAGTCGAAGCCAGGCCGCGCTCTCGCGCGTTCTCCCCTTTCGCGGCAATGATCCATAACTCGTAAGCAGCCGTCGGAGGCAAATGGAAGGTGTAGCCTTTGCTTTCGAATACCTCTTTGAATTCGAAGGCCGAGTCTTTCTCGGCAGCGAGATCGAAGGGCAGATTAGCGTCCAGACCCAGCCGCTTCTTTTCTCTCGTCCCCGCCATAGATCATGACCATTGCACGATTGAAGTATTCCCTTCGCTGTTCCGCGGTCAGAGAGTTGGCCATCTTGCGAGCTTTGGCCGCCAAGCGGCTCCCTTCGGTTTCCTCTGGGTAGTCCAGAGGCTTCTTCTTTTGAACGGCATGCGCTCGCTTCTTCATCGGCTTCGACCTTGATCGTTCTTCCCGGAGCCTACGCCGCCGACTGGGAGAGGCAAGGGGGAAAACGCTTTCTCAAACCACGTTTGCACCATGCTTCACAGCAATTCGGTATCCTTCGAGATAGCCTTCGGACGCATCCGCTTTACATACAATTCAAGAGAAATCTCGGTGTCTTTGAATGCACGTAAGCCTTGATTTTATTGGGTGAAAGTGAAGTTTGGCGGAGAGAGGGGGATTCGAACCCCCGATACGGTTTTACCCGTATAACGGTTTAGCAAACCGCCGCCTTCAGCCACTCGGCCATCTCTCCTGTTCAGACGCTATAACGGAACGCCTCAGAACTAAAGGCGTCCGTCAATGGGAATACATCTAGTCGAACTGGCCTTGGGATGCAAGAAATTGGATGGTCACCAAAGCAAATCACTCGCGCAAATCGCCCTTGCCATGATTCTGGCCTTTCCGTTGACTAGAGCCGTGAGCAGGAACGAACAATCCAATCGATTCACCGGATGAAAGCGATCTTACTCGAAAAGCCCGAACAATTTGCGATCACGGACATCAGCGAGCCCGGGCCACCCGGTCCGGGTGAAGCGCTGGTCCGCGTCCACCGAGTCGGCATCTGCGGCACCGACATCTCCGGTTATCTGGGCAAAATGCCGTTCTACGGCTATCCACGCATTCCCGGGCACGAACTCGGCGTGGAGATTGTCAATGTCGGCGACGGAGTCACGAATGTGAAACCGGGCGACCGATGCGCCGTCGAACCCTATATCAACTGCCAGGAGTGCTCCGCCTGCCGCCGCGGTTGCAGCAACTGCTGCGAAAACCTCCAGGTCCTCGGTGTGCACACGGACGGGGGTCTCCGCCCCTTTTTCATTGTGCCGGCCCGGAAGCTTCACCGGTCTGAAAAACTCAGCATGGAACAATTGGCGCTGGTGGAGACGCTTGGCATCGGCTGCCACGCCGTTTTCCGATGCGATCCCCAGCCCAAGGAAAATGTCCTGGTGATCGGCGCGGGACCCATCGGCTTGTCGGTCATTGAATTTCTCAAGCTGGCCAAAGCCCGGATCGTGGTGCTCGATCTGAGTGACAAGCGGCTCGAATTCTGCAAGGAGGGCATGGGGGTTCAGCACACGATGAAGGCCGCAGGAGATGGAACGGACCTGGAGCGGTTGAAAAAGCTGACGGACAACGCGCTGCCCACCATCGTGATCGACGCCACGGGCAGCAACAAATCCATGTCGAATGCGCTGCAGTATGTCGCGCACACGGGCAAGCTCGTGTTTGTGGGCATCACCGCGGGTGAAATTGCGTTCGGCCATCCCCTCATGCATCGCCGCGAGGTGACGCTCCTTGCTTCACGAAACGCGTTGCCCAGAGACTTTGGCCGCATCATCAAACTCATCGAGGACGGCAAAATCGACACGCGCCCGTGGATCACGCACCGGACCAACTTCGATTCCCTGATTGGCGATTTCCCGTCCTACACAAAGCTTGAGACGGGCGTGATCAAGGCTGTGGTGGAAGTGAGCTGAACTCGCTCGAAATGCTATGAATGAGTTTAAATGTGAAAGGACGCCCCTCACCCGGTCTTCGGCCACCCTCTCCACATCCGATGGGGAGCGGGATGGGGTGAGGGGCACGTTTCATTCGAGTTATTTCTGAACTGTCTAATATGTCCAAAGCCCGTGTCATTTCCCTAATTCAAATGAAAGGAGGCGTGGGAAAGACGACCTGCGCCGTCAACCTCGCCGCTTACTTGGCCAAGGAACACAAGAGAAAGGTGCTGTTGATCGACTTCGATCCTCAGACCAATTCCTCCCTCAGCCTCATGAGCGAGGACCGCTGGCGCGAGTGGGAGGAGCAGCACGGCACGATGGCCGATGTTTTGGAAGTTGACCACAAACGCAAGTCGGAGGAGGGTTTCAAGCTCAGCGATTGCATCGTTCCAAACGTGGTGCCGGAGATTCCAGGTCTGGACCTGATTCCGAGCCATCTGAAGCTTACCTTTCTGGATTTGGATTTGGCCGCCCGGCCCGGACGGGAGCGAATCTTTGGCCGCAAGGTGGAGAAGGTGCTTCACAATTACGACCTGGTCCTGTGCGACTGTCCGCCGAATTTGATGACCGCGACGCAGAACGCCCTCTATGCGAGCGACTGGTACCTGGTCCCGATGCAGCCGGATTTCCTGTCCTCGATTGGGTTGAGTCTCCTTCAGGATCGGCTCGGTTACCTGCGGAAGAGCCTGGAGTTTCAGATTCGCTGCTTAGGGGTGGTTTTCAGCCGGGTCCGGCGCCACATCCAATTCCATCAGGAAACGATGGAGCGTCTGAAGTCCGACAAAAGCTTCAAGCGGCTCTACTTTTTCAAGACGCTCATTCCGGAAAATATCACTTTGGGTGAAGCCCCCACGGAGGCGAAACCGATCAATCTCTATGATTCCTCCGCGCCCGGAGCGGAAGCGTTCAGCAACCTGGCGAAGGAGTTTCTTTCCAGACTGGAGCAGTGACAGACATGGCGATGCCTCCCTCTCCCAGCGGGAGAGTGCCGGCGTGAGGGAGAATCGTTGACTCTGAATTCGGCGGTTCGAGCCCACGAAACACACGAAAGACACGAAAGGAGAAGTAATTCCAGCGAGTTTAGCGTTCACCCAGACGGTAAGCGGGGTGTATTTCAGAAGCGCTTCTATTGTCGTGTGATTCGTGTGTTTCGTGGGAGTCCAAATGCTTTTTCAAGGTTGACAAGTCCCGGCGCGACCGACTTCTTCGACGCGTTCCCGCATCACGCGATTTGCGGACGTTGAAGCTCCCGAGCAAGTCGATTTGACCTGAACCCGTTTTTCCCCCAACCTCAGTCCATGGCGAATTCGTTTGGGCAACTTTTCCGCGTCACGACTTGGGGCGAATCCCACGGCGGAGGCGTGGGTGTGGTTGTGGACGGTTGTCCGCCGCGCCTTGGCTTGACCGAAGCTGATATCCAGCCGGACTTGGACCGCCGCCGGCCCGGCCAGTCCAAAATTGTGACGCCCCGCAAAGAGAGCGACCAAGCGCAGATATTGTCCGGAGTCTTTGAGGGGAAGACGCTGGGCACGCCGATTTGCATGTGGGTGAAAAACGAAGACGCGCGTCCGGAGGCTTACGCGGAAATGGAGACCAAATTTCGGCCCTCGCACGCCGACTACACGTACTTCGCGAAATTCGGTATTCGGGACTGGAGGGGTGGGGGACGGACCAGCGCGCGTGAAACGGTCGGGCGCGTGGCTGCGGGCGCCATCGCAAAGAAGATTTTGCGCGAACGATTCGGCGTCGAAATCCTCGCTTACGTGAAGCAGGTTCAACGGATCGTCGCGGAGGTCGATCCTGAGACCGTTCAGACCCAGGAAATTGAAGCGAACCCGGTTCGCTGCCCCGCTGCGGCGACCGCGGAGCAGATGATTCAGTTGATTGAGGAGATGCGAAAAGCGGGCGACAGCGTGGGTGGAATTGTGGAAGGAGTGGCGCGCGGCGTTCCGCCGGGTTGGGGCGAACCCGTGTTCGACCGCCTGGAAGCCGACTTGGCCAAAGCCATGCTGAGTTTGCCGGCTTCGAAGGGCTTCGACATCGGGTCGGGATTCAACGGCATCTTGATGACCGGGACTCAGCACAATGATCCGTTCCGAAGCAAAGATGGAAAAGTTTATACGACGACCAACCATTCGGGCGGCGTCCAAGGCGGCATTTCCAACGGCCAAACCATTTATTTCCGGGTCGCGTTCAAACCGGTGGCGACCGTGATGCACGAACAACAGACCGTGGACGTGGAGTTTCAGAACACGACGCTGAAGGCCCGCGGTCGTCACGACCCGTGCGTCTTGCCGCGCGCCGTGCCGATGGTCGAAGCGATGACGGCCCTGGTGCTCGTCGATCATGCGTTGCGGCATAGGGCGCAGTGCGGAGGTCCGTGAGGGTTGGCTGGATTGTGGCTGGCTCGGCGCTGGACGAAAGCGAAGGGCGGTAATCGGTCCGTATCGCCCGGTCATAGAGCGTCGATCTCGCAGCGCAGATTCTCAATCTGCTGTTCCGCAGAATTGCATTCTGCGGACGCCTCGAATCGCCAGGCACTCTTTGGTTCTCGAACGTCCAGCCGAGTGCAACTCGGCGATACGGCAGATTAGAAATCTGCGCTACGAGGATCATGAACGCAGCCTCACTTGAGCGTCGCCAAAAACTCCAACAGATCAGCCACGTCCTGGGCAGTCATGCTTTGGAGGAGCAATTCGGGCATCGCGGAGATTTGTTGAGGTTCCAGACTCTTGACGTTGCTCCGCCGCACGCGAATTTCCAGGCTGTTCGGATCCTTCAGCACGACCTCCTCTTCGGTGCGGTTCAGAAGAAATCCGTTGTAGGAAAGCTCATCCCTCGTCTCAAGCTGGTACGTGAGGTAGTTAGGATCGATGTTCTTCGAGGGGAAAAGGATGTTGTCCAGGATTTGGGCGCGGTCATACTTGGCCGCGATGTGGCTCAAGTCGGGACCGAAATCTCGACCCTGGCCTTTGATCCGGTGGCACTGCTGGCATTGGGAGGCTCCTTCCTGGAAGAAAATGCGCTCGCCGCGTCCGGCATCGCCTCGCAGCGCGAGAAGTTCATTGGGCTTAATCATTGCCCCAAGTTTCTTCGGCCGCCTCTCGTCGGGCAAAAAACGCTCAAAAAGGTCTCGCACTTGGTAGGCCGAGTGGCTGGCTGCTTTTTCGACCACGTCGTTTCGACGCCCAGGCAACAGGGAAGTGTTGCCTTGATCGACCGTGCTCAGCAGCGCCAAAGCGCCATTGGGCGTGGCGAGCAATCGGTTGATCTCCGAACGTCCATCTCGGACCAGGCTCCACACCCATTTGAGCGATTCGGCGTTCGCCGCTCTGAGGTTTTCCGCAGCAGGGTCTTCCGTTTTGTCCTCGGAGAGTTCTTCCGGAAGCTGGGCGATCCAGTCGTGGATGAGTTTGGCGCCGGTGGTATCCACGAGCTGCGAACCGATATGAGGCATCCGTCCCTGTCCCGTGGTCAAGATCCGGTAGTAAAGCACCGAGCTGTAAGGATCGCCTGGAGTGATCACGTGCGCACCGGTGAGTCCGAGTGTGCCCTGAGACGGAAGCCGGCCGATGGCTTTCATGTCCGCGAGCTTTGTGTCGTAATCAAGGTGCGTGACCACGGAACCGCCGGCACCTTCCCGGTGGCAGTGCGCGCAGTTGACGTGCAACCACGCGCGGGCGCGCTCCTCGAGTTTGGCCGACCGGGCGGCCCGGAGGTCCTCTCGATCCTGAGGTTGAGGAAGCTGTGTCGGCGACGAAGCCGCCGGTTGCGCGGTTTCCTCGGAATCAACACCCGTTTCGTAAGGATCATTGAATTTGGGGCGGGCACGCTCATCGAGTGGTTGATCGAAAAAGCCTAAGCGAGAGAAAGTGCGGAGTTGGTTCACTTCGGTGACAGCATCGTTGGGCCATGGCGCCGGCTTCGTCAGGATCGGCAAGCTGGCGCAGACCGGGTGGTTGGACTGGTACTGGACCGGACGGTTCAACTGCGGCGCCGTGAACGCGAGCGCGTAGTTCATCCATGGGTTATGGCATCGCAAACACTCGGCGCGGCCGTGGAACCTCCAAGCCTGTTTGCGAATGCCGCCGGGTTCCGCCGGGTCTTTTACCTCGAAGATTCGGTCATCCCCCGCGGCGTCCACGAGGAAGGCCTCGGACTCGTCATCGTTCCAGCGATAGGTGTAGGCGTGCCAGTCGAGACCGTCGTAGTGGAGGACCTGGGTTTCCACCCGGCGCAAGGACTTCGTGTTGTCTTGTTCGGTCTGAAGGAACAGGGTCTTGGCGAGGACGGCGTTCGTGGGATAACGCCATTCGTTTTTGCTTTGGTAGAGCCACACGTTGGTCGCGCCGGTTTGAATGAATGAGTTCTCCGGCAGAGCCACGAAGCGTTCGGCCAGGGCGTGGTCGGCCCACATTTCGGCGTTGATGAGAAACGGAATCACGCCCGGGGCAGGGAGGTGGTGTTGCACCGAATCAAACAGGCCGGTTTCACTCAGTTTTCGCGGAAACTGCGCGGAAGTGTCTGGCGTGGGGTTGGGCGCGAGGCGATAGATTCCTTGATTGTAATCCAAGATAAAAAGCTCGTCGGACGGATCTTCACCGAAGCAAATGATCTGCAAAGGCGTGTCCACAAGTTCCCGGAGCGAGGTGACTCTGTCTCCGTCGTTGCGCAAGGCCCAGATCTTGCCCGTGACCCAGTCACCGTAAACGTAAGCGCCGGCGAGTTCCTTGAACCGCGATCCTCTATAAACGAATCCTCCGGTAATGGACGCCGCTTCAGAATGGGGATGCGCTTTCATCGGCGGCAAGATGGGAGTCGGACCGCGTGGCCAATCGGGATGGATCGACTGAGGTCCCTCGACGATGCTCCAGCCGTAATTGCCTCCGCGCTGAATGCGAAAGACCAATTCCCACAACTCCCAGCCGACATCTCCAGCCCAAAGATCGCCGGACCTTTGATCGAAGCTCATCCTCCAAGGATTCCGAAAACCGTAGGACCAAATCTCCGGACGAGTGCCGGGCAAGTTTGCGAAGGGATTGTCCGATGGGATGCGATACTTTCTGGCTTCGTCCGTGCGGTCCACATCGATGCGAAGAATCGCGGACAGCAGATCGCTGTTGTCTTGGCCCGTCTTCAAGGGATCCGGAGGATTTGGGCCCGCGCCGTCCCCGGTCGAGATGTAAAGATAACCGTCCGGCCCAAATTTGAGGCAGCCCCCGTTATGACCGCCGGAAAGCCAAGTAATTAGGATGCTCTCGCTTTTGAGTTCCAGTTTAGGAGGCTCCGTCCGGCTGACGGTAAATCGTGAGACTCGGCTCCCATCGGGAAGGTCCGATTTCAATACGTAGCAGATGTAGATGAAGCGGTTCTCTTGAAACTTCGGGTGGAACGTAAAGCCGTAAAGCTGCTCCATTCCCGAAATCTCCTGCTTCAAATCCGCGAGGAGATCGGTCGGTGCGCCGCCCGCGGTCGTCGGGAAGGAGAATATTCTGCCGCCCAGCTCAGCCACGAGGAGACGATCCGATCCGGGTAGTTGGGCCAGGTCCACGGCATTGCTGAACGCAAGCTTGGGAAAGAGACGCTCGATGACGTAAGGCGATGGGGGCTCCGGTGAACCGAGAATCCGAGAAGTCGTCAAAGGAATTCGCTTTTCGATGCCGGGGGGAGGCTGCGGTTCAGCCGTGGTCGGCGCCGCGGCGATGCTATGGACTCCAACCGCCGTCAGATTCCACAGGGTCGCCAGGCAAATCATCCATCCTGACATTTTTTCCAGAGCATTTCCGAATCCGTTGACGGCGTAATTTCGAGGGCGCACAGGTATTGCGGAAGGTAACGCATGGCGACAAGGGAAGGCAAGCCGGAGTGAACCGTGAGCGTCGTCAAGGCACGGCGATTCAAGAATCCTACGAAGGGAGCGCGGGCAGCCTGCCCGCGCGCTTTTCTAATGGCTCGCCAGAACGGCGCGCGGACAGGAGTGTCCGCCTTACGCTCACCGATACGGCTGGAAGAACTGGTCGATGTTGGTCTGTCCGCGCTGAATCGCGAGGACTTTCAGGTGCTTCATGTTCTCCACGTGGCCATCGACCATGCCCACATTGATACGCCCATTGTGGACAACGAAAGTTCCCCCAGCCGCGCTGCCGCCCGGATGGAAACTCGCGTTGTGCATGGTTTTCGGATCTTCGTTGAAGAGCAGAAGCTTTTGGCTTGGGTTGACGACCCTCGTAGTCAGCACGCCCTTGGGTGGATTCTCCGCTCCGTCGATGAAGTTGTTCATGCTGAAGTTCACGCGGAGCGCTCTTCCGATCAGGCCGGTGCTTGGACACCGATAGACAGGATAGGTGTTCGTCTGGTTCAAATCGACGGCGCCGCTGCCCAGACGGATCTGCGGCTGGCCGGTCACGTAATTGAAAACGGAACCCGCTTCCGCGTGAAATCCATACGAAAGCGGCGGTTGGCTCCAATACCGCTGATTCGTCGTATCTCCGCTCGGTTGTCCGCCGAAGACCCAATCCGGCGGGAGATTGCGATCGATATCACCCGCCCACGGGAAATAATCCCTGCTGTCGTCCGCGTAGATGAGCATGCCCGTCATCACCTGTCGCATGTTGTTTTTGCACACTGTGGAGCGGCCGCCTTCCTTCGCCTTGGAAAGCGCCGGCAACAGCATTCCGGCCAGAATGGCGATGATCGCGATCACCACGAGCAATTCGATCAATGTGAAACCTCGCCGGCTTTGGATGAAGTATCGCTGTGTTTTCATGGAAGCTTTCAGAGATTTTCCACTGTAACGAACGGAAACGCAACGCTCATATCTAAGCTCGTCTTCCAGCTCATTGATCTCTGTCAAGATGCTGTTTTTGCTTCGCGGAGCGACAGGACGCAGGTAAAATCGCTCATATGACCACACTTTCGCCTTCAGCCTTCCGCCTCTTTCGACCCTTTGTCTCCCAAACTTTCCTGGCCGTATTGTTCGCCGGCGCCCTTCCGTGGCACTCCGTTTGCGGCGCACCGCGTGTCCTCGAGGCCGGCCGCGTCCCAAACGACGTTCGCCTTCAGCCCCCAAAAGATTTGGACGGTTATTTCCCGTTCAGACCGTCACCGACCACCGAAGCCTGGGCCCAGCGCGCCGAGCGAGTTCGACGCCAGATGCTGGTGTCCCAAGGCCTCTGGCCGATGCCGGCCAAGACGCCGCTCAACGCCGTGATCCATGGCCGGATCGAACGCGACACCTACACCGTCGAGAAAGTCTATTTCGAAAGCGCCCCGGGCTTTTTTGTCACCGGCAACCTCTATCGTCCAAGAGGAAGAAGCGGCAAATCGCCCGGTGTTCTTTGCCCCCATGGTCATTGGGCGAATGGCCGGTTCACGGATGCCGGGCTGGAGGGGGTGCACAGAGAGATCGTGATGGGTGGCGAGCGGTTTGAGGAAGGCGGGCGGAGTCCGCTCCAGGCGCGGTGTGTTCAGTTGGCGCGCATGGGCTGCGTCGTGTTTCACTATGATATGATCGGCTACGCGGACAGCCTGCAAATATCTTTCGAGATCGCTCACCGTTTTGCCAAGCAACGGACTGAGATGAATTCGACCGAGGATTGGGGCCTGTTCAGCCCGCAAGCGGAGGCGAATTTGCAGAGCGTGATGGGGCTCCAATCCTTGAATTCGGTCCGCGTGCTGGATTTCCTGCTCGACCTGCCGGATGTCGATCCCGCGCGGATTGCTGTCACGGGAGCCAGCGGCGGCGGCACGCAGACGTTCATGGTTTGCGGAATGGACCCGAGACCGACTCTGGCCTTTCCAGCCGTCATGGTTTCCACGGCTATGCAGGGGGGCTGCACGTGCGAGAACGCGAGCTTGCTCCGCGTCGGCACCGGGAATGTCGAATTCGCCGCGCTGTTCGCCCCGAAACCGCTGGGGATGACCTCGGCGGAAGATTGGACGCGCGAGATGGCCACCAAAGGTTTCCCGGAATTGAAGCAGCACTATGCCATGCACGCTGCGACGAACAATGTCATGCTCAAACGCGGCGACGGCTACTTTGGTCACAACTACAATTATCCGAGCCGCGCGGCCCTCTCCAGTTGGGCGAACAAGCATTTTAAGCTGGGCTACAAGGATCCGATCGTCGAGGAGGACTACAAACGCCTAACCGAAGCCGAAATGTCGGTCTGGAACGATCAACACCCGAAACCTGCCGGCGGCCCGGATTTCGAGCGAAAACTTCTCCGGTGGTGGATGGAAGATGCGCAGAAACAATTGCAGCAAGCGCGACAATCTTCCGAGGAATTTAGGAAGATTTACGGCGGCGGGATTGATGTCGTCATCGGCCGCAGTCTGGCCGAGGTGGGTTCGGTGGAGTGGGACATGAAAGACAAGGCCGACCGTGGCCGTTACCTGGAGATGACCGGTTTGCTCCGCAACACGACGCACCACGAAGAACTGCCGATCGTTTTTCTGCATCCGAAAGAGTGGAACGGCCGGACCGTGGTCTGGATTGACGAACACGGGAAATCCGGTTTATTCGCCGCCAGAGACGTTGGCTCTCGTCCAAAGCCCGAAATCCAGGAACTCCTTGATTCGGGCTCGACCGTCGTCGGTGTCGATCTGTTGTATCAGGGCGAATTCTTGGCCGATGGCCAGCCTGTATCCAGAACACGCCGGGTCAAGAACACGCGCGAGGCCGCGGCCTACACGTTCGGTTACAACCACACGCTCTTCGCTCAACGCGTTCACGATGTCCTCACGTTGGTTTCCTTCGTGAAAAACAACGAAAGGAAGTCTGAGCGAGTTGACTTGGTCGGCCTCGGAGGAGCCGGCCCATGGGTGGCCGCTGCCTGGGCGCAATCGGGCCGGGCGGTGGACCGGCTTGTCGTCGATACCGGAGGATTCCGATTCGCCAAGGTCGCCGACATTCACGACGTGAACTTCCTGCCTGGCGGCGTCAAGTATGGCGACTTGCCAGGGATGCTGGCGCTGGGCGCGCCCGGGAAATTGTGGCTGGCCGGCGAGGGCAAAGAGGCGCCTGAATTGGTTAACGCGGCTTACAAAGCCGAAAGCGCCCAGTCGAACCTGACTGTGTTTGCCGGCAGGGCGGAGCAAGCGCGCGCCGCGGTCGTCAAGTGGCTACTCGCAAAACAGTGAATGCCTTCGTAACCGCCGACGCGACATTCCCCACCCTCTCCCAGCGGGAGAGGGCCGGGGCGAGAGAGAATCGTCGGCAAATCCCAACGCCTCCGACTTCTCCGGCGCGCTCACCCTCACCCTGATCCTCTCCCTCAAGGGAGGTACGTGTTTAGCGTGCGTAGCGCAGGCGTCCGCGCCTGCGGGTTTTGGCGCCGTCTCGGCGCCACTTTCGTCCCGAAAATGGCAGCGAGACGCTGCCGAAACTCGCAGCCGGGACGGTCGCGCTACCGAAGGCTAAACACGTAGCAAGGGAGAGGGAACGACAAATGTGCCGTTTGAACTGCTCTTCCGGATAGTCCACATTCCTTGCGATGAAGCCAATTATCTCACCCGTCGTTTTCCTGGTGATTGGCGTGGCTGCCGGGATCGTCATCGAACGGCAAATCTTGCATCCTCGGCGCTCGGCTGGGATTGCCCCGGCCTCGCCTTCCTCGCAGCAAAGAATTGAGAAAAGCCCGTCCAGGCAATCGGCTCTCCAGCCGGCCCCCGCAGACCATTCCGAATCAAATCGAACGGTACCGTCTCTAACCGAAATCGAGTCTGCCCTTCGCGAGTGCACAAGAATTTGGGACTTTGCTCAGGCCAACACCCAAGCTGCGGAGATTGCCTCGAGGGTGAGGACCGCAGACATTCCCGCCGCGCTTAAGCTGGCCGGCGCGCTTGGCAACCACGGAGCGAAGACGGCCTTCGCGGAAGCGTTACTGCGGCGTTGGGGGGAAATTGACGCCTCGAGCGCCTTGGCCTTCGCGCAGGCGATCCGGAATTTCTCCGAGCGGATCGCGGCCATCAGCTCCGCACTCAACGGCTGGGCGAAGCGGGATCTCACAGGCGCACTGTCCTGGGCACGGCAACTCCCGCCTGGGCGGGTCCGCAACGGGGCGATCGACGGGTTGACGAAGGCTGTTCTTGCCTCTGAAAACCCACTCAAGAGCTTGAAAGTGGTCGAAGCGTCATCCCAACTAAACGGCGTCGAACTTCGAGGTTTTCGGTCGCAGATTCTCCAACTTTGGGCCACGACGGATCCGGCGGCCACGGCCGCATATCTCACAGAATCCCCGCAGTTCCTTCTAGAGCCCCATTTATTTCGCAGCGTCGCTGGTTCTTGGGCTGCGATCGATCCAACAGCGGCGATGGCTTGGGTGAACCAGTTGCCAAACGATTCGCGCAAAAACCAGGCGCTGCTGGGAGCGGCGCAGGAATGGGCAAGAATCGACCCAGTCGCCGCGGCCACTTTCGGTGGCTCTTTGCCCCGAGGAGACTTGCAGATCGCATACATGACACATGTGGCTTCACGATGGGGCGAGGCGGACCCTCGCGCGGCCGCCGCCTGGGCGCAGCAATTGCCGGAAAGCTCAACCAAGAAGCAGGTGCTGCAGAATATAATCAACCAGTGGGCCCAGGCAGAACCACAAGCAGCTTTTGCCTATGTTCAGACGATGTCTCCGGATCGAACTTCGTCTGAGATGATTCGCGGCACGCTCGGCCAATGGGCCAACCAAGATCCCATCTCCGCGTCCGTTTGGGTGACAAACCTCCCTCCCGGACGGACCCGCGAAGACGTCCTGCGAAACCTGATGAACACCTGGGCATGGCGCGATCCTTCGTCAGCCGCAAACTTCGCCTTGAATTTGCCCGTGGGGAAGAATCGGAACGACGCGGTTGGCCAAGTCGCGCAGAACTGGGCGGCCATTGATGTGCAGGCTGCAGTGAATTGGGCGAAGAATCTGCCGCCAGGGCCGACTCACGACAGGGCACTGCAAAGCATGGCGGGCCGAGTCGCGGGTGCGGATCTGCAAACTGCCCTGGGGCTTGCCTCTTCATTGCCTCCCGGCCGAGCTCAGGAGGAAATTTTCGGTTCGATAGCCAACGAGTGGGCTCGATTTGATGTCTCCGGCGCCGCGACCTGGATGCAGCAACTTCCGGACGGTCCGGCCAAGGAACGCGCCTTGCGCAGCGTCAGCGAAAGCTGGGCTCGAACTGATCCACAAGCGGCCGCGGCTTACGTGCAAGGCCTTCCGGACGGAAACCTCAAAACAGAAATCTTGCAGAACTCCATCGGTCCGGCCTGGGCGAGCAGCGATCCTCAAACGGCGGCGGCTTGGGCCAGCCAATTGCCGGAAGGCAGAGTCAGAAACGAAGTCATGAGACGCGTCGCGGACACCCTCGCCGAATCCTCGCCGCAATCCGCCGCGAACTGGGTGGCTTCGATGCCGCCGGGCGACTCCCAGAATCAAGCGGCCTTGAACGTGATTTCGCGATGGGCGCAATCTGAGCCCGCGTCCGCCGCAACGTGGGCTTCTGAGTTTCCCGACGGCCCGGTGCGCGAGCAGGCACTGCACAATGTGGCGCGGCACTGGGCCTTGGAAGACTCCACCGCCACCGCCACTTGGCTGCAAACTTTGCCGCAGGGTCGCGCCCGCGATTCGGCGATCGATGCGTTCGTGCAAAGTGTCGATGGCTATGACGCTGGGTTGGCCACGAAATGGGCCAATGTGATTGGCGATGAACAAAACCGGCAAAGGGTCGTGGAAAATGTCGCCCGGCGTTGGCTGGGAGAGGATGAGGCCGCGGCTCGGACTTGGATCGAGCAGGCAAACCTGCCGGCCGAAGTGCGAAATCGGCTGCTCAATCAAAAGTAACCTGGGTGAGTCTTTTGAAAATCGGTGGAACGGGCTACCAGCCGGTTTTTGACGTCACCTTGGCGCCGAGGATTGCAGAGAGCTGTGCAGAGATTTCTCGTGCGCGTGCACGTAATCGAATGGCCAAATTGAAGTGGACGACGAGGACGAGAACAATTGTCTGCCGCTTTGCCGCGCTACGTGCCCTCTCCCTCTCATTAACACCCGGCTTCAGCCAGGGGGAGAGGATCGACCCGGAAGTTCGGAACGGCTTCAGCGGTTTCCGGGTGTTCCGAGAAGAGGTTAAAACCGCTGGCTTTTCCTTGGAGCCAACGCCACCCGGCTGAAGCCGGGTGTTAATGAGACCGGCGGAGAATTCTGTCGCGAGCGCCCGCGAACCGCGAGCGGCTCATTTCTTTCTATGTTCCATCGTGAGTTGTTGGTAGGACTATCGAGACAGACTCGAAGCCGAACAGGAAGAACCAAAGGCCAATTATGCGATTATGCCGATTCATCCAAGACGGAGAACCTCGCCCAGCGTTTTATCTCGACCATCATCTCGTTCCGCTTGACGCGGCGGCGCGCGTGTATCGGGAAAGGACCCACAAAGATGTGCCGTTGCCTGTGGCCGACGATCTGATGCTTTACCTCCCACCCGACGGCCGACATTTTCTGGCCGCCCGTGAACTGGCCGATTGGATCGAGAAGAACACCGGTGTGACGGACGGCGCAGCATTGGAAACTTCGAAGGCCCGCCTGCTCACTCCGATTCCGCGTCCCCCCAAACTGCTGCTGCTGGCCGGCAACTATGCGGCGCACATTGAGGAAGGCGGACGGAACGCAGTGGCGCGGCAGAAGACCTTCCCTTACGTCTTCATGAAACCGCCCAGCACGACTCTCAACCATCACGAAGGCTTGGTCACCATTCCTGCTGTCTCGCCCAACTTCATCGATTGGGAAGTCGAACTGGGAGTCATCATGGGCCGTCGCGCAAGAGCTGTCCGCGAGGAAGATGCTCTGCAATTCGTCGCTGCCTACACTGTCGTGAACGACATTTCGGATCGACGGTTCCGCCCGAACCCGGGCCGCGAGAAACGGGAGCAAGATCAATTTTTCGACTGGCTTCACGGCAAATGGCACGACAGTTTTTGCCCGGCCGGACCGTGCGTTCGTTCGGCCGATTCCCTGCCTGATCCGCAGAAGCTGCAGCTCACGTTGAAGGTCAACGGCCAGGTCAAACAGAATGCCAGCACCGCCCAGCAGATTTTCTCTGTGGCCGGCGTCATCGCGTTCATCTCAAGCTTCGTCACGCTGGAGCCCGGAGACATCATTTCGACAGGAACGCCTTCCGGCGTCGGCAACGCCACCGGCACTTACCTCAAACCGGGCGACCAAGTCGAAGCGGCCATTGAAGGCATCGGCCTGCTGCGCAACCGCATGGTCGCTCAGTAACTCCCATTCGTCCCAATCAGCGGCACTAGGCTTTCCTTCGGTTCATGCGCCAAACTTTGGTGCATATGCATCGAAGTTTGGTGGCTGAAGCATTTGAGTGAGTCTCATGCGGATTCCACGGGATCAGCGGTTCTGCGCCCCGCGTGGGTTCTCGCTCAGCTTTCGCTCCGTCCTCCGCCAACGATCCGCTGGGCCGCCCAGGCCAGCAAAGCCAGGGCAGCGAAAACAAATAACAGCATCATGAACTTGACCCCGGACGACGCCGCCCGCACGGCCGTGGCCTGCAAACCGACTTTCAAGTCCGCCCAAGTATCGACCTGCACGGCGCGCGTGAAAATGAAGGCGCGGCCCTGCTGGGGAATGGACGCGCGAATCGCCGACGGGCTCGAGATCGCGGCGTCTTGCTGCTGGATCAGGCGTTCGGCCAAGCGCATCAGCGCGGTGTTTTCCGCCTCCGTGTTGGTGTCGATGATCTGTTTGGCTTCCTGCTGCGTGTATCCGAGGCCCTTTCGAACTTGGAGGTCGCGAAGTTTGGCGGCCAGAGCGCCCGCATCCCCGGCGGCTGTGGCCTGGCGAAAATTCAGGCCGACCAATGCCTGTTGCAGCTTCAGATTGTGCAATTGAACGCGGGCGTCTTCGTTGAACGCGTCGTCATGAGTCGAGAGCCCGAACGCATTCTGGAAGGCGCGCCGAGCCTGCTGAGGATCGCCGCGTTCCAGATAGGTGTTGCCCATGGCCAACATCTGTTCGGCTTCCTGGGTTTTCTCCTGCCTGAGCTTGGCTTCATTTTGCAGGTAGGTCTCGAGGCCGGCCGCGACCGGGTGATCGAGGACCTTTTCTTCCTGGAGCTGCAGCGAACCGGTCCAGTCTTTGAGCTGCCATTTCTGGCTCAGATAAACCTCCCATCGGATGTTTTCCAGCGGCAGATCGAACTTCGGTCCGAGCAGTTCCAAGTCAAGGGAACGCGCGTGAGCGGCGCCGATTTGGCTGCTGTAGAAAAACTCAACGGCGATGGCCTTTCCGGTTTGTGCCTGCTGTTCGAGCGGAATCAGAATGTGGTCCTTTTCGCGCCAGGGCCAGACTCCGTTTTGATTGACGAAGGCGAACCAAAAATGCGCGCGGTCCGGCACGGTCAGGTGCAAGAGCCGTTTGTCGCCAGGAACCATGTCGAGCCGCGCCTGCGTGAGCATCACCCCCTCGTCGGAGATCACCGAGGTCAGCGTGAGATTGTTCACGCGGGCGGGGAGCAACCGCGCAGCTTCGTGGCGATCCAATTGCACGGGCAGTTGAAAGTCCGGTTCCACCAACCGGAACGTAAAATTGGCCGACTCCGCGCGAATCTCCTGCCGCAGCGCCCGCGGCACGGATTGCCATTCGCTCTTTTGCAGCGCCTCGGGCACGCTCCCGACGCGCACTTGCAGTCGGCCTCCGGATTGCACCGTGACAAAACCGCGCTGCAAATTGACACCCAGCGCCTGCACCCCTTGGAGCGCGATTTCCGCCGCGTTCTCCGGCAGCCGGATCTGGTAATTGACTTGGAGCAAATGCCGGCCGATGACGCGGCGGTGAAGTTTGATCTCCCATTCTTGCAGGCGGCCGGTGACCGCGCCGGCCACGGGCATGAAATCGGAAACTTGTTCGCCGTGGAAACGGACGCTTTCGGCGTTCGTGGAAAGGAGCACGCGAAGCGACTTTAATCCCGTGTTCTCGATCTGGTACTGGATATTTGCCGTCACCTGGGCCTGCGCTTCGTTGACGATGGCGTGCTGCAAACTCGTGACCTGGATCCAAGCGTCCACCTGTTCGAGATTCAACGTGAGATTCCATTGGCCGTGCAGCAGCCTGAAGGCGAGCACTCCTTTCTGACGGATGCCTGATTTCTCCGGATCCAACTGGGTGAGCCCGTCGCGCGCCGCCACCTGCAGGCGCATCCCTTGTTCGGGAACGATGAACAATTGTCCTTGCTGCTTGGTCGCCTCGCGGAAGAGGAGCCGCGGCACAGCCCAACCTTGGACGGCCCGCACGCCGGCGCCGGCCAGGCTGATCGTGAATTGGTGCTGGCCTTCGGTTTTGCCGCGCAGGTGCAGTGTGATCACCCGGCCTGTCTCGATTCGGAGTTCGGTCCAATGGCTCAACGCCGAGCCACTGACCGCCTCCACATCGAGGCCGGCGGGTAGCACAAAACTGAGCCGGAAAATACCGGCGCGCAAAATTTCCACATTTACCGTCGCGGCCAAGACGGTTCGATCTTCGCCCAGCGAGAGCGTTTGTTGAGTCTCGACGCGCACGTCGGGCTCGACGGCTGAGGCTTTCAACGCGGCCAGGCCCGAGGGATCGGAATACCGAAAGGCCCGGCGCAGTGTCAGACCCGGGATTTGCGGCTGAAGCGCCTGCACGACCATGGCCGGGAAATCCTCCAAGTTCAGCGGCGAGAATGCTTCGGCGGTTACGCTGTCCAGTTGAACATCGGCGCCGGTGGCGATTCCGAGCAGTCCAAGCTGGCCTGCGGCGCCATTCACGGATATCAGGCCGACTGAGCGCTGGAAGGGCAGGGGACCTCCCGCCACTTGCGACTTGATCAGAATCGAGAACGGGCGCGATTGAGGCACCGCCAGGCTGACCCGCAGCTTCCGGGTATCGGGATCGAAACGCCAGAGGGTAACCAGCGAGGAACGGGCCTTGGAGCTTGCCTCCAGAACGGGTGGTGCGGGCAACCTGCCCGCCCCGGTCGGCAACCTGCCGACTGGAGTGGCTGCGAGGGTCGCATTGGAACCAGCGCTGGGTTGGTTCATCGAGGCCGCACCCGATCCGTCCGGCAGGTTGCCGGACGGAACAGGCTGGTAGCCTGTGCTACCCGGATCGAGAACATCCGTGACGGTCGCGCCCGGGGGGACATCGAAAATGAGTTCGCTCAGTTCGCCTTGAGCCGGCCGGATCTGGACGAAGTGCGCGGCTTCGATCACACCGGCCAAGGGCGCGTAGAGTTGAAACACCTCCGCGTAGAACAAAGCCTTCTCGCGCTTCAAGTCCCGGCTGCGCGGCTTCCAACCGATCCAAGGATCGTTCAGGGGCGGGAGCACGAGGCTCGCGACGGCGTTGGTCGCAGGAGCGGCTGTGTCGCGCTGAACGGAGACGGCCTGCGGCGAATAGATCTCGACATCGCGCTCGGCCACGGTCAGGTCCAACCGGTTGACCAGGCCGAATTGAGTAGGCAAGGCGAAGCCGCTTTCGCCACTCTTGGTTGTGACTTGGAGTTGATACTGGAGCTCCAAGTCGAACGTGCCGGAATCCAGGGCCAGCAAGGCGTAGCCGCGATTGGGCCCGGCGGCCGATTGAATCAGCTTAAGGGCGTTCGTCGGATAGGAAATCCGTGTGAGCACCGCCGGCTCGTAAAGTAACGGCAGCGTTTGCCCTTTCGTGGCTTGCCAGCGAATCTTGCCGCTGGCAAAGGCGAACTTATCCTCGACTCGGATTTGCTGGACGACGGATTGTGCGAGTGGCGGCTCTTGGCTACGGAACGAGGATTTGGAAGCGGACGCCGAGGCGGTTTGGTTTCGGTCGAAAGTCCGCTGTGATGAATTTGAAGGTTGGTTTGCTTCCTGCGTGACGGAGGACGATTGGGCTGCGAGCCAACTTGGGCTTTTTGGGATGGAGGAGCGTTCTCCCTCACCCTGACCCTCTCCCGCTGGGAGAGGGAATCGTTGTTGGCGCGTGCCTGAATTATCCACGGGACCGAGTCCCTCAGTGCGCTGCGATCGGTCCTCCCTCTCCCTGGGGGAGAGGGCCGGGGTGAGGGCGAGCGGTGCGATCGATCCTGCCATTGCTTGCTGCGCGCCGGAGGAGGATTGGGCCACGAGCCAGTTTGGGCTTCTTGGGATGGAGGAGCGTTCTCCCTCACCCTGGCCCTCTCCCGCTGGGCGAGGGAATCGTTGTTCGCGGCTGCTTGAATCATCAACGGGACCGAGTCCCTCAATGCGCTGAGATCGGTCCTCCCTCTCCCTGGGGGAGAGGGCCGGGGTGAGGGAGAACGGCTCGATCGAATCCGTGAAGTTCCGAGACCACTCAGAATTCCGAATTGACCGAAAATCCCTCCCATCGTTCTGCCCGACGTTTCCAAACAGCAGCAGTACCACTGCCGCCGTCGCAGCAGCGCCCGTCGTGGGTGTTACTGGAGCCGGCTTTGGTTTTCTTGGCAGTTGCCAGAGCCTCCGCAGCGCGGGGATCCACAATTGAACCAGGAGATAAACGACCAGCAACACGACGAATGCCGCCGCGCCGTTCGGCCATTTCAGCGTGGTCCACGCCAATAGCGTCCACCCCAAAATTCGTCCGACGGGCCGGAACCAGTCCCGCTCGGTCGCAAACGAATAGAACCACACCGCCAAAGCGAGGAACGCCGGCCACGCGCGCCAGATCCAGGCGAAGATCGATGGTTCGTCCGAAAGATTCGCAACTTCCACGCTGAGCGCGCTGCCAGCCTGCTGGACCGGGGCGAGGAAGGTGATGCCGCCTGGCGTGCTGCCACTTTGGTTTTGCCAGACGGTCAGGCCCGTCTGAGGATCGACCCGATTGGCAGCATCCGTCAGGAGCACTGCATTTTGTCGTCGCGCCAGGTCCACAAGGCAGACCACTGCCACAGCGGCGCCGATGGTCGCCACGAATCCCAGCAGGGCGCCGAACACATGTCGGAAGGAGTACCGGTAAGTTCCTTCGCGAGCGGCCCACCGCCAGGCTCCGGCCGCTATCCAGGTCATCACGAGTAGCACCGCCAGCCAACCCCACGCTTCCGCGCCCCAAGCTCCGGTCAGCAGCCGAGCCAGCCCCGCAAATCCCGATTCATCAGGAATGCCGCCGACGGGCGTGAGCGAACCTCGGCGATAGACCAGCCGATGCTTGGCATCGGGTTCCATTTGCCATTCGGCCAACATGACCGGCGCGGCCACGATCGGCGCCGCCACGGTGACCCGTTTTGGATTCATCGATGGCGCCGCCACCTTCAGATCGACGGCGATGATGGCGTTCGGATAGCCGCGTTGCGGGAGCGGGATCAAATTCGCCTTGTCCACGACCACCGGCACGGCCGCGACACCGTTGACCGTTGCGGACCACAACCGCGCGCCTTCGGGGAGAGTCAACTGAAAATTGGGCAGGCCGCGGTTCTTCACGAGATACCGGATGTCGGTGATGACTTGGCCTTCCTTCGAGATGCGCGTGGTCAGCGAGGCTCGATCCACCACCTGGCTGAGGGTTTCGCCCTGCTTCATTGGACTGAGCGCGAGCCGCAAATTGAACGGACGGGACGTATAGCGGTAAGCCGCGAGGATCGGGGCGTCGAAAAACAGGCGATATTCCGGAGGGACTTCGCCCGGCTCCAGCGGCAAGAGGCCCGGCGAGACTTCCACGGCTTCCACCTGGAATTGGTAAGCGCTGATGACCAGCGTGTGGCCCTGTTCGGATCCTGTCTCGAGGAGCGGACGCGCGCCGGTGAACGCCAGTGTCTCACCTTGGGCTTTGAAGGGACGCTCGTAGGTGGCGAGCAGCGAATAAGCGCCCGAAACCGGAGTGTGCAAATAAACCTGAAAACCGCCTTCGACCTTCTGCCAGCTCCGAACATCTTTCCCGGTGAATTCCACGTTGTAATACTCGTCGGACAACTCCACTCGGAACGTCGCGAGCGGCGCGCCGGAGATGAGGTAATTCATCACGCTGCTCCCGTAGGCCACGCCCTCGCCGACCGAGAACAGGTGAAACGCATCGACCTGGATGGACTGCGGCAAGCGTTCCACGCGCACCGTCGCCGTCCAACCGGGCTCGCTTAACCGGAACGCCGCTTGGATGCCGGTCAATTTTTTCGGGAAGAAGGCCGTGGGAATTTCGGTCAGCGCTTGAGTCGTCTCCGGTGTGAGTCGGAATCCCGCGTCCGCGGAAATACCCACGTGGCCGCGCACGGATTTGGCTTTGGCTACTTCGAGTTTTGGCAAAGCCCAATTGGTTTGGCCGAGCGGTTGGTTGCGTTCCAGACGCAGTTGAATGACTTGCTTCCCGAAAATCGGGCTGCCATAGACCAAACGAAGTTCCGCATCCGGCTGCTCGGCGGGCTCGCGGAGGAAATAATCGCTCAGCCCTGAAGCGTTGAGCCGGGCCAGGGCAAAGCCTTTGGGCACGCTCATCAGCAATTCGCGCAGCGGGGCCTCGCGAATATCCAGCTCGATCTCCGCCTCCACGGTCAATTCCGTTTCGGCCAGGTGATAACTCAGCACCTCGGAAACAGCCACTTCAGGAAGCACGTTGTCAGCTTGCACGCGCAATTGGTAGTCCGCGCCGGAGAAACGAAAGGCGAACCATTGCGAGGCCTGGGTGCGAAACAGCGACGCCGTGGCGCCGCTCTCCGGAAATTGCTCCGGCGAAATCTGGGACAAACCAGTGGCTTGGATGACTTCGAGCCGCACGGCGCCCTCATTCACAATCCGGAAATAGCCGGCATGCCGCGTGGCGTCTTCGGGCCGGACTTGCATCGCTTCCACCGCTTGCGGGAACGCGCCGAGCGGTGTTTGCATTTGCGCTTGGAGGGAGAACTGATCCTTTTGCGGCTGGTTGAATTGCACAACCAGGCGCCGCTCCGCCGAGTTCGGCACCGGCTCGACCGTCCACGCGAGCACTTGATCGCCTTGCGCGCGGGTCACTTCGCCCTGGCCTCTGAGCAGCAGCGCCACGCGGTTCAGTTCGCCTTGCATCACTTTGAAATCGAGCAGAACGACCTGGCGCATCAAACCCGGACTGATCGTGATCTGCGCCAGGGTTTCCGCGGAATAAAAGAGCCTGCCCTCGGCTTCGGGCCGCGCCTCTTTCCAAGCCAGGTTCACCGCGCCGTTGGCCGGCAGAAAGCCGACGAAGTCGTTCCCTTTGCGTTCGGTGCGCGCGGCGTCTGGGAACTGGAATTGCGTGTCGGCCGCCAAGCCTTGAAAGATCACCGACTGCAATGAGCTCGGCGCCACTCGGAATTGGATCGTGTTCCAGCCGTTGGACGGACGAACCGTCGCATCGAACTTGAGCCGGATCGGAAACTCGCCGGCCTTGTCGAAATGCAGGACAAAGCGGCCTTGCCGGTGGGCCAGGCGCCAGTCCGGGCTTGATTCGAGTTCGGTCAGAGCGACGCCGCCGGAAAGCAAATCGAGTGAGCCTCCTTTGGGATTCGCCACGCGGGCTTTGGCCGTGAGCGCAAAGGAGGCCGTGTCGTTGGTGAGCCGGCTGGTCAACCGGCAGTCGGACAACACCACTCGCCGGGCGTCCGGATCACCCAGAGTGATCCGCAGCGGCAAGGAATATCTCGATCCGAGAAATCGAAATGCCAGCGGCTCCGGCGCCGTGTCCTGGGGCGCTACCGTCATTTCTTGCGGCAGATATTTCATTTCGATCGGAATTAGACCGGCCGGGTTCAACGATTCCGTGTTCAGGTCCGCAGTCGTTTCGACCTTCACGAAGCCGTTGAAGAGCGCGGATGGGATTGGCGAGAGGGTCAGCGGTGTGACGGCGGCGGGGAGTTCTTTGAGCTCGGTTTCGGCGTTGATCGTCACGGCGAGCTGTGAGACTGGATTCTCACCCTTCTTCGGTCGGAGAATGAGCAGGCGCGTGCCGCCTGGTTCCTGGCGCAGGCCCCAGTCCTGCAAGCCGTCGCCGGTCACTTGGCGGATTTCACCCTCGCCGGAAACCGACAGTGGGAATTCTTTGGCGTCGCCTTGGAGGACTTCGAGTTTGACGGCGAAGGAATGATTCAGTTTATCCCGTGAGGCGCGGATCACATGTTGGAGTGTTGTGTCGAAGAGCAGCTTGGTTTCGTCGTCGCGGAGGCCTTTGAGTTCGGCTTCGATGATGAGCCGCGCTTTGCCGTCTTGGAGGCCGCCGTTGACGGAGAGGTTTTTCACTTCGGCTTTCGGATCGGCGGCGTGGGCCGTGGCGAAGCAAGCCGCTGCCAGGAAGGAAAATACGAGCGGCAGGATGGTTCTCCCTCTCCCGGCGGCAGAGGGCCGGGGTGCGGGGGAAGGCCAACCAGATTCCAAGAACTCTGAAACCAGGCCAGCGGGATTAGAATTCCAGAGTCTTTTCCGTAGGTTGATGGACAAAGCAATGTTCATGGTGCGATGTGGTGGAAATGACATGATGGGAGCTGAAGTCGGCTGAAGCGAAGCAGGCGGAATTCCGCGCTCCCGTAGCGCAGATTTTCAATCTGCCGTATCGCCGACCTGCAGTCGGCCGGGCGCGAGACTGGTCCGGGCGACCGGGAATTTGCGGCCCGGCGCAGATTGCAAATCTGCGATACAGCGCGGCGCGGCGCAGCCGCAACCAAGACGGCGCGCGGCCTTCCAGGCCGCAGCGGCCGCACCAGGAAGGCGAGGCTCGGAGATTTTAGGGCGCCTCGGTCTGTTGGAGCCGCTGCGGCCGGGGAGGCCGCGCGCC
>JACQWK010000148.1 GCA_016209525.1 Verrucomicrobiota bacterium
AAATCCCGCTTTTGAAGTTGGGAACCCACGGACGGACGCAGCGCGACGCTGCCGCTGCCAAACTGGGTGGGGCGAGACTCCGTCGAGCCCTGGAATCATTACTGGAAATGAAGTCAGGGCTCGACCGGAGTCTTGCCCCACCAACAAAGCTGTGCGGCTTGCGACGATTCCGGGCGATACTGACAGAGTTCAACTCTGCGTTACGCCTTCGGGCAACAGACGCGCGCGGCGACCGTAACCCGGATACTCCTGTCCGGGTGTGCTCGAGGAGATGGCGGACAGGAGTGTCCGCGTTACGGCCAATGTGAGAATTGAGGGTCGAAGGCAGCGCCGGCTTGCCCCCCGTCGGGCTGCTTCCTATAGTAAAACCCAAACATGACTGCACGTTTGCGGAGACCACAGCTCCAGAGCGGCTTCACGCTCATCGAACTTCTGGCTGTCATGGCCATTCTCGCCATCCTCGCCGGGATGCTCCTGCTCGCGCTTGGCAAGGCCAAAGAACAAGGCCGCCGAGCCCAGTGCACTGGAAACCTCAAGCAAATCGGCTTGGCTGCGACCCTGTATGCCGAAGACAACAACCATTCTTTCTTCCATGTGAGCGGCTCCATTCCGAACGACGGACAATGGACGTTGAATCCACGGAGCACCGTCATCCTGCCTCCAAACCATCGGTTGGCTTATTGGGGGATCGGTTACTGGAATTATTACAGCGGCGCCAAAGCGATATTTAGCTGCCCAAGCGCCAAAACAGTGGATGAATGGCGCGATCACAATAGGTACTATCCGAAAGCCTTTTGGAAGAACTCGACCTATGGCATGCCGAACCTTGTGGTCAATTCTTTCGGAAAACCTGGCGACGTCGGCCCACGGAAATTCACCAGTTACCAAAGTCCGCAGACGATGATTCTCTGCCAGGATGCCGCTGAGCAGAAAATGGAGGGACCGGACGACACCCTTGGTTTGTTTCCAGGAAAAAGTCAGATCCTGGAGCAATGGATCGGCAATCCGCCCGGTTCGGGAGGTCTCGGGCGCTCACTCTATGATGGCCACAAGTTTGAGTGGGAATGGTACCGGCACGGCAGGACATGCAATACACTCTGGGTTCCCGGCAACGTGTCGGGAATCGAGTTCAATAGCTACAAGGGCGTGGATTATCGCTGGTACACGGGCGACGAGCCGCTTGAACGGCCAAAGTTCTGACTTCGTCAGCCCCGGCGAGCGAGCCTTTCCTTGACCGCCTTCAGGCGTTTCACCGCCGCCAGATCGTGCTCTCGACCGGCGGCTTCTTTGGCCGCGATGAGCGCATCGAGGTTCAGAAAGCGGTACTCGCCGTACGAGAATCTTGCCGCCACGCTGCGCCGGAGCGCCTCGGCAAATGTGCCAACGCCCGCGACCTCGCTCAGGCAATCCAGTTTCCCCAGGTCGGTTTGCAGATACAGGTTCTTGAAATCAGCAAACCGGTCGCGCGTCGCCTCCAAGGACAGTTTGTTCGCTGTCAGCCGATGGACCGGATGCAAATCTCCCAACGCCGCGGCAAGGCGCCGGACGTTCTCCTCGCCAAAGGGGCAGCAGATATCCAGATCGAATGTCGCCATGGGCACGCCATGGAAGACGACGCACACGCCGCCGATCACGACGAATTCGAGGCCGCTTTCGCTGAGCCGGGTGAGCAAGGCTTGGTCATTCTGCGGCATGGGAGCGGCCAGCCTCCTGGACGCTTGACAGAAAATCAATCACTTCTTGGTGCTCCGCCAAGCGCTGCTCCGGCGTCAACGCCAGGGCGTGTTCGATGAGCGACATGTCGATCCCCGCGGCCATGGCCTCGCGCCACGCCGGGCCGGCGTCGGACGGGCAAGTATATTGGCCGTTGATTTGCGCCCAAGTCTGCTCGTCAATCATGCAGCATTAATCCCCGTGTTTGGCTTTGAACTCCTGAATGCGCTTCCGGGCTTCAGCCAGTTGTGCGGAGGTTAGCTTGCGTTTTACCCGGTCTCTCCCCTGGGCGGCGTCGGCCAGCCCTTTGTCCGCGGCGAGGCTGTGCCATTTATAGGCTTCCACATCATCCTGGCTCACATCGCGCCCTCGTTCGTAACGCTCCGCAAGATTGTAACGGGCCAGCTCATCCCCCTGCTCGGCGGCGCGATGATACCACTTGAGCGCCTCCTTCGGATCGAGAGCCACACCTCGACCCGCTCCGTACATGCCAGCCAGCGTGTACTGCGCGTTGACGACTCCTTGTTCGGCAGCCTTCAGGTACCAGGAAGCGGCTTCATGTTCGGCCCGTGCGATGCCTTGCCCGATGTCGTAGAGCTCGGCGAGATTGAACTGCGCTTTCACGATGCCTTTGTCTGCTGCTTTGCGATACCAACGTGCCGCTTCGTAGTAATCCTGGCGCACCTGTTTTCCCTCGACGTAAATCTCAGCAAGAAGTTGGGCTGCTTCCGCGTCTCCCGCTTCGGCTTTCGTTTTTGTCGCTTGAAAGTCGGGCAGAGCGGCGGGTGCGGCGCCACGGCTTGATGGCTTTTGGACTCGCCCGAAGCAGAACAACGCGACAACTGCGCTTGCGGCGATGGCTGCCGTCATTGCCACAAGCAACCCGAGGCGGGATTTTCCACTGACGTGGTCCTTCATGTCTTGATGGATGGCACCGGCACGAGAACCGCCACCCGGGTGCCTTTTCCGGGCTGGGACTCGATGCGCAGTTCGCCTCCAGCCTCGCGGGCGCGGGAAGTCATGCTGGCCAGACCCAGACTTTTGTGGCGCGGTGACTCGCGATCGAAACCGCAACCGTCATCCTGGATTTCCAGCGCCACTGCCGCGCCTTCATCACGTAACGTGATCGTGACGCGGCTGGCTTCGGCATGGCGGAGCGCGTTGCTCAGCGCCTCACGCGCGAGGTTCGCCAGATGCACGGCTTGTTCGCTGGCGAGACGGCTGCTCGCCTCAGTCGAAAGTTGGGCGCACAGCGTCGTGTCGGTGGAACCGCGCAACCGCTCGACGATCGCGGTTAAGACGCTCACCAGGTCACCGGTTGGGCCCGGCTCAGCCTCGTGCTGGAGAATGAAACCCCGCAACTCAACGATCACCGCCGTAAGGTTGCGCCGAATGTCCGACAGCCGCCGGCCCAAAATGGGCTGTGCGGCCTCGGCCTGTTCGGCTGCGCGGCTCATGCTCAATTGCATCGCGTAGAGAGATTGGATCGCGCCGTCGTGAAGATCATGACTGAGGCGTTCGCGTTCTTTGCGTGCGGCGCCCAGTTCTGCGAGTGCAAGCCGAAGCTGGCTGGCAATGGTTTCCTGGTTGCGCCGGGCGCGCACCTGCACCGCCAGCAGGCCGGCCATGAGAACCGTCAGGCTCATCCCACCGCCCAAGGCCACCCAGGCCCGGCCGCGCGTGGATTGCCGGTCGAACAGATTTGTCGAATAGAATGCAAGTTGCCAGCGTGCGCGGTAGAAAGGCCACGGCTGAATGTGCTTGAGGCGAGGCTGAAAGCCCGGTTTGAGAACTTGCGATTCGGCCGGCCCACCCACACCCATCCAGTTTTCCGCGGTCATCTCCGCAGCATTGGTCGCATCGGCAAACGCTTCGAATTCGACCTGCCCGGCGCCCGTCGCAAAAACGGCGTCGCGGATCGGCTGCCAGCGGATGGTGCCGACGACGTGGGCTTTGAAGCGCTGTGCCCGCAGGCGCCAGATCTCCACTGATGAGTGACGTTCGCTTAGTTCGAGAAAGTCATCGGCGAATATCGGCGCCAAAAGGCTGACGGCCGCGAGTGGCTGTCCATTGAGTCCCGGCACGAGCCGCCGCGGCGAGGCAATCAGCCGCCCGTCCAAGGTGGCCCACCACCGTGCAGTGATCTGCGGGTGGTGCAGCCAGGTCTCGGTTTCCTGAGGCGTCACCGTGCAGGCATTCCGCCAATGGCGCGTAAGACTCAATGATTGAGGCCCCCGTTTTGGCAGGAGCGCCTTTCCCGAAGGACTGACGTTGGACTTGAGCAGTGACTCCACTTCCGCACGGGTCGGCATGGAGGGTTGCGTCACGTAGGCCAGCTCCAGAAAAGCGGGAAGATTGCCTGGAGGAGCCGGTCGGCTGATGCATTCCTCCCACGTGTTCTCCGATACTTCCGGCTGAGTGGCGAGAAAGTCCGCGAATCGCTTCAGTTCCTCGGCGTATCGCGCGGTGCGCGTATCCAGTTGTTCGATCAAGTTCGTGACCGTTGTCTGGAACCGCAGTTGGTCCATACGCCCCGCTTCCTCCCAAAACCACGCCGCCGCGACCGCGCTCATGGCGAATCCGGCCAACAACGCCAGCCAGGCCGGGGCGTAGGCCCGCGCGCGACGGGGAGAAGGCGGTTCGTCGGAGGCATTCACGCGCGGCGATTCTAGCCGCAATGCCAGGCCTTGAGTAGGGGTAAATACCTCTGGCGAATCAGGGGTATCTGACGGGCAGACGGAGCGTCGCGAAACATGATATTCGTTTGACAGCAAGCCGGGATGCTCGGTCGTGCAGCACCCGGTTAAGTCAACAAAGCGCCGTAACCAAAATACAAAATGAAACCATTCATCTGCTCTGCACTCTCCGCACTGATTTGCCTGATCAGTTCTTCCGCACTCGCTCAGAACCGCGTTTTGACCGTGGATAATAATCCAGGCGCTGTGGCGATGTTCAAAAACATCACCGATGCTTACGAGGCTGCCAAAGGCGGCGATACGATTCTCCTTGCTGGTTCGCCCAATCAATACGGCCAATTGGTCATCAAAAAGCGCCTGAATCTTGTCGGGCCCGGTTACTATCTTGCGGAAAACAAAATACCGGGACTTTCGACACAGTATGCCTACGTAGGAATTTCGTTGGGAATCGGCCCGGAAAGCTCCAGCGCCGGATCGACGTTTACAGGGCTTTACTTATCGATCCAGCCCGATAGTGGCATCACGGGCGCGGCGTATGAGCGGATAGGCAACATCATCATTGATCGTTGCTTCGGGACGGGAGGTTACTTCGATTATCAGGTCACGATTCGTCGTTCCTTGATTACGGGGCATATCCATCTCCAAGCTTCTGGATCAAGCATACGCAATTCCATAATCGGCGGTCCCGAATTCGGAGCGGTTTCTCTTAACCTGAAGGGAGGAACTACCGCCGCGAATTGCGTGTTCGCAGCGCTGCCCAACACGGAAGAACTGAGTTCCATCTCCAGCTCAATCTTCGCTCTCATTAATCCAGACGTTACGGCGGCGCAGTATGCGCAGTCAGTGAAAGGTTCGGTCAGTTATTCCATGGCCGTTGCGCCGGCGCCGCTTTTCGGGAGCACGTTTAAGGGAGCCAATTTCCTGCCCGTCGGGGGCGGTAACATCAATGGGATTGCAACCGAACTTGTTTTTGCGGGGACAGGTGCGGTGGATGCGAAATGGAAGCTCCGCGCAAACTCGCCAGCTATGGGAAAAGGCTTCGATGGCGTGGACATGGGCGCCTTCGGTGGTCCGAGTCCGTACATCTTGGGTGGTGTGCCTTCGATCCCAAGGGTGACTCGTTTTGTTGTGCCTGCCGCGGTGACCAGCACCAGCGGCCTACGGTTCGAGGTCGATGCTCAGTCGTTTTAATCTCCCATCCTTGCGCTCGCCATGAAGCAAACCCTTCTTCTGCTGTCGGCTTTGGCCCTCGCTGCCATACC
>JACQWK010000149.1 GCA_016209525.1 Verrucomicrobiota bacterium
AAAAGATTGGCGACGTTGGCGCAAGCAATAACCAACACAAAACTGACCGCGCCGAGAAGAATCCAAAGTGCGCGGCGGACGTTTCCAACTTTCTGGTCCAATAATCTGTCGATCTGGACACGCCGAGTCTTGTTGGATTCCGGGTATTGTTGTTCCAGGCGAACAGCGATAACATCCAGATCGGTTAGCGCCTTTTCGAGAGTGACTCCCGGTTTGAGACGCGCCAATCCGAACAGTCCGGGATGATTGTCTCGCTTCTGCCAACTGGACTCGGCGGAATAAGGGCCCACCGGTAGCCAGAGGTCAACTTTGTTGGGAAATTCAAATCCCGCGGGCATGACTCCCAAAATTGTATAAGCTTTCCCATTGAGGCTGATCGTCCTGTTGACAATTCCAGCATCACCACCAAATCGATTCTGCCAAAGTGCGTGGCTGATCACGGCGACCGGCTCGGCGCCTGGCTTGTCTTCGTCTTCGCGAAAGACCCTTCCGAGTTCCGGTTGCGTGCGCAAGGCCGCAAATACATCCGCCGACACCATCGCCCCCGCTAGCCGGACAGGCTCGCCTGCGCCAGTGAGTGTAAAATTGTTCTCACTGTAAACGCCAAATCTTTCAAAAACCGATTGCTGATTTCTCCAATCGGTGAAATTGGGATATGAAAGCGATCCACCCGACCAATCGGGTCCCCGCTCGCTCAACGAAACCAATTGTCCGGAGTCGGGATAAGGGAGCGGACGCAAGAGGACCGCATCCACAACACTGAAAATGGCTGTGTTCGCGCCGAACCCCAAGGCAAGCGTGAGCACAGCTACCACGGTGAAGCCGGGATTCTTCCAAAGTTGGCGGAAGGCGAATTTGAGGTCGTTCATAAACAGAGAAGGGTTAGAAGCTTGAAAGATAGTCGCGGAAGTTTACTCTGAGGCCATGAACTACTCGGTAACGCTCGTCGAATCCGAAGAAGGATTTGCCGTTTGGTGTGATGAACTTCCAGGTTGTTGCAGCCAGGGCGCCACGCGCGAAGAAGCTCTGGCCAACATCCGCGACGCGATTCGCGAATACCTCGAGGCGCGTGCCGAATTGCCAGCCCGATTTGGAACCAAAGTCTCCCGCGAGGTCGTCACCGTCTGACCGCTTATGCCCAAGCTGCCAGGCGTTAACTATCGGGCAGCCATTCGCGCGTTGGAGAAAGCAGGTTTCCAAGTCATCCGTGAAGGAAAACATACGGTGATGAGCAACGGTGCGCGGATGGTTGTAGTCCCTCGACACAATCCAATCAACGCTTTCACCATGGGCAAAATTGCCAAGGATGCCGGCTTCACGATTGAGGAGTTCAAACCGTTGCTTTGACGGCTCCCCGATGCCGAGCGCGAGCACGGCCACGGCGGTGAAGCCGGGGTTCTTCAGCAGTTGGCGGAAGGCGAATTTGAGGTCGTTCATGTTCAGTTCAGTTCAGTTGCCAGTGATCAGTGGTCAGTGATCAGTCTTCAGTAATCAGCTCACGCATCACGGTTCACAGTTTAACATTTTAACCTTTTTAACGATTTAACGACTCACTCATGCCTCAGCGCCACCATGGGATCGACCTTGGCGGCGCGCCGGGCTGGCAACCAGCAGGCGAGCAACGCCGTGAAGCCCAGCAGCAAGGTCACGCCAAGGAATGTCTTGGGATCGGTCGGTTCGACGCCATAGAGCAGGCTTCCCATCACGCGAGTCAGGGCCAGCGCCCCAAGCAGGCCTGCCACCAGCCCAATCCCAGCCAGCCGCAAACCCTGGCCGATGATCAGCCGTAGCACGTCCCGCTGCTGCGCGCCCAACGCCTTTCGGATGCCGACCTCCGGAATGCGTTGAGTGAGTCCGTAACTGAGCACACCGTAAAGGCCAATGGCGGCCAGAGCCAGGGCCGTTCCGGCAAATACGTTCAGCAACAGCAACGTCAGCCGCCGGCCCGAGAGGGATCGGTTGATCGCCTGTTCCAGCGTCCGGACGTTCGCCACGGGAAGGTCGGGATCCAGCGCCTGGATTTCCTTGCGAACCGTCTCCGCCAGCGCCAGCGGAGAACCTTGGGCCCGGACGATCAGGCTGCCGTTCGCCGGACGAAAAACATACGGAAAATAAACGCGCTTGTCGGGCGGTTGGGAGAGGTTGCCGTGGTTCACGTTGCCAACGATGCCAACGACTTCCCACACGCTGCCCTGAACTTCGACCCGTTGACCGAGCGGGTTCTCCGTAGGAAACACTTCCCCCGCCAGTGCTTCGTTGAACACGCACACTCGGGGCGCATTTGTGGTATTGTCAGCGCGCACAAAGTTTCGTCCGCCTAGGAGTGGGATTCCCATCGCCCGGAAATAGCTACCGGAAACGAAATCCAAGCTCGTTTCGTAACCGACGTCGGGTTGCTGAGCGCGGCCCTCCACTTTCACGGCGCCACCAAAACCCCATCCAATGAACGGCACCGACGTTGCCACCGCCGCCGCCTCAACTCCGGGCAAACTTTCCAGCCGATCCACTACTGCGTCGCGAAAACGGGCCGCGCGCTCGGCGCTGGGATACTTGGTTCGCGGCAACGACAGTTCCATGACCAGCGCCTGCTTGGCCTCGAACCCGGGGGGAACGCTGAGCAAGTGGAGGAAGGTCCGGAGCAGAAGACCGGCGCCGCACAATAGCACCAACGCCAGTGCGATTTCCGAGACGACCAACGCTCCGCGCAACCGACCTCCTCCGACGGTGGAGCCTCGGCCACCCTCCTTCAGCGTTGTGTTCAAGTCGGGCGCAGACAATTGCAGCGCCGGCAGAACTCCGAAAATCAGACCACTCAGAACGGAGACGCCCAAGGAGAAAGCTAACACACGCCCGTCCACGCTGATCTCCTGTGCCAGCGGAAGCGTCTGCGCGCTGAGACTCGACAACATGGTGGCGGCCCAATACGCCACCAGGATGCCCAGGATCCCGCCACACAGGGCCAGCAGCAGACTCTCCGAAAGCAGTTGCCGGACGATCCGCCAGCGTCCCGCTCCGAGGGCCGAGCGCACTGCCAATTCGCGCTGACGTCCGGCACCGCGGGCCAAAAGCAGGTTGGCGACGTTGACGCAAGCAATGAGCAGCACGCAACCGACCGTGCCAACCAAGATCTGCAAAGCCGGGCTGCGCTTCCTCCGCCAGAAAGTTGCGGCCCAGCAATGGACGCACCCTCAAAATCTCCAGGAACGAAGCTGAGACGCGCTCGCCACTGATGCGTTCTGGTTGGCCCGCTCCGGTGAGGTTCATATCCCCGCCGCCAGCGACGGCTGACAGCGCCTCGAACATCGTGCTCTGTTCGACCCAGTCCGAGTATGCGCCGCCGGCAACGCGCATTCGGCCAGTGCCCTGGCCGGTTGAATCTTCCCAGACCTGAACCAACTGCTCGGGTTGCTGATAAGGCAGTGGCTTGAGCAGCACGCCGTTGATCACGCTGAAGATCGCCGTGCAGGCCCCAATGCCGAGCGCGAGCGTGAGCACGGCCACGGCGGTGAAGCCGGGGTTCTTCAGCAATTGGCGGAAGGCGAATTTGAGGTCGTTCATGGCAACTGATAGGGATTTGAGTTGAGGGTCGATCGCAGGTCGTCAGAGTTCTGTGTCCAGTCCACGAAACGCACGAAACACAATCTTGCCCGCTGGTTTCCTTCGGAATATGTTTCCCACATGAGCACGGTGAATGAGATTCAAGCCGCATTACCCGGTCTGACCGACGCGGAACTCCGACAAGTGGAAGCCTTGCTGCGGGAGCAATACCGCGTTCGGAAGGTGGGGATTCTCTACGACGACGCCTACGGTGTCTGGACGGAAGACGACCAAGCCACCGCGGCTGCGGAAGTCCTTGCGCTGTTGGATCGAGAGGAGGAGCGCCGTGGGGCCGCCTGAGCGCGGCGAAATCTGGCTGGCCGACCTGGGCATGGCGGCCAAGACCCGGCCGGTCCTTGTCGTCAGCGTGCCTTACTCCGATACCGACTATGCTTTGATCGGGGTTATTCCTCACACGACGACACCGCGCGGCTCCCAATTCGAAATTGTCCTGCGCGCGCCGTTTCTTCAACCGGGTGCGTTCAACGTGCAAGGGATGCTGGCGGTGCCGGCCGCGAAGTTCTTGCGCCGGCTCGGCGGACGTTTCGCGTCGAACTGGCGGACGTCGTTGGGAAGTTCACCTGGATGGTGCTTCGCGTTAGCCGTCTTTGAGTCAGCTTTGACGTCGTTCTTCAGTTGGTTGTGCCGCTCGTAAAAGTCAGCCCATCTTTCGATGACACTTAATGGAGTGTCAACGAACGGAATCGCATGTCTTTGAAGACGCTTCAGGGGCGGTTTTGGAAATCCCAACGGCAGCGCGCTCGCAGCCGCTTCCGTTTTCAGATTGTGCCCGGCGGAATGTCCTGTAATTCTCAAGCGATTTCGTTGTCCAAACGATAAGATTATGCACGACCTAAGTCGCTCCTTTGGGCTTTCCGCCGGCGGTTTCGCAGCGGCGCTCATGTGGGTGGTTTCTTGCGCCGGCCTGTTTGGCCAAACTCCTGGCTCTGCTCCAGCGCCGGAGCCCTTGAACTGGACCACGCAGCAGGATCATCAAAACATGATGGAGCAGTTGGGCATCAAAAAGCTTCGGCCCGGACCGAGCGGTCGCACCGGTGCGACCAACGCGGCCAATTATGATCCTGCCAAAGCCAATCCTTATCCCGTTCTGCCCGATCCCCTGATGCTGAAAACCGGCCAGAAAGTCACCGGCCCCGAGATGTGGTGGAAGCAACGCCGGCCGGAAATCGTGGAGGACTTCGAGCGGGAAGTCTTCGGTCGCGTGCCGAGAATCGTCCCCAAAGTGACGTGGACAATTGCCACGCAAGCGATGGATCGCGTTGTCGGCGATATTCCGGTCAACGCGAAGCAATTGGTCGGGCATGTGGACAACTCGGCCTGCCCGGCGATCAAGGTCGATATTCAGATGACGCTGGTGACACCCGCGAGGGCCAAGGGTCCGGGTCCGGTGCTCATGATGTTCGGCGGCTTTGGTGGCGGGGGATTTCCTCGGCGGCCCGGCGAACCGGCGCCCACGAATCGTTTTGGCGGCTTTGGCGGAGGCACGTTCGCCGATCCGCCTTCGACCGAGCAGTTGATCACCGCCGGCTGGGGTTACGCGACAATCAATCCCACCAGCATTCAGCCGGACAACGGCGCCGGACTGACGAAAGGCATCATCGGTCTCGCCAACAAAGGCCAGCCGCGCACGCCCGGCGACTGGGGTGCCCTGCGCGCCTGGGCCTGGGGCGCCGCGCGCGGTTTGGATTACTTGGAAATGGATCCTGCCGTGGATGCAAAAAAGGTCGGCATCGAAGGCGTGTCGCGTTACGGCAAAGCCGCCCTGGTGGCGATGGCGTTCGAGCCGCGCTTTGCAATGGTATTGGTCGGTTCTTCCGGTGAGGGCGGAGCCAAGCTGCATCGCCGCAACTTTGGCGAAGCCGTGGAAAATCTCACAGGTTCCGGCGGATACCATTGGATGGCGGGCAATTTCTTGAAATACGGCGCCGCCGAATCCGGCTTCGGGAGCAAGAACGCCGGCGACCTGCCGGTGGACGCGCACGAGTTGATCGCGTTGTGCGCGCCGCGCCTCACCTTCATCAGCTACGGCGTCCCGGAACGCGGCGACGCGCTCTGGCTCGATCAACAAGGCAGCTTCATGGCCACAGTCGCGACCGGCCCCGTTTTCCGCCTTCTGGGAGCACGCGACCTGGGAGTGACTGAGGACTATCGCACTGCGAAAATGCCGCCGGTAAGAACGGGCCTGCTCGACGGCGAACTTGCCTGGCGCCAGCACGACGGCGGGCACGAAGACCGTTCCAACATGAAACACTTCATCGCGTGGGCGAACAAGTTCATCAAGCATACGCCTCCCGCCGCGGCGCTCACGAAGTGAGACTGATTCCGGACGAACTGTTCCCGCCGTACTCCTACGTGCCTGGCAAATCTCCGCATCCTTCCCGACACCCCAACGGCCACAGCTATGGCGTGCCGCATCCGCAGGCTGCCCCGCTCGATCCGCGCCATTGGCGGCGATGCCGGCTTTATCTGCGGGGCATTGACCTATTTAATCACGGCTACTACTGGGAGGCTCACGAGGTGTGGGAAATTTTGTGGCACGCGGCTGGCCGGCGGGGCGGCCTGGCCGATTTTTTAAAAAGCCTCATCGCGCTGGCTGCCGCGGGCGTCAAGGCCCGGGAAGGCCGCGCCGCCGGAGTCCGCCAGCACGCCAGTCGTGCCCTCGCTCTCTTCGAGGCACAATTGAATCAACCGAAACGTCAAGATGCAAGGCGCATGGGCAAACGCTTGTTCATGGGCCTCGAGCTTGAGTCGCTGGTCGAGGCAGCCGCGCGCTTGGAGGAGAATCCCGAGGCGGTGTTGAACACGTGTGAGGAGGCGGTCGTAGTCGTGATGCCATTCAGGCTGGTCGGTTTAGTCTGATTCGTCCGGCACAGGCGGGGCGCGGACAGTCTTGTCCGCATATTGGGGCCTTGTAGTTCATCGAAGGTCCTTTCAGAACTGTTCAGATGGATGGGCCGCCAGCCAATCGGTCAAACCCGGGAGAGGGAATGAGAGCAGCTTCTGGATTTTGGCGGAATTGAGCGACGTGTCGGGAGAACGCGCAGCGCCTTGGTAATCGCGCAGCGAAGTCGGTTCGATGCGAGGATTCAGTTGCGGCCAGCGCGCGGCGATCAGTTGGCCGATTTGCCAGCGGGACAAACGCTCCCGTCCGCCCAGGTGGTACAGGCCGGGCTGATTCTGCGCCACCAGTTCCCAAATCGCCCTGGCCGTGACGACCGCTGGCATGGGCGACCGAAATTCATCGATGAACAACGTTAGAGTTCGGCCTGCTTTCCAGGCGTGGCGCAATTCTTCATTGAAGCCCCGCATCCCGGAAGGCGACGTCCCGCCATTGAGCGAAGCGCGGACCACCGTGTGTTTCGGGTTTGCCAAGACCATCTGTTCCGCGGCGATCTTGGTCTCGGCATAGACGCTCAGGGGATGAGGGGCTGTGGATTCATCATAGTTGCCAAGCTGTCCGTCGAACACCAGATCCGACGAAAAAAAAAGGAACGGAATATCGGAAGCCAACTCAACGAGCCAAGCTGTGACTTCGACGTTGAGCTTTTGCGCGAGCGGCGGGTTCGCTTGGCAGTCAGGGCTCCGGCTCAGGGCCGCGCAGTGAATCAGGAGGTCCGGTTTTTGCCTCCGAAACGCGTGGCGGACGGCCGGAAAATCAGCGAGGTCGAGCGTATCGCGAGTGAGGGCGGTGACCCGCCAGCCGGGGGCGCAGTGCGGCGCGGTCTGAGCCAAGTAATTGCCGATGAGACCACCGGCACCTGTGATCCAGGCGATGGGTTTCACTCATCCAGAAACCGTTTCGTCAAATCTCCGTAAGCATCGATTCTTCGATCGCGCAAAAACGGCCAATGCGTCCGAGTCGCATCCACGGCGTTCAGATCGACCTCCACCATGAGCGTTTCCTCTCGGTCAGCGCCGGCTTTGGAGAGGATTTGGCCTGAAACACCCGCGACGAAGCTTTGGCCCCAAAATTCGAGGCCATCGCCTCCGGCGGGCTTTTCCACTCCCACCCGGTTGGCGGCCGCCACATAGCAGCCATTGGCCACGGCGTGGCTCCGTTGGATGGTTTCCCAAGCGGCGTGTTGTTCGGGACCGCACACCGCTTTTTCTCTGGGATGCCAGCCGATGGCCGTGGGATAGAAGAGAATCTGCGCGCCCTGCAAAGCGGTCAGCCGGGCCGCTTCGGGATACCACTGGTCCCAGCAGATGAGCACGCCGATTTTTGCGTAGCGTGTCTGCCAGGCCCGAAAGCCGAGGTCGCCTGGAGTAAAATAGAACTTCTCATAATAGAGCGGGTCGTCCGGAATGTGCATTTTGCGGTAGAGACCGAGCAACGAGCCGTCGGCATCGATGATCGCGGCTGAATTGTGGTAAAGGCCGGCCGCTCGTTTCTCAAACAGGGACACGATGACCACGACTCTGAGACGCGCGGCGAGCCGCTGGAAGGCCTGAGTGGTCGGACCTGGGATCGGCTCCGCCAGCTTGAAATTTTCGTGATCTTCGCTCTGACAGAAATATTGGGAACGGAATAATTCTTGGGTGCAGATCACCTGAGCGCCCTGGTTCGCGGCCTCCGCCGCGCGGGCGAGGGTTTCCTTCAAATTCTTTCGCGGGTCGGGCGAGCAGCTCGTCTGGATGAGCGCGAGCGTGACTTTGGAATGCTTCGTCATTCGTCATTGAACCGCCTTTCGGTCAAAGCTTCGCGGCACTGGGTCATGTGTGCGCGGCTGTCGAGGCCTGGCGGGTCATTGTGATTGTGTCGCCCTTGGAATGATCAACCGGTCCGTGCAAGGTTTGCCCGAAAAGCTCACGGATGTAGCGCCCCATCGTCTCGTTGGTGGGCCCGTAACCCTGATCGTAAATGTAGTGTTCCAGCTCAAACAAGAGCTCGTCGGCGGTCGGATAGCGGCGGTTGATATCCCGGGCCAGGCATCGGTGCAAAATTTGGTTCAAGCGCTGGTCGATCCGTTTGTCGAGCTGGGTGAAATCGGGGATGGGCAAGGTGAGGATGCGCTTGCGCGACTCTTCAGAATTGCTTCCTTTGAACACGTTGCATCCCAGCAGCAAGTGGGCAAGAACGACGCCACACGAAAACAAGTCGGATCGTTTGTCCGTAATCTGGAAATCGGCTTGCTCCGGGCTCATGTAATCGGGCTTGCCGGCGACGACCTCTCCTTCATTGTCCTTGAGGAAGCCGCGAGCTTTAGCGATCCCGAAATCCATGAGCTTCACATCCCCTTCAAACGCGATCATGATGTTCTTGGGGCTGACGTCGCGATGGACGATGCCTAGTGGTCTGCCGTTGGGATCGGTTTTCGCGTGGGCGTAGGCCAAGCCGCGAGCCACCCGGCTGGTGATGAAGACAGCCAGTTCGACGGGGAGCTTGCGCTGCTTGTCTTGGAGCTGCTGGGCGAGTTGCTCCAAGTTCACGCCTCGGATGAGTTCCATGGCAATAAAATAAATGCCGCGGGTCTCGCCCAAATGATAGGTCTGGGCGATGTTTGTGTGGATGAGATCGGCCACCAGCTTGGCTTCGCCAATGAAATTCTCGATAAACATCTTTTGATTGGCGAAACTTTGACGGATGACTTTGATCGCAACCCGCTTCACGAAGTTGCTGGCCCCATGTTGCTCCGCCTCATAGACGACCCCCATGCCTCCCTCCACGATCTTGCGAACGATCTCGTAGCGAAACTCGTTCTGGATCGTAAAGAGGCCTGGCATGGACGGGATGTTGGTTGAACCGACCTGCAAGTCAAGCTCCGCGTGAGGGTGTGTCGCGTGAGGGTGCCGCGGGCAACCGCGCGGATCTCAGATCTTTCGGCGCTTGCATGATTCGTAGCGCAACAGATTTGTAATCTGTCAGTATCGCCAGAAATCGTCGCAAGCCGCGAAGATTTATGGGTGGGGGCGAGACTCCCGTCGAGCCCTGACTTCTTTGCCAGCAAGGATTCCAGGGCTCGACAGAGTCTCGCCCTACCCAGTTTGGTTGCGGCTTCGCCGCGTTGCGCTGTAT
>JACQWK010000135.1 GCA_016209525.1 Verrucomicrobiota bacterium
CACGAAACACACGAAACACACGAATGAAGTCCAATCCGCTCATCTTTCTCATTTCGTGCCTTTCGTGCTTTTCGTGGGCTAGCCTTTTTCGGCCATCAATAACTTCTTGCCGGCCTGCGAGCAAGTTGGGCAATTGCAGTGCATAAAGCGCAAAGAAAGGCAGGCTCTTCATGGCTGCCACAGTTTAGCTGCTGCCTCCGCGTCTTCCAGTTCTTGCTTGCGGCGCCAGTAGCCGCAGTGCTCGATGAGAGCGCGGGCTTTCTGGAGTTCGGCTTTGTCGTGGAAAAGCCGCGCTCGGTGAAGATGGATGTCGGCCAGGTGCAGCCGCATGGGACCGCGCTCGGCGATTTGCTGGGCTTCGTCGAGGTCCATACGCGCCAGGTCAAGTCGGCCCCGAACGGACCGCAACCAAGCTCGAGCCAAGAGGGATCTCGGCAGATAATCGTAACGATTTGACCTTCGTAGCCAATGAACAGCTTTGTCCAGATCCTCTTCAACCGACGCCGGTGGCTCCATGTGCTTTGCCAATGCTTGCGCTGCTTGTGCTCGTCCGCGGACGAGAAACGCCAAAGCATGGCTCAACAAGGGCGGCAATATCTCGCTCCGAGAGAGTTGCTTACTCGCTAATTCCAACACATGTGCAAACTCATTTCGGTCCAGAAGGAAATCGCAATTATGAAAGCCATGAAGTGAGAAGCTAAACGCTTCTTCTGCACCTTCTCCGTAACTGCGCCAGAGCATCTCAGCCTCATCGAAGCGAGCCGATGCATGGTTGTCACCGGATTGGTGTAACGAATCAGCAAGTCGGCTCGCGACCGCCGCCAAAATGAATTTGTCCGTTCCATCTTTCTTGGCGAGATCAAATCCCTGCTCTGCAACCAATGTAGCCTCTTCAATTTCGCCAAGCGCCAAACACGTCTCGCTGAGGTTTCGCGCCACATTTGCTGCATTTCTCCAGTCGACAATGGCCTCGTAAACAGGCATCGCGAGCCTGAGAACGGATTGAGCCTCTTCCAGTCTCCCACAAGCTTCCAGGCGGAAGCCGGACCAATCTGTGACCTTGGCCCGACCCTTCGCGGTGAGCTTTCGCTGGGGTTGGCTCCAAGGTGCATCAAAGAAGCAGGCAAGCGCGGCTAAATCTGATGAAAAAGCTCCTAACCTCGCAGTCGAGAAGTTTTGCCGTTCCCGCTTTACCCGTAGTTTGTAGACTTCTAGGGCTTCATCAAATAACTCCGCTTGGCAACCGTGGGCAACGGACTGGTAGAGTAGTCCGACACCTTCGAGACCCTGCGGCCAATAGGGTGCACAGTCCTGCAAGTGCTCAAACAGTCGCGCGTGTGCTGTTTTCCAAGCTATGCCGTTGGCCTCTTGGATTCGCTTAACGAAGAATTCACGAACGAGTGGATGAGCATCGAGCGAGTGATGCATCCCAATCGATATCGAGTGACGAACGACAAATGGCATGGGTTCTCCGAGCTTGTAGTGTCTTTCTTCTCTAGCGATCTTCTGTATTTCGAGTGCCTCTTCTTTGCCGTATCCCATGAGATGTGTCCGTTTCCAGGGTTGTTCCTCTACAAGATTGAGCTCAACGAGATGGGCCACGGCTTTGTTCCAATCGCTTTCGCTCAGCGACGCGATGGTGTCGGTCAGGCCGGGGATGGGCGGGTCGCGGAGTGCAGCCAGGCAGTCCGGCGTGGCGGGACGGTCGAACAAGCCGAGCATTCGGAGGATCGCGAGACAAGTCTTGCCGAGCTGCTGTTCCCCCTCACCCCGACCTTCTCCCCCAATGGGGGCGAGGGAGTCACTTTCTTCGAACCAGCGTTCGTAGGCCGCGATGACGCGGAAGGCGTGGCCGCCTTGAACGTGGTCGTCCGCCTTCTGGAAATCGACGCGGTCCACGCGGCGGATGTCGCCGTGGTGGGCTTTTCTCAGGTAGTTGCCGAGCAACGTGAGGGTGAGGGCGTGGCCTTTAACCTTCGCGGTGAGGTTACGCTTCTCCACGTCAGTACCGTTCACGCCAAGCTTGGTGAGCAGGGCAGCGCCGGCCTCGTCGGAGAGGCGGGCCAGTTCCCATTCAGGCGCGGTGGTCTGGCGCCAGGTGTTCAACTCGGGCAGGCGCTGACGGGTGGTGATCAGACAGAGGCCGCGGTTGTGCGCGGCCAGTCCGCGCAGGAGCGAACGCAGACCGTCGTCACGCAGCTCGCCGGTCTTTGCGTCCTGCAATGGTTCGAGGCCGTCGAGGATGAGGAGAGCGCGGTGCTGGCCGATGAGTTGGGCGAGGCGCTCGCCTTTTTGCCACGCGCCGGCGTTGCTGGCGGCGAGGGCCGGGTCGCCGAAAAATTCGAGGGCTTCTTTGAGGAACAGGTCGGCGGAGGCGGCGTGGCCCGCGCCGGTGGCGTCGCCTTCGCGGCGGGTGCCTTGGCTGTAGAAGGACCAGTCGAAGTAGTAGTCCGGAGGGGAGTTGAGGGTCGAGGCTTGAGAGTTGAGAGAAGGAGCGCCGGCCTCCGGGCTGGCGGGGTTGGGATTCGCGCCGGATTGGAGATCGGCAGTCCGGGCGAGCAGGCGGGCCGACCAATGGGCCACGAGGGAGGTCTTCCCAACGCCGCCCCAGGCGACGATGGTGATGACGTGAGGCCGTGACGCTTGGTGCGCAGTGGATGACGCGGGAACCGGCTCCGCGATGGGGATAGCCAATCGCCAATCGCCAATGCCAGACCACGCAGCGTCGAGTGCGGCGAGTTCTTGGTCGCGGCCAACCAAGGCATCGGGGCCTTTGTTGCTGCCGCGGAAGAGACGGGAAACACGAATGCGGGCCGAGTCGGGAGCCGGCGAGGTCGAACTTGCCGCGAGGCTCTTCAGGTAGGAGCCAAGGTCGCTCGCGATTTGGGCCAGGAGCTTCTCGCACGCTGCTTCGGATTCCTCCTTCACCTCCGCCAACGATTTCTTCGGATCGTGGGCGAATTGGAGCGGGCTGAGTTGGGTTTGGTCCAACGGAGCCGGGCGCACGAGGATTGGGAACAGACGGACGAGCTTATTCTCCGATGCTGCACGCAGGGCGGGCAATTCGACCCGGCGAATGTAATCCGACGCCAAGAAGGCGGCTGACACCAGCAGCACCGCGGCACATGAAGCGTCGAGGGCCGCTTTGATTTCACCGTCCCATTCGCTCCCGGTGGGAATCTTCGTGTCGTCCCACAAGGTGAGACGCTGAGATTCGAGCGCGGCCAGGAACGGTCGCAGTCGGTCAAGCCACTCCTTGTCTTTGTGGCTGTAGCTGATGAAAACCTTGTCTCTCTTCATGACCCCGCTGTGGGTGAGAGTACCACAAGCCAGAACGAAAGCGAGATGGAAATCAGGTTCGGAATAAGGCGAACGGTGGTTAAAGCTAAGCAGGGCGATCCATTAACCGCAAAGATCGCAGCGCGGCAAAGCCGCAACCAAATCCGGTGGGGCGAGACTCTGTCGAGCCCTGGAATCCTTCCTGGCAACGAAGTCAGGGCTCGACGGGAGTCTCGCCCCACCCACGAATCCGCGCGGCTTGCCACGATTTCGGCAGATACTGATAGATTGAAAATCCGCGCGACGACGAATTCTGACTTGCACCCAGCCCAATCTGACAACGATTTTCAAGCTTCTCTCCGCCGCGGATTTTAGATACAAGAAGATTGTGTACTTGGACTATTACGGTCTGACAGAACCGCCTTTCGATCTGACGCCAAATCCAAGGTTCCTGTTCTTCAGCGGCAAACATCGCGAGGCTTTCAATCATTTGCTCTATGGCATTCGCGAGCGCAAGGGATTTGTCCAGCTCACGGGCGAGGTCGGCTCCGGCAAAACGACGCTTTGCCGGGCGATGCTGGAGCAGTTGGGAGAGCAGTTCGCCACCGCCCTCATTCTCAATCCCGTCCTCAGCGCCGACCAGCTCATCAAAGCCATCGCCATGGAATTCGGACTGGCCGTCCAAGGCTTGGATCGACTGGAGACCCTTGCCGTCATCAATGAGTTCTTGTTGCACCAAGTCGAACACCAGAAGGACGCGGTCCTCATCATTGACGAAGCTCAGGACCTGACGAACGAACTGTTGGAGCAGGTGCGGCTGCTCTCCAATTTGGAAACGGACGACCGGAAATTGCTGCAGATTGTGCTGATGGGACAGCCGGAGCTGCGCGACCGGCTCAACGCCTTCCGGCTCCGGCAACTGCGCCAAAGAATTACGGTGCGGTATCATTTGCGCCCGCTCAGCCGAGGCGAGGTCGGGCGGTACGTGCATCACCGCCTGGAAAAGTCCGGCGCCAAAGGTTCGCCTTATTTCACCGCGACCGCGATCTGGCGGATTTTCCGCTACAGCCAAGGCATTCCGCGGCTGGTCAACGCCGTATGTGACAAATGTCTGCTGGCCGGTTACGTTCAGCAACGGGACTGCATTGACTACCGGATGGCCGGCGTGGCTATTCGCGAATTGGAAGGAAAGATCGGCGTATGAGCTTGATCAACGATGCCCTCAAACGCGCGCGGCAGGCCCGTCAGAAAGGACCCCCGCCGGACTCGCAGGAGCCTGCGCTCCAACCGGCGGAGCCCGAGCCTTCGGGCCGGCGGCCGTCCCTGGTCATCCTCGTCGGATCCGCGGTCATTCTCCTGGCCGGGGCGTGGTTCCTCTGGCAGTGGTTTAATGCCCGCCCGCCCGTCCAGATGGCTTCCTCATCGGCGGCGAAACCGAGCAACGCGCCCCCAGCGGTGAAATCGTCGATCGCTTCCAACTTGACGAAGCCGTTTCAGGCGGTCGCCAAGCTCGAGACCGCCATCAAGGAATTCCGCGAAACCAACAGCCCTTCCCCAGCGCCTCCAGCGCCGGTTGTTTCAACTTCAGTCGTGGAACGGCCGTCTGAAGCAATAACCGCGAGCCCGGCGCCGGCGCAGGTGCCGGCAAGCAGCCCGGTGTCTCCCGCCAAAGCCTCCAACACTGTCAGCGCTGCGACGGAAGAATTGGCCGGCGAGCCCCCCGCTCTGGCGGCTTCGAGAAGCGCCAACTTTCCCCCTCTCCGACTTCAGGGAATCTACCTCCGGATTTCCAAGCCTTCGGTTCTCATCAACAATCGCACGCTGTATTTGGGAGACGAAGTGGATGGGGTGCGCGTCGTGGGCATCGAGCGTTACACCGTGAAGGTTGAAATGAAGGGCGCGACCAAGGAACTCTTCTTGAAATGAGGCTCGCCTCGGAGCCGGCGACGCAACGGGGTGGACCTGAAAAATCCGAAAGCTCCAAGGCTCAAAACGACGCGAGGCCGCATGTTTTTGCGCTTTGGATTTCGGGCTTTCGGGTTTGTTTCGGATCTCGAGTTTCGGATTTCAGATTTTGGGCGAAGGCAGGGCCCCGTCCACGGAACGATTCCGCAATCCTAGCCGGCGACCTCCTCAGCGGCTCACCGAATTCTTCCTACGACCTCCGGCTTCCCTTCGGGCTGGTCACTAGGCACACTGCGGATTCATATGCGATCTGCGCTTCAAAGAACGATGGCGTCGCCTCTGCTCGCGCGCGTGGCCCCGTTTGCCGTCTTCGCGGCGCTCACCTCTTGCCAGGGTGTTTTTGGCGAGAGCTCACCGTATTGGCTGTATCTGATCAAAACGCTGATTGGAGCCTGGATGATCGGGCTCATGAGGCCGTTCGTGAGCGAAATGCGCTGGAAGATTTCATGGGAAGGGTTCCTCGCAGGGATCGTGGTGTTTGCCGCCTGGGTCGGCCTGGAAGGTCTGTATCCTGCGCCGAACATTTCTGGCAAAGTCTGGAATCCGCACGAACATTTCGGCGTGCAAACTCGCTGGGCTTGGTTTTTCGTTCTTGTCCGCGTGGCCGGCTCGACACTCGTCGTGCCTCCGTTGGAGGAAGTGTTCTATCGTTCGTTCCTCTACCGCTACATCGCCAAGCCGGACTTCCTCAATGTTCCTTTGAGATTCCTTACCCGGATTCCTTTCCTCGCCGCCGCCGCCCTCTTTGGGCTGGCGCACCTCGAATGGTGGCTGCCCGCCGTGCTCTGCGCTTTCTGTTATCAAGGCCTGGTCGTTTGGAGAGACCGGCTCGGTGACGCGATGACGGCGCACGCCGTCACAAATTTCCTCCTCGCGCTTTGGGTCATCTGGAAAGGAGCCTGGCAATATTGGTGAGTGGCATGCTGCCTTGCCTCCTGTTCGAAGACGAGCACCTGCTCGCGGTCAACAAGCCGCCCGGACTCAATACGCACGCCCCGGCGCCGTATGCCGGTGAGGGCCTCTTCGATTGGCTCCGCACCCGTGAGCCCCGCTGGTTCAATCTGGCCATCCTGCAACGCCTGGACAAAGAAACCTCCGGAGTGATCGTTTTCGCGAAGACGGCAGCGGCCAGCCGCGCTCTGGCCGCCCAATTTGCCGGACGTTCGGTCCGCAAGAAATATGTTTTCATCACTGACCGGCCCGTGCCTCAAAGCCGCTTGACGGTGGTTTCCTCTCTGCGGCGGGCCGGGGAGCGATACTTCAGCCGTCCGGCCCGAACCCAAGGAGACCGCGCGGAGACGAGATTCCAAGTCCTCGGCGCTGCCGGCGACCGCACACTGATGGAGGCCGAACCCGTCACCGGAAGGACCCATCAAATCCGGGTCCACGCCGCCGATCGCGGTTTCCCCATTCTTGGCGACACGCTCTATGGCGGAACGCCCGCAGCCCGGCTCTATCTGCACAGCGCAGAATTGACCTTGAAGCACCCGATCACACGGTCCGAACTGACCGTGAGAGCGCCCGCAGATTTTGGGCAAGACCTCCGGCCAGGATTGCGCTTAGCCCTCCTCGATCCTCAAGAGACGAACGCGTACCGATTGGTTCACGGCGCGTCTGATGGATGGCCGGGGTGGTATGTGGATCGACTGGGTGAGTTCTTGCTCTCGCAGTCTGTCCAACGACTTTCTGAGCTTCAAGAAGCGCAGCTCCGGCAATGGGCACGCCAGTTGAATGTTCGCGGCGCTTACCACAAGACGCTGCTGCGCGGAGCCGGGCAATTTCCTCCGGAGGCGGCCTCGCCGCAATGGATCTTCGGCGAAGCGGCCCCCGATTCGTTCGCGGTGCTCGAAAACGGGGTGCAGTTTGAAATCCGGTTTGGCGAAGGTTATTCGCTCGGGCTGTTCCTGGATCAGCGCGAGAATCGTCGGCGCTTCTTAACCGGGCACATTGCGCCCGGCTTCACGTGGCGCACTCCGGCCTCCGGACTTCCCGAGGTCCTGAACGCCTTCGCTTACACGTGCGGTTTTTCGGTGTGTGCTGCGAAGGCTGGCGCACGTGTGACCAGTCTGGATTTATCGAAGAAATATCTCGATTGGGGAAAGCGAAACTTCCTTCGGAACGGGGCCAATCCGGACGATCACAACTTCATTTTTGGGGATGTGTTCGATTGGTTCCGCCGCCTGGACAAGAAGGTCCGGCGATTCGATGTCATTGTGCTGGACCCGCCGACGTTTTCGCAATCCAAAGAATCCGGCGCATTCCGAGTGGAGAAAAACTATGACCGCCTGATTCGCGTGAGCTTGCCGCTTTTGAGGGGCCGCGGAATTCTTTTCGCCTCGACCAACGCGGCCGATTACGCCCCGGAGGCATTTCTCGAAACGATCCGGAAGACGATTGACTTCTCAAGACGACAAATCCTGCGGGAGCATTATGTCCCTCAGCCGCCCGATTTCCCGATCAGCCGCCCGGAACCCGCGCACCTGAAGACCGTTTGGATGCAGGTTCAATGAGGGAGCGGCGCGCGGCCATCCTGGCCGCTGCGGCCCCCACAACCTGCGCGGCTCGACTATTCCGTGGCCAACGCGCAGAAGAGAACTGCTGCGGCCTGGAAGGCCGCGCGCCGCCTTCCACCGACACCTTCGGGATGCACTCGGTGCATTCCGAAGTTGTCGGTCGTCGTAGCGCAGCCGTCCTCGGCTGCGAGTTCGAGCGGCGTCTCGCCGCCGGGCCGCGTCCGAGCGGGACGCTCGGCGAACTCGC
>JACQWK010000136.1 GCA_016209525.1 Verrucomicrobiota bacterium
CGTAAGGCGGACAATCCTGTCCGCACTTGTCGAAGGATTCTGCGGACAGGATTGTCCGCCTTACGCCCAAAATGAGAATTGCTGAAGCATCTCCACAAACGCCTTGCGCACAAAATGCGAATCTGATTCGATCGGTCGCGGCAACAGTCGTTGAAGCGAACCCGCTGTAGCCTTAGCCAGAATGCCGCCGATCCAAGCCAAAACCATGGATTGGTTGAGCAAACGGCGAGTATCGGCGATGCGCTTGCGACCAGAAGCGCGACCATGGCCAGGAGTCGATCATGAAATGCTCTGCTTTCTATCCGCCGGCAAATCTGATCGCCCGAAACCACGCAAGCGGCGATGACTCCATGCTGGCCGCCCGGCTTCACCGTAACCTTCCTGAGCCTTCTTTCGGATTCTGCAAATGCCTTACACGTTCAACCGTGATTCTGGTGTTGGCCGCGCTGGCGGCGGGTTGGCTGACGTTCAACGCCCTGGGCGGGGTCGGCGATCTCGATCCTGCCTTCGGCTCCGGCGGCAAGGTCACCGCCAGTTTCGGTAGCGGCGACGACTACGCCCACGCCGTCGCTGTGCAATCGGACGGAAAAATCGTCGTGGTGGGTTACGCCGCCTCCGGCGGCGGCAAGAACGACTTCGCCCTGGCCCGCTACAACGCGGACGGCAGCCTGGACACGAATTTCGGTCCCAATGCCAATGGCAAAGTCACAACGGACTTTGGCGGCAACAATGACTCGGCCGTGGCCGTCGCCTTGCAGCCGGACGGCAAGATTCTGGTGGCCGGCTCGAGTTTGCCAGGCGGGACGTTGGTGGCGGTTCGCTACCAGGCCAACGGCACGTTGGACACGAGCTTTGGGACAGGCGGCAAGGCCAGCGCCAGTTTTGGGGGCGGCGCCGAAAGCGCGTCGGCGATGCTCTTGCAGCCGGACGGAAAGGTCGTTGTGGTGGGCCTCAGCAACGCCGGCAGTTGCTGCTTCTCCTCTGTGCTGGCCCGCTTCAATGCCGACGGGAGCGTCGATACCACCTTTGGCACGAATGGCAAAGCCACCACGGACCTCTCGAGCAATGACGACGGTCCCTCGGCCGCGGTGCTGCAAGCGGACGGAAAGATAGTCCTGGCCGGTTACACGAGCGGCGCGTCCGGGGGCGGCGGAGACAGCCAATTCGCCCTGGTTCGTTACCTGGCCAACGGAAGCCTGGACGCCAGCTTTGGCTCGGGCGGAAAAGTGATCACGGACGTTAACGCCACCGACAACGCCTTCGCGGTCGCGGTGCAGCCGGACGGAAAGCTCGTGGCCGCCGGTCGGGCCAACGGCAGCAGCAACAGCGACTTTGCCCTGGCGCGCTACAACACCGACGGCAGCCTGGACACATCCTTTGGAACCGGCGGCAAAGTCACCACCGACGTGGGAGGCAGCGGCGATCAAGTTCACGCGCTCGTGGTGCAGTCCGACGGCAAGATCGTCGCAGCGGGTCACAACAGCAGCGATGTCGTGCTAGCCCGCTACAACGCCGACGGCAGCCTGGACACGACGTTTGGTTCGGGAGGCAAATTGACCAGCGACTTTGGCGGCACGGATCAAAGTTTTGCAGCAGCTTTGCAGGCCGATGGCAAGATTGTCGTCGGGGGTCACAGCAACGCGGCTGGCAATTACGATTTCGCTTTAGCTCGTTACATCACTGGGGATTCAGCTCCAGCCCAGCTCCCTCCCACGATTTTTTCAGTCAACCCGACCAAAGGCGAGGTTGGCGCGACCGTCACCATCACCGGCTCGAACTTCAGCGCCACGCCCGCCAATAACATCGTCCGCTTCGGCGCTGTGAAAGCCACGGTGACGGCAGCGACCGCGACGCAACTGACAGTCACGGTGCCGGCAGGCGCGACGGTTGGTCCGATCTCGGTCACGGCGACGAGCGGTTTGAGCGCCTTCTCGACCAGTTCGTTCGTGCCGACCTTCAGCAGCAGCGGAGTGATTGACCTCTCCGCATTCGCCGCCAAAGTGGATCTCGCCTCGTCTGTGCTACCATCGGGTTCGGTCATTGCCGATTTCGATGACGATGGGAAACCGGACCTGGCCATTGGCAATCGACAATCCGGGACTATCTCGGTCTTCCGAAACGTTAGCGCCAATGGCACGATCACCGCCAGTTCTTTTGCGGCTCAGGCGGAGTTCAGCATTGGCGGCGTACCCAGTCTGATCAGCGCAGCCGATTTGGATGGCGATGGCAAACTGGATTTGGTGAGCGTCAATGGTACCAGCAACACGGCTTCCGTCGTTCGAAACACTAGCACCGGAGGCAATATATCCTTCGCGCCGTATGTCGATTTCGCCACGGGAAATTATGCAATCCGCGTCGCGATCAGCGATCTCGATGGGGATGGCAAACCGGACTTGGCCGTATCGAACCTCAGTGGCAATTCAATTTCAGTTCTTCGCAATACTTCCATGATGGGCCAAATCACCAGCAGTTCATTCGCCGCCAAAGTGGATATCCCAACGGGCCGAAGTCCGCACGGGATGTTTGCCGGTGATTTGGACGGCGATGGAAAGGCCGAGCTCGTGGTGGTTAACCAGGACGACAACACCGTTTCGGTATTTCGGAACAAGAGTGCCAGCGGCGTTCTCGACATTAATTCGTTCGCGGCCCGCGTTAACTTTCCCACGGGCGCTGGGCCGATTTCGGTTAGCGCGGGCGATTTGGATGGAGACGGCAAACCCGATCTGGTTGTTCTCAATGGAGGTACTAACAGAGTGTCCATTCTGCGGAACACCGCGAGCAGTGGTGTGATCAACCCGAGTTCGTTTGCCGCGAAAGTAGATTTTGCCACTGAGAGCGATCCGTACAGTGTCGCCTTGGGAGACCTGAACGGCGATGGCAAGCTGGACTTAATTGAGGGAAGCAGGGGCACGGTTTCCGTGGCCCAGAACATCAGCACAAGTGGCAGCATTTCCACTGGTTCCTTCCGTGCCAAGGAGGATTTCCGCGTCGGCACCAGCCTTGCCGCGAGTGGCGACTTGGATGCGGACGGACGGCCAGAGTTACTGGTCGTGAACTTGGAGAACGGCATCGTCTCCGTGCTTCACAACATCATTCCTCCCCCGCCGCCCACCATCACGTCGCTCAGCCCGACTTCCGCCGACGTCGGCGCAACGGTCACGATCACAGGAGCAAACTTTGATGTCACTCCCGCCAACAACATTGTCTATTTCGGCGCAGGGAAAGCGAAGGTAACAGCGGCTACAGCGACCCAACTCATAGTAACAGTGCCAACAGGGGCAACCTGCGGACCGATTTCAGTGACCACGCCGGGCGGTCTCACTTCCTTTTCGAGGTCGTTCTTTGTTCCGACCTTTCCGAGCAATGGGACCCTCGAGCTTTCCTCCTTCACGAAGGCGGAGCTTCCGGTGGGCGTGAAGCCTTGGGACTTTTCCGTAGGAGACCTGGATGGCGACAGCAAACCGGACTTGGCGGTGATCAATGAGTTCAGCAACACCATCTCGATCTACCGCAACATCAGCAGCCCTGGCATTCTCGGCAGCAATTCATTCGCGCCCAGATTCGATCTTTCCACAAGCAGCGCTCCAGAGGTGGTGTCCTTGGCCGATCTTGATGGCGATGGCAATCTGGACATCGTCGCCGTGAGTTACACGGCCAATACGGTTTCGGTGTATCGCAATCTCTTTGCTTCCAGTTCGCTGAACAGTGCTTCGTTCGCTTCGCCCGTTTCCTTTGGCACGGGCGGCAGCGGGGCGAATTACCTGGCGGTGGTCGATGTGGATGGCGACGGCAAGCGCGATTTGGCGGTTGGGCATTGGGACGGGGGCGTGGGGTTTCGGCGAAATCTCGGCACGGCAGGGACCGTTTCGTTCGCGGGCGTTGTGACTATTGCCACTGCCGTTCATCAAGCCGGGATCGCGCTGGGCGATTTGGACGGCGATGGCAAACCGGATTTGGTCGTCGGCAACCACGATCACACCACGGTTTCGGTGTTTCGCAACATCAGCGTGCCAGGCGCGTTGGACAGTGGTTCCTTTGTCCCAGGAGTCGGCTTCGCGACCGGGAGTAATCCTGGACCGATGGCGATTGGGGATTTGGACCTGGATGGAAAGCCGGACGTGGTTGTGGGCAGTGGATTGGCGGACGGCGCCACGGCGGGGGTGACGGTTTTGCGCAACACCAGTGACGTGGGAAGCATCACGTCCGGTTCATTCACGCCGGAGTTTGATCTTGCTGGCGGCGGTGGCCACGTGCGTCTCGCCATTGGAGATTTAAATGGGGACGGCAAACCGGAGGTAACCGCTGTCGATCGGCGGAATGGAACGGTCTTGGTCTGGAAAAATCTGACCGTCCCGGGCAGCCTGAGCATCAGTTCTTTTGGGTCGGCCCTGAACTTCGCTTCCGGAAGCAGCGTGCAGCGCGTGCTCGTCGCGGATCTGGATTTGGATGGCCGACCTGACCTCGCTACGCTGAACAATTTGGCGGACACAGTTTCGCTGTTCCGCAATGCCATTCCTTCCGCGCTCCTCTTCACTACCACGCAAGGCACAGGCGCGGTCAACAAGTCCCCGCACAAGCCCTTCTACCGCACGGGCGAGACGGTCACCCTTACCGCCACGCCGGGACGCTACTACACCTTCCTCAATTGGTCCGACGGCGTCATCGCGAACCCGCGCACGATCACCATCGGCGCCAACAATGATTACACCGCGATCTTCACGTGCACGACGCCCCTCGAGATTGCCTTTGCAAAAGTCTGGGAAGGCACGTTCGGCGGCACTGGAGACGACTACTTAAGCGATGTTCTGCCGTTGCCCGATGGTGGATTCCTGCTGAGCGGCTTGACAAACTCAGACGTTAGCGGCAACAAAGCGGACGGCGGATTTGGCTTCAACGATTATTGGATTGTCCGCGCCGATGCGCGCGGTGACAAGGTCTGGGAACGGGTTTTTGGCGGAAACGGTGGCGACTCTTTCCCCAGAGTCCAGCTCACGGCCGACGGCGGGTTCCTTCTCAACGGCTCCTCGGATTCCTTGTCCGGTGGAAACATCACCAGCCCAAGCCACGGCAAATCGGACGCCTGGCTCGTTCGCCTGGACGCCAACGGGAACAAACTCTGGGATCGAAGCTATGGGGGGACGGACGAGGAGACATCTTCCAGTGCGAAAATGCTTCCGAACGGCGGGATCATTTTCTGCGGGCTTACGACGTCGGGCATCGGAGGCAGCAAAACCAGTGCGCGGTACGGCAGAGAAGATTTCTGGGTGGTTCGCTTGGACGCCAATGGCATTCAGCTTTGGGACAAATCGTTCGGGGGATCGGGAGACGAGGAACCGTTGGAGATCGAAGTCACGTCCGACGGTGGCTTTGTCGTGGGGGGCTGGTCTGATTCGGCCCAAAGCGGGACCAAGTCAAGTTCCAGTTTCGGTGGCCGGGATTTTTGGGTGCTGAAGCTCGACGCCAACGGCAACCAAATCTGGGACCGGTCCTACGGAGGGAGCGGACCGGAGGAACTCAGGAGCATGGTCGCGACGACCGATGGCGGTTTCGTGTTGGGCGGTTTTTCCGCCTCAGCCGCGTCCGGAAACAAGACCAAGCCGCTTTTCGGCGGAAACAACGGCGACTTCTGGGTGGTGCGAATCGATGCCAGCGGCCAGAAACTGTGGGACACGAGCCTCGGTAGCATTGGAAGCGACGTCGCGGAAGGCCTCGCCATTGCGCCAAACGGCGATATTTTGGTCGGCGGTTCCAGTGATTCAGCGCCCGGCGGCAATAAGACAGGCCAAAACTTCGGGGGTTACGATGGCTGGATTGTGGGCCTCGCTGCCAACGGCAACAAGCGCTGGGAACAGGTTCTGGGCGGGTCATCTTTTGATTACCTCCCCTCCATCGTGGCCTTGCCCGATGGCCGGCTGCTCTTGGGAGCGTCGTCGAGTTCACCGGTGAGTGGAAACAAATCGAGCACGCTTTACGGCAAGGCAGATTACTGGTTCATCATCGCGAAAGTCTTGGAAATTCCGGTGGGAACACCGTTGGTGCTGGTAAACGGCCTCTACAACACGAGTCACGTTTTCACTGGGACCAGCGCCGCTCAAGTGACACTCCAAAGCAGCTTCAGCGGCGGGACGATTTATTACACCTTGGATGGTTCGACACCGAACAACAGTTCCACCCGTTACGCCGGGCCTTTCACACTCTCCCAATCGGCGACCGTTCGCGCGATCGCCTACAGTTCCAATAATGCGCAGTCGGCGCTGGCCGATCCGGTCACGATTTCCGGCGTGGCCGGTCCTCCGGTCATCACGGGCCAACCGCAAAGCCAGACGGTGCACACCGGCGGAAGCGTCACTCTCCTCATCACCGCCACCGGCACGCCTCCGCTGAACTACCAGTGGCGCAAGGACGGAGCAAATCTCGCGGGCGCGACGAGCGCGACGCTCACGTTGAACGACGTGACGAAATCGGACGCCGGCGCCTACAGCGTCGTCGTGAGCAATTCCGCCGGGTCAGTGACGAGCGCCGACGCAAGACTGGAAGTGAATGCGCCGCCCACGATAAGCATCACCAGCCCGGTCAACGGCGTGACGTTGTTCCTCGGCTCCCCGATTCTCGTCAGTGCCTCCGCATCCGATTCCGATGGGACCGTGACGCGAGTCGAGATCGTTGCCACGGCGAGTGCCACCACTAATCTTGTGGGAACGGTTGCGGGTCCGACCCCCGGCGGCATTTATGGTTTGAGTTGGACAAATGCTCCGGCGGGAGACGTGATTCTCACGGCCCGAGCATTCGATAACGCCGGAGCTTCCGCTGCCTCCAGTCCGGTCCGCGTCACTGTTCTCTCGATTCAGCAACCAACTTTCCGGTTCGAGCAAGGCAGTTACGTCGTCAACGAATCCGCAGGTGATGTGGAGATTAAGGTATTCAAGGACGGCAGCGGATTTGCGTCTGTCGAGGTCATTGCGGAGCCGGGCACCGCGATCGAAATCGACGGCGACAGCGGCGACTACTTGCTGGGAGCGAGGGCTCGGACTTTGAGGTTCGAAGGAAGCGACACGATGAAAATGATTCGCGTCGGCATCGTGGACGACGCTTTGGTGGAAGGCGATGAGACGTTCAAGGTGAGTTTGAGAAACGCGAGTTTGGGTGCGGTTCTCGGCGTTCCCAACACCACAACCGTCGTGGTCAAGGACAGCGACGATGAGTCCGTGAACCAGTCGCTTCTCTCGATTCGTTTCCCGGATCCGGCCCTGACAAATCGAGGCAGTTTGAAGATTACGCTGGAGCCGAACGGGATTGGCCGATGGCGGTTTCCGTGGGAACTCGCCTGGAGGGCAAGCGGCACGATTGCGAACGTCCTGGCGGGAGAATACGAAATCGAATTTGAACCGGCCGCGGGTTATGTCCAACCGGCCAACGCCGCCATCACGGTGATCGCTGGAGACGGGCCTCCGCAGTCCCTCCCGGCCCAGCGGTATGTGACGAGTGCAATCCCGCGCCTCGGTTCGTTGACCGTCTATCTGGCTCCTCCGGATCTCTGGTTGGAGGGGCGGTGGCAGACAGATGGAGACAATACCTGGCGCACGAATGCAGAGACGATTAAGCTTCCACCCGGCACACATTTGATCAAGTTCAAACCGGTTTCAAACCGGCTGACTCCGCTCACGAGCGCGGTGACCGTGACAGCGGACCAAGGAATAACCCTGAGCGGCGGTTACACCAAACCGGACGCCGCTCCGGACGATCTCCGTCCGTTGAAGAACTTCCGTGACATTGAAACCGCCACCAAGACTACGCCCCCTCGTCCCTACGCGTTCAACGGACAAATTGTCACCGACTCGGGTTTAGGGAGCGGCGTCGTCGTCAAACCAAACGTCGTGCTGACAGCGGCCCACTTGGCTTTTGATGGAACTACGTTCAGCTATGTTCCAAGGGTTCGATGGCAGTTCCAGCGTCACAGTGGAGAGTTCGATCCGAAACCACAACTGCCGAGAGGCCAGTTCATCCTCGAAGGGTACGCGGCGCAACGGGAACGCGACTCCGCGACCGGAGTCCCACTCGGGGCCTCCACGTACCTCGCCTATGACCGCGACGCCGCCGCGCTCTACTTCCTTGAACCGGCCGGAAGGAACGGGTACGCGGGATACCTCAGCTCCGATGCGAATCCAAACGAGTGGCTATTGAACCGCGACAAAGACAAGCTCCTGGTCGGTTATCCCGTGGTTCCAAGCGCCACCGGAGGCGATCCGATCACAGGGCGAATGTTCTTTATCGACCCCGATCCGACGGTGGCCTACACGCCGGTGTCGGCTTCCAGCCGGGTCTATGTGTTCGAGGGCTTCCGCAGCCTGCCGGGCAATAGCGGCGGCCCGCTTTGCGTATTGCAGGGCAGGACGAATTTTTTTCCTGCGGGAATTTACTTGGGAGTTTCCGCCAACAATTCGCTGGTGCGCGCCATCGATTCGGATGTCGTGAAATTGATCAACCAAGCGGCGTCGGCGGCAGCGGCCAGCCAGGTTGGAACCAATCAGAACTTCGGCGTGCCCATCGCCGCGCAAGCCAATGCGGCACTAAAGACCCGTGACGGCGCGGTCATCCAGGAGTTCAAACGGTTCGTGACCGTGAAGCTGGGGCCGGCGAAGGCCATCAGCGCGGGGGCGGCTTGGGCCATCCCCGGCCCGCTCAACAATTTCACGAGTGCGCCGGAGACGACCGTTCGCTTGACGGCGGGCACGAATTATCCGTTTAGGTTTCAACCTGCGGCGGGGTTCCGAGAACCTACGGTCAAGAGCGTGGAGGTTGGCTCCGAGAGCACCGCCGCGATTCTGGTCGAACTGAATTATGCGCCGGAGACGCCGATTGTTTTCTATCTGACGAATCTGACGGTGAACGGGGGTGTCCGGTTTTTCCTCGTTGGGCCGGACGGCAATTACCAGATCGAATCGCGCGCGGGGTTTGAACCGGGTTCGCTCTGGAAAATCTTGCCCGGAGTCACGGTGACTAATGGAAGACTACCGATCAGCGGCCTGCAGTTGACCAATGTACCAAGCCAGTTCTTCCGGGCGAGACGGGTGGAGTGAGCGGAGGACATTGGCCTTGCGGGCGCGGGACAGATTTGATTGAATCTGTGCGTGGGAAACGCCGTTGAAGGAAACCCAGTAACCGATTTCGCCATGCGGCCAAGACGAACGAACTCCAGTCGGGGTGGAACAACCTGGGAACTATCCGGCTCGGAGCGATGCTGTGGCTTCTTCAGTTTTGCGAGTGTTAGTAACGCATGCTATGTAGCCGCAATTTGAGTGGACCTTATGGCTCGCAAGAAAGTCTCAAGAGCCTCTTTTCCGACGATCATCATTCTAACGGCTCTGCTGACGCAGCCGGCCGTGGCACAAATAAAACCGGCTAGAAAACCGGAAGAAAGTGGGTTGATCCCGAAGACAGGCACGCTCTATTTCCACGTTCCGCCAGGCGAGATCAACAACGGGAAGCTCGAGAGTTTGGGCGTCGCTATTGCCAACAATAGAAATGTTATCATTGGCTGGGAGGATGACGGTGATGGGGTTAGTGACTTTGAGGCAGTCTGGATATTGGCCGACTCGTCGGGAAGAATTCTCAGCCCCAGCGCGCAAATCAAATCCGCCGATGGGTCTAGCGTAACGAACCGGTACCGCTCGTTCTTCCGCAATGATGGCAGTCCTGTGCCCGGAAATGCGGCTTGGGGCCCCAAAATCAAAGCCAACCTGTTCGGCGACGGGACTGGCATGGCCGCAACCGCGTTTGCTCTGGGGCTGGAAGTGCCTCAATTCGCCGCTCTTCAATCCACCCCCGCTGGCGACGCGGGTGATTTTCCAGCCGTGCAGTTGTTGGCCAATGACGGAAATCCCATCGCAATCGTTTCCGGGGTGAGCGACACATATGCCGATGCCGAAGGGGACATTAGGATCGGAGATTGGGAGTATTTGTCGAATGGCAACGTTGTGGTTGTGGGAGAAAGCCGGCAGAGGAATGACCTTACCAGTCTTTACAGGGGCGCCGCGCCTGACATCCACGCCATTTACCGAATAGTCGATCCAGCGGGGAAAGAAGTTCGTGCCGTCGGGTTGGTGAGCGCTACGCCGGAAAGAACTGAGATTTGGCACGGGGTCGGAGTCACCAAAAATGGTTTTGCTGTTCGGTTCGCATTAAACGGGCGAGCTACGGTTCGTTTGTTCGATAACAGCGGCACTCCGATCAGCACCAACATTGATCTCGGAATGCTTACGGGAAAGGGCATTGCTGCCGGGGGTGGTCGCGGGGATGCAACAGGTTTTCATGGAAATGGCGCGGATGCTTATGTCGCGATTTCAAGCGGCACGGATGATCAAGGCACCAGGCAGGTGTGGATGACGGTGCTTAACGCGGATGGCACTTTGCGTTTTTCACGCGCAGTGGCTGACGATTTGACCCTCGCAGCACCCGATAGAGCGGATGCGGCAATCGACGCAAGCGGTCGCGTGATCGCCGTATTCGACGATTCAGGCACGACGGGAGGTGCCAATCGTCTGGTATTGGGTCGGATGTTTGATGAACAGGGAAAACCGCTTGGGGGTACGTTCTATGTTAGCGAGAAAGAAGTGTCTGGAATCGCATCCCTGGAATCCCGACGTCCGCGCGTGGCTTGGCGCGACGGGCTTGTAGCAATCGTTTGGGAGAGTCTGAATGAGCCTACCACAGCCGACAAGCGTGTCGTGGCCGCACGGTTCTTGGCTGTGCAGTCCCGAAACATGGTCTGGATACCGCAGGGCACGTTTACCTTGGGGAGTCCCAATACGGAACTTGATCGAGATGCCGATGAAGGGCCGCAGACGCAGGTAACCTTTACCAGAGGTTTCTGGATAGGAAGGCAGGAAGTCACTCAAGCCGAGTATCAGGCACTCACTGGATCAAACCCGAGTTTCGCGATCGGCGTTCCAAATAATCCAGTAGAAAACGTAAGCTGGAGCGATGCCACGAACTATTGCGCCAAACTGACCGAAAGCGAGCGAGCCGCCGGACGGCTGCCCGTGAGCTATGCGTATCGTCTGCCGACCGAGGCGGAATGGGAATACGCTGCACGCGCAGGGACAAGGACCCGATTCAGCTACGGCGATGATCTTGGTTATTCCGAACTGGCCAAATATGCTTGGTATCAGGCTAATAGCGGCGGCCGAGCCCACTCGGTAGGACTAAAACTGCCCAATCCATGGGGCCTGTATGACATGTACGGAAACGTCTGGGAATGGTGTGCGGACTGGTACACCGACAAATATGTGGGTGGGACTGCAACGGAGCCCCAAGGGCCCGCGACGGGATTGAGCCGCGTATTTCGGGGAGGTGGTTGGGATTTTACGGCGGCAGCGTGCCGATCAGCCTATCGCAACAACGTTGTTTCGAGTAGGAAAACTCCTTACCTCGGTTTTAGGGTGGTCCTCGCAAGATCTGCAGATTCAGGGACTGTGGTTTATGACAACTCGAAATCCTCTCTCAACCGTTTTTTCTCCCCTGGTAATGGAATCGAATTCGGTGATCAGATTTTCTTGTCAGGAACAGACCGAACGGTAACGGATTTTCAGTTTGAATACTTTCTGAGTAGTAATCGTAACGGGAACGAGGTCGGGGAACTATTCTTCTACTCAAACAATGGCTCATCTTCTGGCCCAGGAATTTTGCTTTACCGAAGCGGGAAGTTCTCACTCGACCCAGGGTTCCAGAGCATTGTGGCTCAGAGGTTGTCTGTCATTGTCCCAAACACATTCACCTGGACGGTGAAGTTCGAAGGGATAGAACCCGGGGAGCAAGCCGGCCTTCTTCTGTACGATCCTCCAACCATTGGCACGAGTCTCGACGATTTCTGGATAAAGAACAGCAACGGAACGTGGTCGACCTTTCTTATCGATAGCGGTGCGGTAAGCGCGAATTTCTCGGCTCGAATAACTGCCGTTCCGAGCACACCGCAGCAAGCTCCGATCATCACAACGCAACCTCAAAGTCAGACTGTCGTTCAGGGCGGAAGCGTCACCTTCACCATAGGCGTTAGCGGAACGACACCTTTCAATTACCAATGGAAGAAAAACGGCGCGGACATCGCTGATGCGACGAGTGTCGCCTTGACTTTGAACAATGTGCAGCCCAGCGATGGCGGCAATTACACGGTCGTGGTGAGCAACTCCGCCGGTTCAGCCGACAGCACCTCGGCGGTTCTAGTCGTCTCTCAAACGGCATATCACCCTGCTGACAACGCCCCAGCCGATTTTGCCATTGTGGCAAATGAGATTACCTCCTACGGAGCGGCATGGAAACGTGGTGAAACTTGGCCCATTCCGCCGAATCCGATTCCTGCTGACTACCTCTCGCGCGCAGGAGCTTTATGGAAGGTTGGCGAAACTTACAGGGTGGACACGAACGCGTCGGTCGGACCTCCGCTCTGGTGGGTTAGTGTTGTTAGGTCGTCACAATCTTTGACCAGCCAGAAACGGAACATCGGCCTGCAAGCGATCGCCAGCAGTACGGCGGTGAGCGCACTGCCCGCCACCTACAAGCGCAATGTTCCATTAACGGTCATCATAACGGTCACGCCACACTCAAGTGTTTCCGCCTATGTCGTGGAAGACCAACCACCTACCGGGTGGACGGTTTCAAACATCGACGCAGGGGGCTTTTTTGATCAAAACAATCGCAAGGCAAAATGGGGCCCTTTCTTCGACAACAGTGCCCGCACTCTCACATATCAAGTAACTCCGCCCTCATCCGCGTCCGGGACCGTAGGCTTCGTCGGCATAGCTTCGCTGGATGGTGTTGATGTTGCCATCACTGGACAGCGATCTTCATCCGCCGAGCTCGGCTCGTCACCGCCGGTCATTACAGCACAGCCGCAAAGCCAAACGTTGAACACCGGTGTAAGGGTCGCCCTCACGGTCACTGCGATCGGCACGCCTCCGCTGACCTACCAATGGCGCAAGGACGGGCGAAATCTGCCGGGAGCTACAGCCGCCATGCTGGCGCTCAGCGACGCCCAATTTGCCGACTCAGGAAGTTACGAGGTCGAGGTGGCCAACGGGGCCGGCAAGGTGACGAGCCAACCGGCGTTGATATACGTCGGCCAGACGAACGGTCCGTATCGCCTGACGACTTTCGTGAACGAAACTAACGATCTCACGGCGATCGTCCAGAGCCAGTTTGGGGTGAACGCACAAGTGGCGGATTGGAATGAGATCAAGGCGGCGTTTGGCGCGAACTTGAATGAGTTTTATCGAATGATCGGCTTAGCCGATCGTTTTCCTGCGCTTGTGGTGCGGGGAGGGCAGCGATACTCGGACGGCAACCGGCACTATTTTTTACAGCGGCTTGACAGTGGCCCCGACGCAGGGTTCCTCGCTCACGATGTGGTAGGCACGCTCTATCTCGGTTCGTGGTTTGGGTTGAATTTTCCGGTCGTGGCCAGGCTTTCCACCCCGCCCGCCATTACTACTCAGCCGCAAAGCCGGAGTGCGGTCGTTGGAGCCAACACGGTCTTCAGCATTACTGCCACGGGCACTTTTCCGTTGAGCTACCAGTGGCGTAAGGACGGCGCAAACCTGCCGGGCGCGACGAGCGCAACGCTCACCTTGAGCAGTGTGCAGAAATCCGATGCAGGCGCCTACAGCGTCATAGTCAGTAATTCCGCCGGATCGGTAACGAGCGCCGAAGTACGACTGGAAGTAAATGAGCCGCCGACCGTGAGCATCACAGGCCCAGTCAATGGCGCGACTTTCAACCTCGGCTTGCCGATTCCTATAGCGGCGCGCGCGTCCGATTCAGACGGAACAGTGGCGCGGGTCGAGTTTTTTGCCGCCGCTGGCGCGTCCACCAACCAAATCGGAACGGTGACCAACTCGACGCCTGGCGATCTATACACGTTGAATTGGACCAACGCGCCGAGCGGCGATTCGTTTCTTTCGGCTCAGGCCTTCGATAACATGGGCGCCTCAGTTCGATCTGCGCCCGTCCGAATTTCGGTGATCGAGATTCGAGCGCCTACAGTCCGGTTCGAACAAGGAACTTATCCGGGCGTGAGCGAAGCCGCGGGTGCGTTTGAAATCAAACTGATCAAAGAAGGAAGCGGACCCGCTTCCGTTCAAGTCCATGCGTCTGCAGACACGGCCACGGAAGTTGACGACGATAGCGGTGATTACGTCTTGGGCCCAAACTTCCGAAGGGTCGAGTTTGCCGGAGGAGACACGGCGAAAACCATCCGCATCGGGCTGGTGGACGATCGTTTGGTCGAGGGGGATGAGACCTTCAAGGTTGTCCTGACGAATGCGAGTCCCGGCGCCAGGATCGGGGATCCAAGCGTTACCACCATCGTCATCAATGACAACGACGATGACTCTGTGAATCGATCTCAGCCGACTTTTCGTCCTCCCGACCCCGTGCCGGGGAACCGGGGTGGGATCAGAGTGACGCTCCAACCCGCGGCCGCCCGCTGGCGGTTCCCATGGGAGTTGTATTGGAGAAACAGCGGGGAAACAGCGACGAACTTGGTGGCCGGGAATTACGAAGTGGAATTCGAGCCAATTTCAGGATTTCTCCCGCCGACTAACCGCACCGTGTTCGTCGTTGCCAATGCAGTCACGCCCTTCCCGCGCGACTACAGAGGGACAAGCGCGACGCCTAGCGGAACCGTGGCTGTGAATCTGCTTCCTCCCAATCTGCCGGCGGGCGGCGCTTGGCAGCGCGATGGCGAGACTTCGTGGCACGCTAGCGGTGAGGCTCTTCGGCTGCCCGCAGGATCGCATTTGATCCGGTTTCGCCCTGTGGCCAACTTTCTGCCACCCCAGACATTGCGAGTGCTCGTCGTTCCGGATCAAGGCATTGTGCTTAACGGCGCGTATGTTGACATTGCCGCGTCTCCTAGACCATCGGCGTTGGCGTTGAATGCTTTGTTTGGTCTCGGCGAAATTATGGAGGGGCTCGATCAGTTTCCACCATTACCATATGCCTTCAATGGCCAGATTTTGACCGAAGCAGGATCTGGCAGCGGGTTTGTGGTATTGAGCAACGTTGTCGTGACTGCCGCGCACGTCGTATTCGATGGGATCAGTTTCTCCTATGCCACCGAGCTGAATTGGTATTTCGAGCGACATCTTGATGAATACGATCCAATGCCGCAAAAACCAAGGGGTGTTTTCATCCTGGATGGCTACGCAGCGCAGCGTGAGAACAACCAGGACAATCCCACAGCCGGACTCTTGAATCTGCAAGTATCCAGCCGAGACATGGCAGCCCTCTATTTCGTCGAGCCTGCGGGACGAAAAGGGTATGGAGGCTACCTCAGCGCAACGAACACGTTTCAAAACGAATGGCTCTCAACAAACACGCGGAAAATGCTCGTAGGATATCCAGTGGTACCAGCCTCCACTCCAGGCGAGGCGGTCAGCGGAAAGATGCATCGCATCGGGCCTTTGCCGAATGTGGTCTTCGGAACAGCGGCTGACCGTGTCTATGTCGGAGACAGGTTCATGAGCCTGCCTGGCAACAGCGGTGGTCCCCTCTGCGTCTTATACAATACGAACAATTACTTTCCCGCCGGAGTGTATTTGGGGATCCGGAATAATCAGAGTGTGGTGCGAGCCATCGATACGGAAGCGGTGGACTTGATAAACTTTGCCGCCTCGGCCGCCGCGGCCAGTCAAATTGTGACAGACCAAGGCACTGTCGGCGTGCCCATCGCAGCCCAGCCGAGCGCAGCTCCAAAAGCTCGGGAAGGCACGGCTGTCCAAGCGTTCAAACGATTCGTGACCGTGAAGCTGGGTCCGGCAAGTGCCATCAGCGCAGGGGCGGCTTGGGCCATCCCCGGCCCGCTCAACAATTTCACGAAAGCGCCGGAGGCGACCGTTCGATTGACTGCAGGCACGAATTACCCCTTTAGGTTTCAACTGGCGGCAGGGTTCCGGGAACCTTCGGTCAAGAGCGTGGAGGTTGGCACCGAAAGCACCGCCGCGATTCTGGTGGATTTGAATTACGTGCCGGACGCGACGGTTGAGCCGCTCGCGCTTCGCCTGTTCAGCCAAAAGGCCGAGGACGGTATGCAAATCATCCTGGCCGCGCCTGACGGGAAGTATCAACTGCAATCCTGGTGGGCGTCGGATCCGCTGCCCTTGTGGCGAGATTTCCAAGCTGTGACGGTTACGAATGGCCGAGGTGTGACCAATGTGGTCCGGTTCACGAATTTCCCGGGGCAGTTCTTTCGCGCCATGAGTCTTCCCCCCTAATTCCAGAGAGCGATCAAAATAAGCGAAATTGTGTGAAGATCCTCTTTGAAATACGCTTCACCCGTTCTACGGACACGCTCTCCCCATCGGATGGGGAGAGGGATTAAGGGTGAGGGACTGTTGGGCAATTCCGTGCAAATCCTGGCGCAAAGACCTATCCGAACCCAACGACACAAGAAAGGCGGGGATTGCAGCGCTTGAAGCTTTCACGCGAACAACGATGGATCGTTTGGCCGACGATTGTGCTCGGCGTCGTTCTGCTTTTCGTGGGTTCGGTTGAGCGGATGAGCTATGATCTCCCGTTCTGCTTTCGAGGAAATCGAGGCGTTACGAACGACGTGGTCATCGTCTATGTCGATGAGAACAGTTTGGTTGAACTGCGGGAAAAGAGCGCCCGTCTGTTGAATCGGACAAACCACACGCGGCTTCTGCAACGGCTGGCCAAGGATGGCGCGAAACTGGTGTTTTACGATTTCCTTTTTTCCGCTCCCGATGCGGATCCGCGCGTGGATCGCGATTTGGCGGCCGCGATTCACGCCAACCTTTCCGTAGTCTTGGTCGGCGCCTTTCAGGCATCCGCTTCGAAGCTGGACTTGATTCCCCCAATTTCAGTTCTCACCGACTCCGCCCATTGCCGCTGGGGACACGCCAATTTCAATACCGACTCGTGCTTCTCGGTGCGGACGCTGCCCCAGCCAATCGACCAAATGCCCAACGCTGCGTCAGTGGCCGCGTCTCATCTGGCAGCAACAGAGAACATTGCCGCGTTGGACCGGGGAGCAAAGCGGTGGTTGAATTTTTACGGCAGGCCCGGGGAAGCTTTCCAGTCGCGCTCATTTCTGGATGCGCTGAGCACGAACCTGGCGGACGGCTATTTTTCGAACAAGGTGGTATTCGTCGGGTCCCACTTAATGGTCGGCGGCGTCGGCGAGGCGAGGGATGAATACGCAACTCCTTATACCTGGTTCGGCAAGCCTTTGGCGCCGGGCGTCGAAATCCAAGCCACGGCGGTCTTGAATCTTGTGAACCAGGAATGGCTGCGGCGGCTGCCGCCGTGGGTCGAGATTCCGGTTGCCGTGATTTGGGGATACTTCGGCAGTCTGGCTCTCGTCTCACTTTGCCGGCGAGGCGTTCCCCGCTTTCTGCTGATCGTTCTCTTGGCCGTGGCTGGAGCCGCGGTCCTGGTTTGTTTTCTGCAATGGCATTTTCGTTGGTGGACCAACTGGCTCGTGCCCGTGGTGCTTCAACCGGTGCTGGCGACTCAGTTTCTCGGCGTGACAGGCTTCTTCCTGGCCAAAGCCCAAGTCAAAAAGGAACCCTATCTCGCTTTCCTGAGCTATCACAGCGACCCGGACGGACCCATGGCCAACATCATCAAAAGGGAACTGAAGCAATCGGGCGAGCGGGTTTTTTATGCTCCGGACGCATTGGGGGCCGGACATTTGATCGAGCTCCTCACGGCCGAGGTCGAGCGGGCGACTTACTTCGTGTTGATCGTCTCAAAAGGAAGCCTGATCAAGTGTGCCAGACCCGATGATTGGGTTCGCCTGGAACTGGTGCGCGCCGTGGAATTGCGCAAAAGGATCATCCTCGTTTTTCAGCGTGGATTCTCCTTCGATTCGGTCTTGGATCCGGCGAGAGAGCCGAAGGCGGCGGAGATCGACAAACTCGCGCCCTGGCGGTTCATCAAGGGCGTGGAGGTGGATTCGAACCAACCGGAACCGGCCGTGCGCGAATTGCGAAGGTTGATGGAAAGCGAAGGAGCGTTGGCGAATCTCCAGAGGTTGTTCACGAGGCGCGTCAAAGAATTCAACGTCGAAGCGAGAGAGGCATCGATGGCTGACACCCAGCCACCTCGCGCATGAACCGCCTCTGCGCCCCTGACTTTCCTTCCCTGGCGGGCAACGGAACCAGGGAAGGAGCGGAATCCGTCCGTACCGGATTCATGGAGAGCCCCCACGCCAGAATTGGCGCGCATTGCGACCATGAACCTGGTAGGGCTGACCTGCAGGTCAGCCCTACCAGGTTCATGGAGAGTCCCCAAGCCCAAAAGGCGCGGATTGGGAGCATGAACCGGCGTTCTTGGTTTGGAGTCCCGGCTTCACTCGGTGAGGCGCTTAACCAACTCCACGCGCCTGAATTTCGCGCGCCTTCCCGCCTGAAGGCGGGACTCCGAACGAGGCGGTTCCCGGAGAAATTCCAGGCCCTTTCAGTACCCATCGCGTCCATGATCTTGAAGCCCCTGCGTTGGAGCGCGGGCTTAAGCCCGCTTCGAGGCCGGCTGGGAACGGCCGCGTTGAAGCGGCCTGAAGGCCGCGCGCCGCTCACGATGTTCAGCGAAAGTCTGGGTTTCCTCTGGCACAATTCAGCGATCGTTCATGCCCTCATCGCCTGGGCCATCTGGCTGACAGGGTCTCACGCCGTGGCGGCGGAATTCCTTCCTCGGGTTGTGAGCACCAACGGTCTCGTTCACTGCATCAGAGTCGGAGTTCGGGAATCTCTGATTGTGACAAATAATATGCCCTTGAAGCCGGGCGACTCCTTGGTGCCCGTGGGGGACGGCACGGCCGTCGTGCAGTTGGAGGCATCGTATTTCGCGCGAGTAAAGCCCGGCGCGAAGTTCCACATTCAGGCGCCAAAACGAACGGATCTTCCTTTCGTTCACTTGTTGGAAGGTATCCTCCATATTTTCAGCCGCGGCGGAGAAGAGGAAATGAAATGGCAAACCGGACACGCAACTCTGACCACGCGAGGCACCGAGTTTGTTCTTGAGACCCACGACAATCAAACTCTGGTGACCGTTTTGGACGGCCATGTGGAGCTGACTTTCACGAATGCGCTCGAGGGCCGGGATTTGCTGATGAAGACGAACCTGGTCTCAAACGAGACAGGCGTTCTCAAACCTGGGCCAGCAGCCCGGTTTCAAAAGAGACCGATCGAGGCGAAGAATCTTGTCCAATGGTGGCTCTATTACCCCGGAGTCTTGTGGAACGGGGATTTGAGCTTCAGCCGCGAGGAGAGGGACCGGTTGAAAGAGTCGCTCGATGCTTATCGAGCGGGGAACTTGCAACGCTCGTTGGAAGCCTATCCTCGCGTTCCTCCATTTGATCCGCCGGCTTCGGACTGCACACGGCTTTACCTCGCGAACCTGCTGCTGTCGGCAGCCCAACAAGAGCGCGCGGTCGATCTGCTCAATTCGGTCCCTCACGATGATTCGTTGGCGTCCGCTCTAAAACTGATGATCGATGCGGTCAATTTTCGGACGGTGACGAATTCGGCGCGACCGCGGTCTGCTTCGGAATGGCTCGGCTACTCGTACTATTTGCAGTCCCGCTTTCAATTGAACGAAGCCAGGGAAGCCGCTCGTAAGTCGGTGGATCTCGCACCCGAGTTCGGCTTCGGTTGGGAGAGGTTGGCAGAATTGGAATTTAGCTTCGGGCGAATCAAGCCTGCGAACGACGATCTGGATCAGGCCCTGAAGCATTCTCCGGAGAATGCCCAAGCCCACGCGTTGAAGGGTTTCTTGTTGAGCGCGGAGAATAGGATTGCCCTCGCGCGAGGAGCGTTTGAGGAATCCATTCGACTCGATCCAGACTTGGGAAACGGATGGCTTGGACGCGGGTTGTGCCGGATTCGCAAGCGCGACTTCGAAGGAGGCGTCCAGGACCTGCAAATGGCCGCGGTGTTGGAGCCCAATCGTTCTTTCCTCCGAAGCTACCTGGGCAAAGCTTACGGGCTGAGCGGCGACGTCGGCAAATCAGATTTGGAGATTGCGAGAGCCAAGACCCTCGATCCAGGTGATCCGACCGCGCCGCTCTACTCGGCGTTGCAGAAGTACCAACAAAGCCAGATCAACGCAGCGGTCGCAGACTTAGAGGCCTCGCTCCGGCTGAACGACAATCGGGCCGTGTATCGCTCGCGCCCCTTGCTCGATCAGGACCGCGCGGTCCGGAGCGCCAATCTGGCGAGAATTTACGAAGCCGCGGGAATGTCCGAAGTGGCGGTCCAAGAAGCTTCGCGGGCGGCCAGCCGTGATTACGGCAATTTCTCCGCCCATTTGTTTCTGGCCGAGACGTTCGACGCGTTGCGGGACCCGACTCGTTTCAACCTTCGATACGAAACGCCTTGGCTCAACGAATTGCTGCTGGCTTACGCGCTCGCGCCGGTGGGCGGCGGCAATTTCTCGCAGCATGTGTCGCAACAGGAATACTCGCGGCTCTTCGAAACGGATCGGATGGGCTTCAGCAGCTTGACCGACGTTCGCAGCGACGGCCAATGGCGCCAATTGGCCTCTCAATTCGGCACGTTTGGCAACACGAGCTATTCCCTCGACTTGAATTACCAACGCAACGAAGGAGTCCGGCCAAACAACGAGCTTTCTCGGATCGAATGGGACACGCAGATCAAACAACAATTCACACCGCAGGATTCCGTGCTGTTCCTGGCTTCGTACCAGGATTACCGCTCCGGAGACAACTTCCAGTATTATGATCCTCAACTTGCCAGCCGCAGCCTTAAGTTGGACGAGAACGAGATTCCGACGCTCGTTGGAATCTATCATCACGAGTGGCGACCTCGGATCCACACATTGCTTCTTGGGGGACGCCTCACGGGCAAGCAGGACTTAAGTCTGGAAGACTGGCATCAGCTTGTTCTCGACTATCAAAACGGCAAGGTCAACAACCTGTGGCCTCCGTGGCGGGCCGACGATGATCGCCGACTCCAGACCAATTTGTTCTATCGGTCAAAACTCGAAGCTTATGTCACCGAACTCAACCAGATCATCCAAACCGAACAACACGCAGTCGTTCTTGGGGCCCGGATGCAGGCCGGCGAGCTTGAGACCATGGATCGCCTACCTGGACTGGACGACTACTTCGCTCCGACTCAGTCCGTGGAAGCCGGGGGGCTGAATGAGAACTTTCGACGGGCCACACTCTACGGTTACGACCACTGGAGATTATTTGATCGCTTGGTGTTGATCGGAGGATTGGCCTACGAATCGTTGGTTTATCCGGATGGTTTCCGAGATCCGCCCGTGCGTCCGGGGCGATCGCAAAGGAAACGAGTCTTGCCCAAAGGTGGCTTCGTCTGGGATGCGTGGACGAACGTGACGTTCCGCGGGATGTACGCGCAGTCGCTCGGTGGAGTTACTTTTGACCAGAGCTACCGGCTGGAACCATCCCAGATCGGGGGTTTCGTCCAATCGTTCCGGTCCATCGTTCCTGAATCGGAAGTGGGTTCCCTGGCGGGTGCCGACTTTGAAACCGCAGGGTTTGCGGTGGATGTGAAGCTTAGCGAGCACACCTATGTCGGCGTCTGGGCGTCGAGGCTTGTCTCCGAGGTGGATAGGAACGTCGGCGTTTTGGAGCAATTTCCAACCGAACCCTATGCAACGCGATCTGCGATGCAGGAGCGGCTCGAATTTGAAGAGCGTTCCTTGGGCGCTTACATCAACCAGCTCATCGGCCAAGAGTGGTCGATCGGCGCCACGTACGGACTCACGCGGTCGGATCTAAGTGCGACTCGGCCGGATATTCCGGCAGATCTGGTTCCTTACTCCATTCGCACCGAGGAGTCCGACCTGCATCAACTCAGATTTCAGCTCTTCTTCAACCACCCTTCCGGTGTGTTCTCCCAAGCGCAACTGCTTTGGTGGTGGCAGCAGAACCGTGGCTACGTTCCGAAGCGTCCAGGGGATTCAGTCGCCCAACTGAACTTCCAGATCGGTTATCGCTTCCGGCACCGAAAGGCCGAAGTTTCGGTTGGTGTGTTGAATCTAACGGACGAGGACTATCGGCTCAGCCCGCTCAGCAACTATTCCGAACTTCCTCGCGAGCGGGCGTATTTCACGCGCCTTCGCGTCAATCTTTGATTTCAAAAAAAAATAGCCCGCTACCTCCAACGAGCGGGCTCAGCGTGGAAACGAAACTGGTTTAACTGCTGACAGATAGAACCAGAACCGTCTCAGGAAGGACTTCCTTATACCCGCAACCTCCTTTGGAGGCAAACAAAAATTGCGCACTTTTCGCGGTTGAGAATAGTTCCGTGTAGCATCGCCGCCGGTAAACACACCCACCCCTGCCCACCTGGAGGTGAGCCGTGTTGCGCGCCACAATCGCCATTTCCCCTCCTGGAGGAGGTTCAGGGGAAGCCTCCAAACCACACTTGGCACATATTGTGACTATGAACCCGGTAGGGCTGACCTGCAGGTCAGTCCCACCACGTTCATGGAAAGCCCCCACGCCAAATTTGGCGCGCATTGGGACCTTGAACCGTAGCCGCCGACGCGAGGAGGCGGATATTGGTTTCAACCACGTTTTCCGCCGCGTTACCTCGGCGGCTACGAACAGTCGGTTCATGGGGAGCCCACAAGCCCAGAGGGCGTGCATTGGGACCATGAACCAGCCAATCGGCGCGGCGTCCCTGCCTTGCTCCGCGACTAAATCATGCAGGCTAGCGGCATATGCGCCGCAGCAAGGCGATGCACGCAAACAGTGCAGCACCAGCCAGTGCCAAGAGGATCTGTTGCGACGCACTCCCATCGCCATAATCATCCGGTCGCGGATCGGTTTGAGGATGAATGGTCACGGTTTGCTGCTTGGGGGAGGGCACTTCCTCCGTTGCTTGGACGGTCTTGTCAGTCCCAAAGGCGGCAGCCTCGAGAAGAGCCTGCTCCCAATCTACAGAAAGCAACAAATCCCATCCTGGGTTCAACTGTTTCACCTGACACGAACAGGCACCCAGCAGATACAAACTGGCCTCGTCGATCGACTCGTCGCCGAGCTCTTTCATGGGCCAGGCCCCAAGCACGCGACCACGGCCAAAAACAAGCGCGGCCATCATTCCAGCGGGCGGAGGCGTCTGATTTGCCAAGGGCCCCCGCAGCATCGTGCGCAGAACCGATTCGCCAGCGTCGTTGGATCTCAATCGCAACGTGGAAAACTTGACGCGCAAGGCCGGCCCTGGTCCCAAACGGCTTGTTGGATCGGCAGGATCGATCGGCGGCAGGGATGCGACAGTCTTGAGAAAAGCAAGGCGTTTGTCGAGGCGGGCAGCCTCCGAGTCGTCCAGGTTCTTCTGGCCGGATTCGAGCAGGATCCAGACGCCGGACTCGCCGGACAACAGTCGTCGAACGATCTCGGTTCGGGCAGCGGAATTCGTCAATTCGGCAAGAGCCGACGGATTCAAGGCGCCAGACCAAACGAGCGTATCGTCCAGAGGGAAGAGCAGGCGGGTTTCCGTGACCTGGGTGCCGGCAGGCGCGATCGCCTTCAGATTCACGGCTGAATCATTGCCGAGATTCCTGAGGAGGCTCGCCACCGCAGGATCGGAGGCGGAATGGACCCCCACCTCGAGGCGGTAGGAATCGGCTGGCCACCGATCCAGCGCATATCGGAAGACCGGAATCGAACACGCGTGCGCCGAAGTCAGGGCAAACCCTAGAGATAACCAGAGCTTCAGTGAGGCGCGCAGATGAGAGCGAAAACGGCCGGAGGAGTTCCGGAGTCTGGCTGCCGCGGATCTATTCGAGTTGTGCAGTGTATCTGTCGAAATCGTCGCAAGCCGTGACGATTTTTCCGGCGCACGGCCTTCCAGGCCGCAGCGCGTGCATACGGAAGCCGCCGCTCGGAAAATTTCGTTCACCCCGGTCTTTTGGAGCCGCTGCGGCCTGGAAGGCCGCGCGCCGGTTTGGTTGCGGCTCTGCCGCGCTGCGCTGTTTCGCCGACTTGCAGTCGGCTGGGCGTCGGACGCTCCGACCGGTTCGGAGAGATCAAGCCGGTGCAGGCTGCAAGCTTGCGATACGGCAGGTTGAAAATCTGCGCTATGGGTTTGCGAAATTTCCAGGCCAAGGACGATTCTCCCTTTCTCTTGGGGAGAGGACCGGGGTGAAAGGGAAGGCCACATGCGACCTCGAGCGTCGGCATGAGTCATACGAAGGGCCGAACTCCGTCGCTCTTTTCTTTGAAACCAAGAAAACATCCTGTCGCCTTATTGGTATAGACCCATCAGAAGCTGCGCGCCGTGCTAAACCAGAACTTGCGGTCATCAACAGCAGCCACCGCAGGTCCGCCGAAACAGAGGACCCGGCCATCCAAAGTGGCCAGGTACACGCGGCTTTGCGCGATGGCCATGCCGTCCCACACCGGCGGCGCTTTCAGAGCGATTTCGTGAAGGAGTTTTCCGTCCTTCATTGAGACAGCCAGGAGCTTGGCGCCGCGCTCTCCGTTTAATATCGCGTCTTGTTCAGCCAATTCGGCTTGCACCGCCGGGTCCTTGGCCACCAGGCGTTCGAAGGCGGTTTCCTCATTCACGATGTCCGCCGGCCCGGAAATGAGGATGGTCTTTCCAGCCATGGCCATGGCCCTGGCGAATAACGGGACGAACCTCTGCCAATGATGCTCGACAAACGTGTTGGAGGGTTGGGAGGCGCCCGCCGGATTTCCCGGACGAGCGGGCGCGAAGAGCGGCGCTGTGGCCGGCTTGCGAAACCACAGCGCTGCACCGGAGCGGCCCTTGCCGGTATCGACGCCGGAGAGCACGCCATGAGATTGCCCTCCCGATTCGTCACGCGCATCTCCGCGGTCGAACGAACTGAAGAGCACGGCGCCATCGGCAATCCGCGGAGAGAACAAAGGCGAGGCGTGTAGCGCCACTTCCTCGGCGCTTAAGGCGCGGTGGAAAATGGCGAATTGATCGATGAGCCCCGTGTAACCGTGGTTGGGTCCATAATCCCCGACTTGGGAGCCCGAATCCGCCCCAAGTTCGAGACCTTGGGCCGGTTTCCTCGCGACCAGATTCGGGGCCGTGCCGTTGGCCACGAGCGAACCGTCCACGTAGAGCCTCATGGTTTTGTCGGGTTCAAGCACCCCGGCGACGTGATGCCAGCCTTCGCCAATCGGTGTTTCGGCTTTGGCGGAGGAAAGCTCCGAATTGCTACGGATGTAAAACGCCGGCTTTCGGCCATTCAGCGCGAGCGCGTATCCCTGAGCGTTGCCGCCGTGCGACAAAACCACTCCGTCCGGTCCATCGGGCATGACCCACGCCTCGACGGTCAAGGGGGTGTCGGCGGGATTGATCGCAGGCGTGTCCGTGAATCGGACCGCGGGCAGCGCCGCGGCGCCCGCAGCGTTTCCGCCGGGCGCAGAACCAGGACTCACGTCCGGAATTTTCCGGCTTGCCGAGAAGAGCTGATTCTCCAGTGTGGTGGTCCATTTGAGGTATTTCGCCTCGCGTCCGTAGCCATAGACATTTTGTTCGTCGAACACCAGGATTTGCCCGGCCGGGGCATACTTCCCGGCTTGGTAATAACCGTTGTGCCCGCCGGCGAAATTTTTGCCATAGACCCAGTAAGAGCGGTGGAACCAACTGTCATCCAGGAATCCCATCGGCGCGAAGATGTGCGCCCCCTCTCCTTGCTGCGTGCCACCTTGAACGGCGGCATTGCCGGAGACGGGTCCGATGTCGATGCGATTTCCTTTGGCGTCGAATTTCTGCGAGCGCAGATAAGTGAACTTGCCATCGCTGGACAGAATGTCGTTCAACCCCACCGGCATTTGAAGTGTCTGAACGCGCTCGTGCAAATCGCGGCCGGTTTCCGGGTCGCGGTCATCCAGCACGGTCTCGACGAGCTTCTGGCCGGTCGCAACCTCCAGGCGGAAGAATCGCATCCCTCCATCCAGGAAGACCGAGCGCCCGGCGACGAGACTGGCGACCCCGTTCTCAACGAGCACACTGCCGTGCACAGGCCAAACCGACTCCAATTGTTCGTGCGCCATGAGACGGCGGTCGCCCAGCGCCGCCTGAAATCGCCAGATCAAGGCACCATCACTCGCGCGCAAGCAATACACCCACCCGTCGGCGCAGCCAAAGACCACCCGGCCATTCCAGTAAGTGGGCGGTGAATCGACGCGTCCGCCAACCGTCACATTCCAGAGTGGCTTGCCGCTGGCAGCATCGAGCGCGTGGACGGTATGATGATCGATCTGAGAGACGAAAAGCTTGCCCGCCGCGACGATCAGCGCGCTCAGGCGTCCGCCCAACTGCACGTTCCATTGTTCGGCCAATTGTTCGGCGAGCGGTTGGGCCGTGTGACCGCTGCGGGCGGCGTTTTGGCGATAGGTCGGCCAGTCCTTCTCTTCGGCCGGAATTTCATCGACTGGTTGCTGAAACGCTGGCCCGCGTTCAAGCCTGGCTTTCTCAGGACGAGGTCCCGGATGCCCGCTGGACGAGCCAGGGGCGAGGGCATTGAAACCGAAAAGCTTGGTTTCTGGATAGCAAGCGCAGTTGTGCGGCCCCGCATAAAGCAGCCCGTTGCAGGGCAAGACGCCATAGAGACAAGAGCTGCGAACCCAGTGATTCAGATCCCAATGTTCCTTGTTGAAATCGACGAATTCAATGCCGGTCCGCGAGGGAATCAAGAATCGATCGGTCGCCTTGGCGATGTAACACCGGTGATGGAACCAATACGTTTTCACGTCGGGCGGAAACTCCTTCTTGACCTCCCCCGTCTTCGGGTCGCGTCCGGTGAACGCACCGGACATGTTGCCGCTGATGGTGGGCGCGTTCCAAACCAGGCCGCCGGTCACGATCAAATCTTCCGGCGAACGATAGCCGCTCTTGTTGTGCGGCGCGGACCAAACCTCTTTGCCGGTGTCCGCGTGATAGCCTTTCATCGCGCGGTCGCCTCCGGCGTAGAGGACCATGTCTTCGTGCAAGAGGAGCCGCGGGGCGTAATTGTATTCGAACAGTTTTCGCTTCGCCGCCGGTTCGCTTTGCCAACGCGTCTCGCCGTCGGCTGGGTTCACGCAGACCAACCGGTCGCCATCGTAGTAAACCAGCCGCCGGTCATCAACCGCGACGGTCAGGGGCGCGATCTTTCCCTGTTTTCGCCAAAGCACTTTCCCGCTGGCCCGATCGACGGCCTGGAGTTCCCGTGGTTTGGCATCCCAGTTAAACTCCGTTTCCACGCGTTTTTGGTCGCCCGTGTTGTATCTCGGCACAAAGTCGGTCAAAACCCAGAGTTCGGGATTGATCAACGCGTAAACGACGTCGCCGACGACCAGAATTTCTTCCGCGCCTTTGGTGCTTTCGTAAACGCGAACGAGATCCCCCGTGGCCGCGTCCAGACAACTGACGGGAGCGTTGATTGAAAGGGTGACATAGACGGAATCCTTGATGGCCACCAGCCGGCGGGTCAGTTGCGTTGGACCCGATTTCAGCGGCCACAACTGGTTATGCCACCGGTCGATCGGTTTCTTCCAAAGCACCACTCCGTTGAACGCGTCCCGCGCAATCAGCGACCAGTGCGACGGCAGGAGAATCGATACGCGCGAGCCTTCGTCCATGATGTAAAAGGTCCGGCCGCCGCTGGAGACCATGGCGCTCAAGCTGGACATACGATCGTGGTGCCGCGACCAGCGGGGGCTGCCCAGCCATTGCAGACGCTCCGGCGGCGCGACCACGGTGTCATGCGAGACCGCGTTTCCTTTCGCGTCGTAAAAATAATGCGTCCACTCGTCGATTTCGCTCGGACGCGGCTTGACCGATCGAGTCCATTTCCCGTCCTCGCGGATCAAAGCCACGCCATCGGGACACAACACCCGCTGAACTTCATCTTGAGAAACGCCACTCAGTCCTTCGGCAATGAACAGGTTCACCATGTTATCGATGAACGGCAAGAGTTCCCCCTCCTGGCGGTCCAGGGTCACCGAGCCGTAATCCCCTAGCTCGCGGAGAGCCTTTCTGGCTTGGGCCGGATCGACTTCGCCCGTGGCGAGGCCATGCACCATGAACCGAGGCGACGGACGCAAGGCTGCCAGGAGACAAGGGTTGTTCGGTCCAAGGTACACGACCAACCCACCTGACACTTTGGACATCTCCAGAATCGCTGCGACGTCGGCTTCCCCGGACACAGCTCCGCGCATCAAAGGCGCCAAGGCGATCAAAGCCGCAAGAGCAACACAAAGCGCGACTTTGCTGGCGATTACATTTCCCCTCCTGGGAGGGGCAAGGGTAGGTCGGTTCATGGAAAGGCTCATAACAGAATTAAACATCCGCGGAACCTCTCATGCCATCCCAAAATCCCGTCGGGCGGAATCGGTCAGTCTTGCTCGGTCACAGAGCGGCGAGTCGGCAGCGCAGCGAAGCCGCAACCAAAATCGCGCGCGGCCTTCCAGGCCGCAGCGGCTCCGAAAGCCCGAGGCGTCCGAAAATCTCCGAGCCTCACCTTCCGTGTGCGGCCGCTGCGGCCTTGAAGGCCGCGCGCCGGAAGAATCGTCGCGGCTTGCAACGATTCTCAGAGATACTGATAGATTGAAAATTTGCGCTACGCCGGGCGAGACTGAGGCCTTACGATCACCGGGAAGCAGCCCGGCATTCCCCGCTCTTGGGGTCAAAGGACACGGCGCTGATCTTCGCGCCCGGTGCGGCGAGGACTTCGAAACCGAGACTTTTGAAGTACTCCACCTCTGGTTCCGGCCATTGTCGCTCGACACGCAGTTCCAGGCTGCCTTCAGTGTGCAGTCGCGGCGCCGCAACGGCCGCTTCCATCGAGGCGTCCAACGCCACGAAAGGCAAGAGTGTGTCGAACACGCCGTTCACAATCCTCCGGCCGCCCGCGCCTCCCAGTGTGAGAACGGGATGGCCATCGCGCACGACCACGGTCGGACACATGTTGTGGAGCGGCCGTTTGCCTGGGCCGATCGAATTCGCGTGTCCAGGTCGTGGCTCGAAGCGCGACAGGCCGTGGCCGAAGGTGAGTCCCAGTCCGTCCACAGTCACGCACGCGCCGAATGTATTGCCGTGCGTGAGTGTAATGCCGGCCATGTTGCCCTGGCCATCCACTGAACTGAGATGAACCGTTCCGCCGTGCGAGCGCGATTCAACCTGAATCGGGAGCGCCTTTTTTTCCGGGATCGCGGATTCAATCTGTTGCGCCAGGTCGCGGGTATAATCGACGGAAAGCAGCCGCGAGACGGGCACCTGAGTCTTTTCGGGGTCACCCAACAGTTGGAGACGGTCGCGCCAGGCGAACCGCAGGGCTTCCACGCGGGCGTGCGCTCGCATTGGATCCGGCGGTCGGCCAGCCCAATTCAGCGCCTTCAAAATCGAAAGCGCTTCCACCACCGTCAAGCCGCCGGCGGTCAAAGGCGCGGTGAACACCGAGCAGCCGCGCCAGTCGAAACGCAAGGGCTCGACTTCGCACGCTTGATACTCGGACAAGTCCCGGTCGGTCAGCAATCCACCGTTCGCTTGGAAGGCAGCGGTGATGCCCCGGGCGATCGCGCCCCGGTAAAACGGCTCGACAGAATTTTCCTTCGCCAGCGTCTCCAGCACATTCGCAAGATCCGGATTCCGGAACGTCTCGCCGACTCGATAGGGCTCGCCGTTTTTCAAGAGCAGCTTCGCCGAGCCTGGATCCTTCTTCAAGCGCGCTGCCATGCTCCGCGAGGCGTTGGCAAGCCCCTGGCTCACGGAAAAGCCGCTGCGCGCGAGTTCCAGCGCAGGAGCGGCGAGTTCGCGGAATGACTTGGTGGCGTAACGATCAATCGCAAGTTGCAGCCCGGCCAGAGTGCCCGGAACGCCGCAGGCCCGCCAGCCAAACTCGTTGCCGCGCTCGCGAACAGCGCCATCTTCATCGAGCCCGAACATGTCCGCGGACGCGGCCGCCGGAGCGGCAGTATTGAAGTCGATGGCCGTGATTTTCTTGCCGCCCGCGAGGGCAATCATCATGTGGCCGCCATACCCGGCCAGTCCGCAATTGTTCGGCGAAGCCACGGCTGCGGCGAGAGCGGCGGCGACCGCAGCATCGATCGCATTGCCGCCTTGGGCGAGAATCTTCACGCCGGCGCCTGCGGCGGTTGTTTCACCGATGACGATCCCGCAGGCATTCGCGGCCCGAGCTGGATCAGTGCTGCGGAGGATGCGGGGCGCCATCGCGACTCCCAGCGCGGCCCGGCCAGTCAGCAGGAGCGTTCGACGACGTGTCAGGCGGTGGCGCATGGTTGGATGAACGCGAGGCTAGGGCGGCGCCGAAGCAGAGTCAAATCAGCTTTATTGCTTGTCGTCGGATATCGTCCGCATACCCTGGGAATCGACCGGCGGTCCATAATTTTGACGAATGCGCACTCACGACGACCCTCTGAAACGCACACCGTTTGACGACGGCCAACTTTACGACGCCCTTTGCAGCGATCTCCGCTTTGGTTTGGACTATTATCTCGACTTGGCCCGTCGTGCGGACGGACCCGTGCTGGACGTGGCTTGCGGCACGGGTCGCATTATGATCCCATGCGCCCAGGCGGGCGTGGATATCGAAGGTGTGGACCTCAGTCCGGCGATGCTGGAACACCTGAGAGAGAAGGCGCGATTGCTCGGCTTGAAGCCCCTCCTGCATCAGGCCGACATGCGCGGATTTCGGCTTCCGCGGCGGTTTGCGCTGATCATGATTCCCTTCAACTCGTTCGTGCACAATTTGACCATGGAGGCGCAAATCGACACGCTGCGTTGTTGCTACGACCATCTGATCGCTGGCGGCATGCTGGCGTTCGACGCGTTTTTTCCCGGCTTGGAGATCATTGGCTCGCCCGACAACACTCGCGTCTTGGAACTGGAGACCAAGCATCCGAAGCATGGCCGGACCCTGAGGCTCTTCGACACCCGCTCATTCGACCGTGTGGCGCAACTCCAGAAATCTCTGATTGAAGTCGAAGAACTCGACGAACGCGGCGCGGTCGCTGTGACCCACCGGTCGGCCACGACGATCCGTTGGATCTACAAATCGGAGATGCAACTGCTCCTCACCCTTGCCGGTTTCGGACGGCGGCAGATTTACGGCAATTTCGACCGCCAGCCATTGACCCGCGAAACCGACGCGATGATTGTCGAGGCCTGGCGAACATGACTCACTCAAGTCGGAAAGCCTCGCGAAAGTATTTCGCTCAATAGAAGTTCAAGAGAATGTGCCCCAGGAGGACCAGCGGAATGATGGTCGCGAATTTGAGGTTCGCCGGGACGTAAAGCCCAATGACAAAGACTAAGGCGAAGATGGCAGATAGAATTACACGAACCCCAGAAATGAAGGAGACAAGACGATCAAAGTGAAGAGATAGCTCGGCACATCGTTGCTCAGCACGACGACCGTTAGAAACTCCTCCGCCGTCGCGAACAAGGAGCGCCGGTAGCCAAGAAAGCCAGGAATCTTTTCACAAGTCTCGTTCCGTCGTCTTGCGGGCAATTTTTACACGACCTTTACAAACACGCCACCATTCCAATGTTAAGCTGTGGTCGTGGTTGCAGAATATTCCAGGAATTGGTTTCCCAACGTAGGACGGGTGAGGGGTGTCTATCAACTTCTGAACTCATTAATAATAGGTGAACGACCGCGCCTTCTACAAACACGGAAATCAGTGGGTGGACAGCTCCCTTCTCGACCAGGCCGCGTCGCCGCCCCGGAGAGTTGTCGAAGTCGGGTCGGCAGAGTTTCACCGCCTTGTCCAGCGTCTGTCCGAGTTAAACCGACAAGGCTGCATTGCTCTTAACGGCGAAATTCTTCTGAATGTGGACGGGGAAACCGTGCTCGTGAGATGAGCCTTGGACCGAAAATTTCACAGGTTCTTCGGGTCGATGGCGCCCCGAGGCGCCGTAGCGCAGATTTGAAGTCTATCAGGATCGGTCGGAATCGTCGCAAGCCGCGCAAAATCGTGGGTGGGGCGAGACTCCTGTCGAGCCCTGACTTCTTTGCCGGAAAGTATTCCAGGGCTCGACAGAGACTCGCCCCACCCATTTTGGCTGCGGCTTCGCCGCGCTGGGCTTTGTCGCCGAGTTGCACTCGGCTGGGCGTTCGAGAC
>JACQWK010000137.1 GCA_016209525.1 Verrucomicrobiota bacterium
ACTTCCGAAAATGTGCGGACAGGAGTGTCCGCCTTACGGTCACGAACCGCGCCCGTTGCCAAAATGAGAATTGCTGGCGCGAAAAAGCATTGAGTCGGTCCTCGAACTCCGATACCAATAGCGCGTCCACATGAGCTCCGGCTTGCCCCATGCGCGCGCCGAGTGCGCTCCACCGGCCCATGAACAACGGCCAAGTCGAGCGCGCAATCGGGTCATTTTCTTCGCCATCACGCTGTCGATCATCACCTACATCGACCGCGTCTGCATTTCCAAGGCTGCGCCTCAAATGATGGAGGAGCTTGGATTGACGAAGGACCAAATGAGCCTCGCGTTCGCAGCCTTCGCCTGGTCGTATGCGCTGTTTGAGATTCCCGGCGGCTGGTTGGGCGACAAGATCGGGCCGCGCCTGGTTTTGATGCGTGTTGTCATCATGTGGTCGATCTTCACGGCGTTGACCGGCTGGGCTTGGGGTTTGGCGTCGCTGGTGGTTTGCCGATTCTTGTTCGGCATGGGCGAGGCGGGTTGCTTTCCCAATTTGACCAAAGCATTCACGATTTGGCTGCCTCAGGGAGAACGGGTGCGCGCGCAAGGCATCATGTGGATGAGCGCGCGATGGGGCGGAGCGTTCACTCCGTTGCTGGTGGTTTGGGTCTTGACATTTATGACGTGGCGCTGGGCCTTTGTGACGTTTGGCGCCCTCGGCGTGGTCTGGGCCTATTTCTTCTTTCGCTGGTTCCGCGACAATCCGCGCCAACATCCCAGCGTCAATGCGGCGGAACTGGCGCTGTTAGGTGAGGCCGAAAAGAACGCGGGCAGCCACGGAGACGTTCCCTGGGCCAAGTTCCTGGCCAGCGGCACGGTCTGGCTGCTTTGGCTGCAGTATTTCTGTATGGCGTACAGTTGGTATTTTTACATCACCTGGATGCCGACCTACGTGGACGAACGCTTCCCAAGCCTGGGAGAATGGGATCGGGCCCTGCTAAATTGCATCCCGCTTTTCTTTGGCGGGTTAGGTTCCATCTTTTGCGGCCTGGTGTCCGGCCCGATTTCCCGGTCTCTGGGCACAGCCACCACTCGCCGGCTTATGGCGGTGATCGGGTTGATCGGGGCGGCGGCGACGCTCGTGCTCGCCACGAAGTTAGAGAATCCTCTCTTCGCCATGCTGGCGGTCGGGTTGGCGAGTTTTGGAAACGACCTCGCGATGCCGGGAGGGTGGGGCGCGTGCATGGACGTGGGCGGGAAATACGCCGGCTCTCTTTCCGGCAGCATGAACATGATGGGCAACCTCGGCGGAGGCGTCGCCCCGATCGTGGTGACGTGGGTTCTCGGCCTTCCGGGAGGCAGTTGGGACATCAATTTATATATGTTCGCAGGCGTCTATCTGATCGGCGCTGTGTGCTGGTTCTTCATCGATCCCGTGACGCCGCTGGAGGCTCAAGATCAGTGCAAGAGCTGAGTCCCGAGCCGAAGCAAGCGTTTCCCGGAAATCCGAATCCGCAGAAGACCGCGCAGGAATCCAGAGCGCGTGCGGTGATCGGAGCGAAAGGAGTTCACTTCGGCCAGGATGTCCGCAAAGGTGCTGGCATGTCCAAGATGCCGAATCGTTTGCAGATCGCGCTCGAAGCAATCTGAATCGATCCACAGCAAAATCCTCGCGACCGGGATTGCGTGAGGGTAGAGGCATCGCCAAAAGACACTCCATTCAAATTCCCCCGGAGGGCAACCGAAACGTTCACAAAACACGCTTCGGAAATCGCGTGACGTTGGAGATTCGACGCTTTTCATCGAACTGACGATCCAATGAAACGACGCTGTGTTTGGATATCGACAGAGCATGTGGCGCAACCCCGATTTTTGTCAAGCGTCTGGCAACGACCAACAGCAATTCCGGTGCATCCCGAAGTTGTCGGTCGTCGTAGCGCAGCCGTCCTCGGCTGCGAGTTCGAGCGGCGTCTCGCCGCCGGGCCGCGTCCGAGCGGGACGCTCGGCGAACTCGCAGGCGAGACGCCTGCGCTACCGACAACCGG
>JACQWK010000139.1 GCA_016209525.1 Verrucomicrobiota bacterium
AGACGGTGAACCTGCTGTCGGTTGAGTTGATGTTTCTATTTTTCATTCCTGCCGTGTGGCAGGATTAAATTGTCAACTCAACCATTTTTTGCCGAATTTCTGTGGGATGGCTGTGGTCCGTGTCGTAGCCGGGTTTGACGCTCTGCAACTGCTGAAAACTCTGGATCAGCAGCCCGGCGCCAATCAACAGCACGAGGGCCAGGGCAATTTGCGTCACGGTGAAGGCGTTGCCGACGTAGTGGTGGGAGCGGCCGCTGGTCTGGCGGTTGGCCCCCGCTCGAAGCGCGTCGCTGAGATTCGCCTTCGAGGTCTGCCACGCCGGAGCGAGGCCGAAGAGAATTCCCGTGACCAGCGAAACCAGGAGCGTGAAACCGAGCACCTGCCAGTTGAGGGTGACCGTGTTGACACGGGGAATGGCGCCCGCACTGAACTGAATCACCAGCTTGATTCCTCACCACGCGAAAAACGATCCCGCCACGCCTCCCAGGAGCGAGAGCACGGCGCTTTCGCAGAGCAACTGCCGGATGAGATGCCAGCGAGAGGCGCCCAGCGCCATGCGCACAGACATTTCGCCTTGCCGCGTGAGCGCGCGGGAAAGCAGCAGGTTGGCCACGTTGGCGCAGGCGATGAGCAGCAGCAGCGCGACGGCACCAGAAAAGATGAACAGCGACGAGCGCACGCCCTTCACCACCGAGTCAAGAATCGGCTCCAGCTCGATGTTCGGACGAACGACCCGGTCCGTTCCCTGCAACTCAAGTCCCTTGTATTGCTGGTAAATACCCGCTTGGATGACATTCATTTGCGCTTTCGCCTGCGCCAGCACGACCCCCTCCTTCAGGCGCGCAACCACGCCCATCACGTCGCCGCCGCGCCGGGTGGCGGGCAGAACCATGTGGGCCATCGAAATCCAGAGGTCCGCATTGGGATAACGGAAGTCCTCCGGCATCACGCCGATGATCTCGTAGGTGTAGCGTCCACGATTCTCGAGGTCGATGGTGCGTCCAAGGATCCGCGGGTCGCTGTTGAAAATCGTACGCCAAAGGCGGTGGCTAATCACCACCACCCGCGGCGCACCGCGCAATTCTTCCTCCGGGAGAAACGAGCGCCCGAGCTTCGGGCTGAGCCCGAAGACGGCGAAGAAATCCTTGGAGACGAAACGTCCGGACAACCGTTGTGGTTCGTCGGTACCGGTCAGGATGAAATCCCGTGTGACGGCACCCCAGTGATTCGCATAGAGTGCGATCGCCTCGAAGACCTGGTTCTCGCGCCGCCAGTCGAGGAAGTTCGCCGGGGAGGTTTGGTCGTTATAGCCATACGAGAAGCCTTTCGAGCGGTCGCCCTCCCAGACGTTCACGATGCGCTCGGAGCCCGGATAATCGAGCGGCCGGAGCAGCACGCCGTTGACGATGCTGAAGACGATGCTCGTTGCCCCGATGCCGAGCGCGAGGGTCAGCACGGCCACCCCGGTGAATCCGGGATACTTGCGCAGGATGCGCAGCGCGAAGCCCACGTCATTCATGCGACAGCGACCTTTCAAAACTCGGAGCGCGGCCTTGAGGCCGCTTCAACGCCCACCCGCGAATTGACGCGCCCTTCAATGCGGAGGCGGCGGCAATTGCGCACGTTGAAGCGGCGTGAACGCCGCGCTCCTGGCGATCAACGGCAAATGTCGCCGTAGTGTTCATGCCATTCCCATGCGCGTTGGCCGTGACTTCCTCACTTCACTTCCAGATCCAGTTTCATGCGCTCCAGGACGGTTCCCTCGGAAAACGCCAAGGTGGCCAGCGCCTTTCGGTAATCGGCCAGCGCGGTGATTTCAGCGGATCGGGCCGTGGTCAGATCACGCTGAAGTTGCAGCACAACGAAGCTGGTGCTCTTGCCAATCTCCAGTTTCTTCTCCTCGGCCTGAAGGGCAATCTCGGCAAATTCCCGGGCCTTGCGAGTGGTGCCAACCTGGTCGAAGACGGTCCGCGCCTGCTCGATGTTGAGCGCGACCTCTGTCATGATGGTTTGTTCCAGCTCCTTCAGCCTGAGCACGCCTTGTCGGTCGCGGGTTTTCTGCTGCTCATACTGCGTCCGCGCGGAGCGATTGCCCAACGGAATGGAAACGACGGCGCCAATCCCGTAGCGGGGGCGCTCGCCGGAGGACAAGTCGTCCAACGCGCCGCTGTATTCCCGGCGGGAGCCGCTGAAGCCGCCGGAAGCGACCAGGTCGAGTTGCGGGAAGAGTTGGTTCTTGCGGTACTTGAGCGTGATGCCGTCGGATTCAAGATTGAGGCGCGATTGCAGGATTTCCGGGCGTTTATTCAGGGCGAGGCCCCAGCTTGCCTGGAGGTCAAAAGCCTGGGGCACGAGGACCAGCGAATCGGCGGGGATGATCTCGACCGTCTGCCAACCGGCGATGTCGGCGGTCAACAACCGTTTCAGCGCATAGGCCTGCGCCACCAGCAAACGTTGGGCGGATCGCAGACTGGACTGACGGGTGGCCACCTGGGATTCCGCCTGTTTCTCGTCGAGCGGAGCCATCAGCCCGACCTGCACTCGCCGCCGGTTGGCCTTGAGAAGCCGCTCGGTCAGTTCCAGGGCCTCCTCCTGAACGCCGACGTTGTTGCGGGCCAGGATCAGGTCGTAGTAGGCGCGTTCCACCTGCGTGACCAGGCTCATGATGACTTGCCGCAGGCCGAGTTCAGAAATCCGCAAGTTGTTTCGGTTTATCCGGATGGTCGTGCGAGTGGAATCGATCCACGCATTGCGCAGCAAGGGCTGCCGAAGCGAAAGCGAGGTGGAGCCGAACGAGTTTTCAAATGGTCCGCCCGCGTTGAGCCCTTCCCGGTGAGAAAGGTTGGCATTGAGGTTGTAACTCAATCCACTGGGAGCCAGCCCGCCGAAGTCGGAGGAAAAGATCTGGGAATCGGTTTCGGTGGCGAGGAAGGTCCGGTTTTGTTCGTCCACACCGCCCGGCGTCGAGGCAGTGGACAAGTCGCTTGAAAAGCGGACGGTGGGATCGTAGGCCGTGCGGGAAAGCTCCAGGTTGAACCGGGCCAAGTCGGGGTTGATGCGGCTGATCTCGAGCTCCAGATTGTTTTGCAATGCCAGTTCGATGCAGTCCTTGAGGGAAAGGTTCCTGGTCTGAGGCGCGACCTCACCGGCGGGAGAACAGACAACGAAGGCCAACAGAAGGGTGCGAAGTTGGGGAAGATTCATGGCTTGCCGTTGATCGGGCGGGCGACCTCCGCCTTGAGCTCATTTCCATTCACGCACTCGGCGGCGATTTGCCCGTCGAGCATGTGGATGGTTCGCTCAGAGTAACGGGTGAAGCGGTCATCATGAGTGACCATGCAGATGGTAGAGCCGGCGGCGTGTAATTCCGTCAGCAACGCCATCACTGCCTCACCGTTCTTTGAGTCCAAGTTTCCCGTGGGCTCGTCGGCGAGAAGGATGGATGGACTGCCGACCAGGGCGCGGGCCACCGCCACGCGCTGCTGCTTGCCGCCGGAGAGCTGTCCCGGATAGTGCTTCGCTCGATGCGACATGCCCACCCGCTCCAGGGCCGCCTCCACGAACTGCGGGCGCTCGGGCTTCGGCATGCCCCGGTTGATGAGAGGCAGTTCGAGATTTTCGGACACGGTCATATCCCCGATGAGATTGAAGCTCTGGAATATGAACCCGACCTCGCAATTCCGAATGCGGGCGCGCTCGGAGAAACTGATGCCCACGACCGCCTGACCGTTGAGCGCGTAAGTGCCGTCGGTGGGCGTGTCCAGCAGGCCGAGGATCGCGAGCAGAGTGGATTTGCCGCATCCGGAAGGACCGGCGATCGAGACGAACTCACCCTCACGAACGTCCATCGCTATGCCTCCCAGCGCGTGAGTCTCGACGTCGTCCGTGTGAAAAACCTTCGTGATGCCTTTGAGCTCGATCAGTGATTTTCTATTTTCCCTCATGATGGTTTGGGTTGGTGGCGCCCGGGCTACCGGATCAGGAGCCGCTCAAACTTCTCGAACTCGGACAGGTCGGACAGGATTATATTGTCTCCCTCCTGCAGGCCCGTGCCGATTGCGATGGTGCTGACGGAACTGCGCCCCCATCAAACCGGAACCCGGACAGCTTTCCTCCCGTCGGCACTAATCCGGAAGACGCTGCCCTCGGCATCCGGCACCGCCTTGACCGGGCGCGCGACAAAGAGCGCGTCCGCTAGCCGCGCGATCTCAACCGTGCCGTCCACGCTGAGGTCGGGCCGGGCGCCCAGCGGCAGCGCCCCCTGCAGGCGGACATCCACGGTGACGGTGCCGTTGTTCACCGCCGGGTCCACGCGCGACACGGTGCCGGGGATGAGGCCGTTGCGGGTGTCGATGGAAGCCTTCTGACCGATGACCACGTCCTTCACCAACGTTTCCGGAATCTGAAGTTGCGCTTTGAGCTGGTCCGGCAGCACGATCTTGGCGAGCGTGGCGCTGGGGGGCATACGCTGGCCGACTTCGAGTTTGCTTCGGTCGCCGATCTCCTGCAGCACGCCCTTGATGCCGGCCCACACGGTCAGGTTGGTGAACTGCTGCTTCTTCAAGTTCAACGCGGCGCGCATCTTCATGAGGTCAGCTTCCTTGACGGCCAGCTCCGCCTCGGTGGACCGCTGGTCCATGGCCATGCTTTTGAGTTCATTTGTGTAATGCACCACGAGATCTTCCGCCTTCAGGATGAAGCGTTTGGCTTCCAGCGCGGCAATCAGGCCATCGGCTTCGAGCGCTCGATACGCCTCGGCCTCCAGTGCGGCGTATTCGTAGTCCGCCTTGAACTTGGCAACCGAGAGTTCCTTGTTCAAGCGATCGCCCTCCTGACGGACCTCGATCTGCACCTTGCCGGCTTCCAACGCCTTGATGGCCCATTCGCGGTCGAAGATGTCCTGCTTCAGATCCACGTTCGACAACTCCAGGAGAATTGTTTCCGGCTCCACCAGCGCGCCCGGCAGCACGTGAATCTTTTGCACAGTGCCGCCGACCTCCGTCTGGACAAATTGAAGTTGCTCCGGAACGAGTGATCCGTTGCCGCGAACTTCGACGAGCAATTCGCCCCGCTGCACCTGGTTTGTCCAGATGGCCGCGGCATCGACTCGTGGCAGGGCGGGTCCAAGCCGGGCGAGCGCGAACGTGATTCCAGCGATGCCGAGAATGACAATGAAAAGCAGCGCAAGACGTTTGCGTTTCTTTTTCCGAGCGATGTCGGGTCGGGCTACATCCATAGGGCATTAATGGCGATGATCGCGATCCCCTCCAACAATTCGATGAGAGTGAAGGCGGTTTGCCTCGGCTTCTTCAGATACTCGCGCCGACCCGTTGCTCGTTTGGTTTGTTCATAACTTGACTAATTCATCTTCGCCGGTGGGAGCAATTCGACCTCGGCAATTTCCAGCCCCGCCTGCTTGTCCAAAGTATGACACCAGATGGATTCGACCACCAAGTCGAAGGGAGCACTCGGCAGCTTGTTCTTCATTTCGATGAGCGAAGGGTCGAGCCGAAAGTCCCGAAGTTGGAGTATCACCTCAAAGTTTTGTCCGCTTGGGAACTCGACCGCGGGTCGAACGGTCTGGAAATTTCCGGCGAATTCCCCATTAGCGTGCCGGACGGTTACACCGAAGTACACTGGGAGGGATGACGCAATGCGGCCGCGCACCCTGAAACGCGAAGCGGGCTGAAGGATAACGGGGGGGGTGTCACCACTGGAAATCCCTATCGAAACCGTGTAAATTGTTTTTCCCAGGTGCGTGGTAAATGGAACCGCCCTGAGTCTCGCATCTTCCCCGTCCGTTCTTGGCGACCACTTCCCTTGCGTGCCGTTGGGTCCAAGTTCCAATTGACTGATCCACCGGTCCACCGAATCGGGAACCAGGACTGGCGACATTTCGCGATCGGCAGCCGCGATTACACGGTGTTTGGCCGGCACGTCAATCGCAGCGCCGCCGCTGAGCCGATTCACGCGTACTTTCCTCCCTTTGCTGACGTTCAGCATCGTGGCCGAAAGCCTTGCCTCGACCTCGAACTGTGTTCCCAAGACTTCGAGCACAGCGGGCCGAGTGTAGATGAGCATCGGTTTGCCTGCGGGTTGAGGCTTCACGTTGCCGGACAGGTTGCCTTCATTGAGATGCAGCTTCTTCTGCCCGGAAGCCGAGAAGGTGAGCGACGATCTCCCGGAGATCGCGACGGTCGAACCGTCGTTGAACTTCAATTCGAACCACGAGTCAGGTGCCATGCCTTCGATGGTTCCTCCCGATAGTTCGGTCGCTATATGAAGATCCCGAACGACCCGGCCACCGTCACCCGTCCATTGCAATGATCCACTCAATCCAGTGATCTTCGCGATGTGACCTTCCGCACTTGGCCGCAGGAAATAAAGGGTGGCAGACAACGTCACGATGGTTAATGCAGCGAGGACCAACAACGTTCTGGAGGCCGTCCTAATCGGTTTTCGCGCCGCGAAAATAGCGTCCGCGCTATCCTCCGCGTTTAGTTCGCGGAGCGGGTCACGGCCAATGCAACTCGCGCGCAGCACCTCTGCAAACCGCGTATCCCACTGCGCGTGCTCGACAAAATCCCTCCGCGCTGACGAATCGCTGTCAAGCAGCTCGGCCAGACGCTCTTTTTCCGATTCGTTCAATTCGCCGCGCAAGTGGCGGTCGATCAGAGCATGCCAGTCGCTTTCGTCGCTCATGATGCGCCTCCTAGCTCGCCTCCACGCAGGAACGCACTTGCTTCTTGAAAATTCTTCCAATCGTGGACATGCTTTCAAACTTTGTCTGTCCCATTTTCATCGAGCTGCAGGGATTGCCAGAGACAGCCGAACAAAGAGCCCCTCGCGAAATCGACCCGAAGCTGACGGCCTCCGGGTGGTTCGAGCGGGACCGCGACGACCTCGAATTCACCCCCGAGCGCGGCATCGCTTTGCGCGAGTTCCCGGCTGAGCACGACTCGTCACGTAGCTTGCGCCGCCGTCCGAAATCGGCCTCGCCGCAGAACTCCGACCGGGCGCGAAAAACACCAATTCCGTGGTAATGGAAGACATACCGTCTGATCGTTGATTGCCCTCCACCGCCCCGCAGTCTCATTTCCCCGAAAGTGATGAGGCGAGGCGGGCAAGTTTGTCGCGCAGGAATGCCACGCAGCCGGGCACCTGCGCTTCGCTCAGCCCGTGGAGCAAGAGTGGCCCCGGAAAACGATACTTGTGCAGCAGGAAAACGTACCGATCATAGTCCAGCTTGCCGTGGCCAGCCGCCTTGTGGCCCGCGTCGCCGTCGTGGTCCAGATCCTTGGCGTGCGCCAGCGCAACATCCTTGCCAATCAGGGCAAACGCCTCGTCGAGGATCTCTTTCATTCGCGAGAGTCCGCCGGCTGGGAATAAATTCGCCGCGTCGAATGTGACTTTCAGGAAGGGGGAGCCAATCTCGTCCATGAGCCGTCGCGCCTTTTGCGCCGAATCCACGACGTTGTTCACTTCGGGCTCAAAGGCCAGGACCACGCGCGCCTGCCGCGCGATGTCGGACGCCTCGCGCATGCAAGCGGTCATGTCACGCCAGGCTTCCGGCGAGTCGTTGTCGGGATGACGCCGCCACATGTTAGTGCGGTCGCGCGTGCCGCTGCACAGGTGAATCTTTGAGGTGCCCAACTGCGAGCAGGTCTCAGCCAGGACCCGGAGCCGACGCAGGCCCGTCCCCCCGGTGCTCGGCACCGGGGTGGGTCATGTTGAAGGTGCCTTGCACGGACGCGATTGTAATCCCGCGGGCGGCGGCCTCGCGGCGAATTCGGGCGGCGACTTTCGCCGGAATTTCCTCGGGCATGGCGGGCAAGCCGGCGCAGTCCAGGCTCACTTGCACACAGTCGAGGCCGCATTCCCTGACGGCATCTAAGCGGGCTTCCAGGTCTCCGCGCGCAAACGTTCCCAGCAAAATTCCAATCTGGATGAGCGAGGCCTGCCGCGTGCCAGGCTCGCCAATGGCGGAGCGCTCGGGCACAGCGGCGGAGGCGTTGGATTCCGCTGCCGCCCGCAAGCCTTGCCTGCCAGCGGCCCCAAGTGTTAAAGCTGTGGCCGAATACAGGAAATGGCGCCGTGTCCAGCGGGCGTCACTTTCAGGACTTGGGTTTATCATGGGATTGTTCTTCATGTTACTTCGGGCTTTTCGCAATGCAATAGAGCTTCGACGCCGTCCTAATCAGCAAGTTTCCCCGACTGATGGCGGGCGTGGCTAGGCAGAGGTCGTCCAGGTCGTTCACGCGCTCCACTTTGAATTCCGGACCGGCGGAGACCACGAAAGTCCGGCCATCCTCGGCCAGACAGAACACGCAGCCGTTGTAGGCCCAGGGTGACGCGGAGAAGGACGCGCCGACCGGAAAGCGTTGCACGTCGTAAACTTCGCGGGCGGTGCGCGCGGCGCGGGCCGGGCTGCGCCGATACTTTCGGTTCTACAACGAAGAACGGTGCACTTGCGTCAGGAAACGACAACCTGCCTGCCGCCTGCCTGCGCGTGTCCGCACGCAGACAGGGCAGGCAGGTGACGCTCAAATGGATTGCCGAACGGCTCCAGATGGGAGCCTGGACGCATTTGAACAAACGCCTCTATGAACGCCCGAAAAAAGTCAGCGGATGACAAACTAGGATCTGCCACACCTTTTCCTTTCCTTTTGGGAACCGTTGCGCGGAGGATGAAGCTCGACGCTTTTGAAAAGGGGCCTGTTGCCTCGGCTTCGGCACGATGGTAGGCTCCCGGCATGGAAATCGTCACGTCAGCAGTCAGCGCTCGGTCCATCAGCGTCCGCTTTACTCGGAAGCTGGTTCAGGATTGGACAGACTCCTGTAACGCCTTCCTCCAGTGGCAGCGGCAAGAAGTGATCAAGCACAAGCCAACGCCGGAGAAGCTCTCCGAGCATCGGGACACACTCAAGCTGATGTTGCGACTGGGGCATAATTTATACGCCCAGGTCAGCGACCCGGATTTTCCGCTGCGGCAGCTTGCCACGGAAGTGGCCGGCAAACTTCGCCAGCTCGAAAAATCGTGGGAGATGATCCATCATCCATTGGGCGACGCGGAAGCCGAGGCCATTTTGCAGCAGGTCTTTCCCGGATGAATCCGGAACTGGAAGCCCTGCTCAAGGCGTGGGATGCCTACTTGCGGGCCAAAAAAGGGCAGGAGGCTGACCGGCTCTTGGAACGGTACGACGCACAGCTCGAAGAAGTTTGTTGCCGGACCAAAGTCGGCAAGGAAATCCTGGACCGTGCGGTGCAATGCGCTTACCAACGCTGGCAATGGGCCGACGCCCCAAAATTTCCCCACGCATTGCGAAAGTCCAAGCTTGAATGAAGCCGCCCCTTCGCGGCTTCCTTCGACCGGCAGGCCATTCTGACGGCGCCTCGCGTTCGTAGCAGTCCATCCCGCCGTGTCCGCCTTCGGTTGTCTTCGGAAGAGCACGCAGCGCTCGGAGGAGCGTTGACCAAATCGCTGCTGTTCCATTTCGGTCGCCGCGATTCATGAGGGGCAGCAATGAGAACGGGAAAACGTGGTTTACCCCGCAGGCCAGAAGTATTAAATTCGCCCCATGAGTGCAGCAGCCGAAGCCATTCTTGAGTTGGTGAAGAAACTGCCTCCCGCAGATCAACAGGAAATCATCCGGCAACTGCTCCGCTGGGGGGCCTCACACTCCGCCGTCGCAACAAAAGCCGTTTCCCACCGTGAAAGTCCGCGGCGGCATCATCACCTCCGATCAAGTGGCCGAGTCTCTCGACGATGAGTGAGGCGCTCCTCGACGTGAACCTGTTGATCGCAAGCGTGGTCGAGAATCACGCGGACCACCAGCGGGCGCAGAACTTTCTCGCCACGCTGGAACGGTTCCATCTTGC
>JACQWK010000138.1 GCA_016209525.1 Verrucomicrobiota bacterium
CACACAAAAAATACCGTGTCGACCTGAATGGCCTCGAGTGCCACGATGAAACCAGCGTCTGGACTGTTCATCGACGCCGCGCCCGTTCCGTCCGGCAAGTTGCCGGACGGCACAGGCTGGTAGCCTGTGCTACCCAAACAAACTTGTCCCAATACGCCAGAGCGCTCGGCGAGGGCGCCGGCCACGGCACGCGAGAGCTCGTGCCTCCCCATTGAAACTGTCTTGACCCGCATCAAGGCCAACAGCGCAAAACTCGCGAAAGTTGTCGGCGGCGTCGCGAGTGTGGGGTCAGGTGACACGCATGACCTTTGCGATCTCGAGCTGACGCTAATCATGACCATGAATCGACGCGACTTTTTGAAGCAGGCTTCGGCCAGCACCGTCCTTCTCAGCTCATCGCGGCTAGCGGCCTCCGCCCAAGGCAGCCCGAACGATCGAATTGCCATCGGTTGCATCGGAGCCGGCGATCGCGCCTCGGCTCTGATGAAGGAGATTCAGGCGCTGGCGCAACAACAGAATGTTCGAATTGCGGCTATTTGCGATGTTTGGCGGAAAAATCTGCAAACGGCAGCCGCGAACGTGAAGAAACAGTCCGGTCAAGAACCGAAACAGTTCACGCGTTTTGGCGAGTTGCTCGCGTTGCCCGGCATCGATGCCGTGGTTATCGCCACGCCCGATTTCAGCCATGGCCCGATCCTTGTGGCGGCTTTGGAAGCCGGCAAAGATGTCTATATCGAAAAGCCGATGACGATTGACGTTGCCTCCGCGAACAAGGCGCTCGATTTAGCCCGCGCGAAGAATCGCGTGGTGCAGGCCGGCACCCAGCGGCGCAGCGACGGGCTTCATCTCGGAGCGTCCAAGGTCGTGGCCAGCGGCGTGCTCGGCCAGATCAGCCGCGTTTCCGCCACGGTGAATTTCAACCACGCGCGCTGGGCTCGGCGGTATGATGATTGCCTTGAGAGCGAGGTGGATTGGGACGCGTTCCTGCTCCATTACGCAAAGCGCCCTTTTGATCCAAAGCTTCTTCGGCGCTGGCAAATGCACCGTTTCACCAGCAACGGTCTGGCGGGACTCTGGATGACCCATTACGCCGATGCCGTCCACCTGGTGACCGGCGCGAAGTATCCCTCCAGCGCGGTGGCGCACGGCGGCATTTACATTTGGAAAGATGGCCGCGAACACACCGACACGTTTCACGCCCTGCTCGATTACCCCGAGGGATTCCTGTTCGATTGGGGGATGGGCTTGGGCAATGCGGCGGGCATCAACTTCACTGTCCACGGAACCAAAGGCACGCTGGACATCGAAAAATGGACAGTGATGCCCGAAGTTGTGGCCGGTGGAAGGGCGGGGCAGACCCAGGTGTCGAAGGTCCAACCGGAGCGGACCGCCGGACACATGGAAAACTGGCTGGCTTGTTTGCGCTCGCGGCAACGACCCAATGCGGATATTCAGTTTGGCCATCAGCATGCGATTGCCACCATCATGGCCGCAACGGCCCTCGAAACCGGGCAGCGGCAGAAATGGGATCCAATCAAGCGCGAGATTCGAGAGGGCTGAAAGGTAGCCGCCGACGTGAGGAGGCGGGCGGGGAATTTGAGATTTCGAATTTCAGATTTGAGATTTCTAAGTCCGCGCCTCGTTGCCTCGGTGGCTCATGGAAAGCCTCCAAGCCAAAATTGGCGCGCATTGCGACCTTGAACCTGGCGTCAGGAGCGCCGGTCTCTGACCCGGCGCGTTTCGGTGACGCCGAGTCTTCGCGCCGAATCGGAGTGCGGCGCTCCGGTTCATGCGAAGCACGACATGATCAATCAAGACTGCGATGCAAATCAGACAGACACGCCGGACTTTTGTCGGTGAGATGGCCGCCTTGAGTGCCGCTCTTGTTTCGCATTGGCGGGCCAGCGGCCAAACACAGATGCGAACCAAGATCGCCAAAATCGAAAGTCTTCCTGTCACGTATCCGGTGGTCGGACATTTCAAATTCTTCGAAGGTCCACCGGGGCGTCCCGCGGGTCGGCCCGCCGTCGTGGTCAAGATCACTGCGGAGGACGGCACAGTGGGCTGGGGCCAAAGCGTCCCGACGCAACGTTGGAGCTACGAGACATTGGAGTCCGTGCACTCGACGATTACCCGCTATCTGGCGCCCGAGTTGACTGGACAGGACCCATTCGACATCGACGGCCTTCACGCCAGGATGGATCGAGCCATCGCGCCTTCGTTTTCCACCGGCCAACCGATTTGCAAGGCTGGCATCGACCTGGCGCTGTTCGATTTGACCGGGAAGTTGCTGCGCCAAACTCCTGCGCAGCGTTGGGGCCGCAAAAGCCTTGATCGAATCACGCTTAGCTGGACGTTGAACCCGCGGACGCTCGACGAAATTGAGCCACTCATCGCCGCAGGCCGCGCGCGTGGCTACAGGAATTTCAACGTCAAGGTCGCCCCGGATCCGAAGTTTGACCTGGAGCTTTGCCGCATCGTCAAACGTCTCGCGCCCGATGGATTTCTCTGGGCCGACGCCAATGGCGGCTATGACGAGGAGACCGCGCTGGCGGTGGCGCCGAAGTTGGCGGACATCGGTGTGGCGGTCCTGGAGCAACCGGTGGCGGCCAACCGGCTGCGGGCTTATCGGCGGCTGAAGAAGCAGGGCGCACTCCCGATTATCATGGACGAAGGGATCGTGTCGTCCGTGGAATTGGATGAGTTCATCGCGATGGAATTGTTGGACGGAGTCGCGATGAAGCCGGCGCGTTGCGGCGGGCTTACCGAAGCTCGCCGGCAAGTTGAGAGAGTGCAGAACGCGGGGTTGATGTTCCTCGGAAGCGGCCTGACCGATCCCGACATTTCTTTGGCGGCGTCGCTGGCTCTCTACGGCGCCTACGAGCTGAAATATCCTGCCGCGCTGAACGGACCACAGTTTCTCTCGGGCAGTGTTCTAAAGCGACCGTTCGAAGTCGTGGAGGGACAACTTGCGGTGCCGACTGGACGCGGACTGGGCGTCGAAGTGGATGAGGAAAAACTGCAACGGATGCGGCTCAAAGATGTGTAAACCTAGTATGTGTAAAACGCGCTTCTCCTCCATCGTGGCGCAGACTTGCAGTCTGCTGTGCCGCCGATTTGCAATCGGCATGTCGTCGCTAATTCCAGCGCGCCGGAACGCAGGCAGCGCCGCAGAATGCAATTCTGCGATACGGCAGATTGAAAATCTGCGCTTCGCTAGAGGACAAGGGCCCCGAATTCGGCCCTTCCGCCTCGCCGCCGGTTTGTGGCTTTGCCTGGTCGTCGTCGAATCCCGGGGGGCCGATTCACAGGCCGCGGCGTTCCGATTCGCCGAACTTAGCGAGAAATCGCTCGGCCTCTTTGAAGGTGATCGGCCGGTCTTCGTTTACAACCACGGCTTCATGAGCCGCGCGAGCGCGCCGGAGCGCTATGATCGCAGCACCTACCTCCACCCGCTTTACGGCTTGGACGGAGAAGTGTTGACGGATGACTTTCCCAAAGACCACTTGCATCATCGCGGCCTCTTCTGGGCGTGGCCCCACGTCAAGGTGGGTCAACGGCCGTATGACCTTTGGATGATTACGGGCATCCACCAAAGGTTCGAGCGCTGGCTGGCGCGAGAAACGGGAACCCGCAGTGCCGTGCTGGGAGCGGAGAATGGCTGGTACGTTGGGACCAAGAAAACGATGCAGGAGCGTGTCTGGCTGCGGATCTCGCCCGCGACGCAAGAGGAGCAAATCATCGACGTGGAACTGACCTGGATTCCAGCGGACGAGCCGGTCACTCTGCAAGGCGCCGAAGGAAAGAGCTACGGCGGATTAACGCTGCGGTTTGCTCCGCGCACCGACACCGTCATCACGACGCCTCAAGGCCAAGGCCAGGATGATTTGCACATCACCCGGCTGCCTTGGGCCGATCTCGCGGCGCGCTTCGAAGGCCGCTCACAAATCAGCGGCGCGGCCATCTTCATCGGGCCGGACCATCCGAATTATCCGCCTGAATGGTTGACGCGTCATTACGGCGTGCTTTGCGTCGGCTGGCCGGGGGTCAATGCAAAGACATTTCAGCCCGGCGAAGTCATCCGCTGCCGCTATCGGGTGTGGATCCATCGTGGCGCGGCGGATGTTCAACGCGTGGCAAAGGCTTATCAAGCTTACCAATCGTCGCTGAAGGCGACTGCAAAATGAGGAAAGACGCCTCGTTCAGTGATCTGCAAATGATCTCAAGGTCTCCTTCTGGTAAGGGCGCAGGCGTGGGTTGGTTTGGGGAGAAGGAAATTAGCCAATGTCTTGTTTTCTGGACGCGGCTCGGCTGGATAGTTCCGCTCGCCGTGACCCTGGCTCGCGAGGCGCCCGCAGCCCCTTCACAACCGCCTCAAAAGTCCGCCCCCCAATCGATCTCCGCCGAATTAAAGGCCGACCGAGTCATCGTTCGCATCGAAGGGACACTGTTCACGGAGTACCTCTTCACGGCTGAGAACAAGTACCCCTACTTCTTTCCAGTCAATGGGCCGCGAACGGGCCGAAGTGTCACCGTGCGGAACACCGAGCCCTATCCCCACCACAGCTCATTGTTCTTTGGCTGTGACCGGGTCAATGGAGGCAACTACTGGCAGGAAGGCTTGGAGCGGGGCAGGATTGTTGCGAAGGAGATTAAGCTCACCCGAGACGCCGGAAGCACGATTACGTTCCAGCAGGATTGCCGGTGGGAACGCCCAGGCGCCGACGCGCCATTCGATGATCACCGTGAAATCTCCATCAGCGCTCCGTCTCCGGATTTGCGCTATATCGACTTCGCCATCACTCTGAAAGCCCGGACAAAGGTGCGGATCGAAAAGAACAATCATTCGTTATTCTCGGCCCGGGTGGCTCCGGAGATTTCTGTCAAGGAAGGCGGTTCTCTTGCGAACGCCCGCGGTGACCTGAACGAACACGGCACGTTTGGGAAGGCCTCGCCTTGGGCTGACTATCGCGGCCGCCGGGAGGGTGAGATCGAAGGCCTCGCGATCTTCTGCCATCCTGAGAACCGATGGTTCCCGCCGCCTTGGTTCACCAGAGATTACGGTTTTATGTCGCCGACGCCGATGTTTTGGCTGGAAAATGGAGTCCTGGAATTCGAACCCGGAGAGAGCTTGCACCTTCGCTATCGGGTCATCGTTCATGCCGGAAGCCCTGCTCTGGCCGCGATCGACGAACAATTTCGGGCGTGGTCCAAGAAATAGGCGAGCAACGGTTCGTCGGCGTGACGGAGCTGCGGCCAAACTTATTGGAGTACGGCGGGAAGCGAAGCGCCACGCCGCTCTAGCCGCACTTGCCGGCAGTTCCGGCGCCGTGTCGCCTGCTTGCGCCGAGGCTTCGACGAGCAGGCCGCTTCGCTTCGCCACCGCAGTTCAAGTGCGCATCTCAGATTTTTCCGGACTTCCGGCTCTTGCTCGTAATCGTAATCCTACTCGTAATCCGGGTTTCCCTCGTGCAACCGGAAATCGGAGTTTGCCTTAATCAAGCCGACCAACATTGAAACGATACCTCTAATTTCTCGTGGCCGAATCGGCGGTTCATGGTCGGAGAGATTACGATTACGATTACGAATACGATGGGAAAAGCTGAGATGCGCACGCAAAAGGGGTGCATCAAGCTCCTTGAAGCCTCCCTCTCCTCCATCGGA
>JACQWK010000165.1 GCA_016209525.1 Verrucomicrobiota bacterium
AAATCGGCTGCATTTTCACTTCCCCTAAGTTTCGATTTTCATTTTGGACCTTGGCCCCGGCGATGTCAACCGCTTGGTTCTGAGGCGGATTGGATCGGCCAGGACGAAGCCGCGCGAGATTTCCAAGCGGAGTGGTCGGCGTTGGAAGAATCCGGTTGGCGAGACTGAGGTTCCGGTGTTATCCAGAAGTCAACCAAGGCGGACAAATGCAGAAGTCAGAGGGGGAGCTTGCCCTGGAGAACGCCCGGCTCACGGAGCGGGAAAAGAAGCAACATCGCCTGATCGTTCGGTGGTCTCTGGGCTATTGCCGGAAACGGCAGCCGTCAACCCGGCCGGGACGGGACTTGGCCAACGAATTCGACAGGAAAGTACTGCGGAAGCGCAATCCGCCGGACTGGTAAATAGGCCAATGGCGCGCCGGGTTGCGCTGGTTTCTGGGGATTCTGGGCGAGCTTCAACCTGGAAACAACAGTTCAGCAGAAAGAAGCGAAAGAAATCGAATCGTTTGCGCAAAACCCGCTCGCTCACCTTGTGGGTGAATGGCTTCTGCCTCAGAACTTCTTTTCTTTGGTCATTTTTCGTTTTTTTCGGCCATCCAACTGCCGGTTTAAGGTTCAATAGTCCGATGCCGTGCCTCAGGACCCAGAACCGTGTGGAGGAGCGCCGGTCTCCGACCCAGCGCACGTTGTTGCCTCCGACGCGCCGGGTCTGGAGACCGACGCTCCGGTTGGCCAAAAGAAACCGGGGGATGAGAAGGGCCGCTCTTCGGAGCGACCAGCCGGGAGCCAAGCCTGGCGCCTGACCATGATCGGACAGATTCGGCTCAAGCACCTGACCTATCGCACGGAGCAGACCTACGTGGAGTGGATCTCGCGGTTTGCAGGATCGTTCCGCAGAGGCGGTCCTGGCTTTGTCCAAAAACCAAAACTCGAAACTCGAAATCCGAGACAGACTCGAAAGCGCAAAATCCAAAGTTGTTGGTGGGGCGAAACTCTCGTCGAGCCCTGACTTCTTTGCCAAGAATGATTCCAGGGCTCGACGGAGTCTCGCCTCACCCCGGTTGGCTGCGCTTGCGCCGCGCTGCGAAATGCCTGAGCTAAGCAGCCCGCAACATCGCTTTGAGGACGTGCCCCAGTCGTTCCACACCTTTCCCGATGAGTTCGGGCGGTGGATTGGAGAAATTCAGGCGAAAGCTGTTCCGGTCCTCGCCATCCAGGTGAAAGTCATCTCCCGGCACGAACGCGACATTCTGCCGGAGCGCTCGTTCCAACACATCGGTGGCTCTCAGGACGGGCGGCAACCTCACCATTAGGAACATTCCGCCCTCGGGAGTCGTCCACGATACTTCGGACGGAAAATACTCCGCCAGCGCGGCCAGCATCGCGTCGCGGCGGGCGCGATAAGCGCAGCGCAAACGCGGAATCTGTTGTTCCAATGTGCCGTCCAGCACAAGCTCATGAACAATCCACTGGCTCAGTGTGCTCGTGTGGAGATCGACGGCTTGCTTGGCCTGCACGATCTTCTCGATGACGGGCTCCGGCGCGATAATCCATCCGACGCGCAGCCCGGGCATCAAGACTTTCGAGAAGGTCCCGACATAGATCGTGTGGCTATCCAGAAGGTCCGGAGCAGTCCGGCGCGCATCCAACTCAAAAAGGCGCGGCAAAGGATCGCCGCAAAAGCGCAGCTCTTCGTAAGGATCATCCTCGATCAATACGACGCCGTGCTTGCGGGCCAGTCCGGTCAGAGCGGTGCGGCGTGCGGCCACCAGGGTCGTGCCCTGAGGATTTTGAAAATTCGGAATGAGATAAAGCAGCTTGGGCCGTTGTTCGAACAATGGCTCCAGCGCATCGATCCGCAGTCCTTGGTCATCCGAGGGAACTGGCAGAAACCGGACTTGCCACGGACGCCAAGCAGACAGCAGCGCGAGGTAGGTCGGATTCTCCACCGCGACTTTGTCGCCGGCATCCAAGAGAACTCGACCGAGCAAATCCAAGCCTTGCTGGGCGCCGCTCACGATGACGACGTTCTCGCGCCGGACTTCAAGTCCAGGTCGGGAAAACCGCGAGGCGATCAAGGTGCGCAAATCGGCGATGCCTTCGGTGGCGCTGTACTGGAATGCCTCTTGGGGATTGCGTCTGAGAATGGTCTTGATCGCCTGTTTCACGGCCTCGATGGGGAATAACTCGGGCGCCGGGAGTCCGCCGGCAAATGAAATCATGTCCGGGCGCGCCGCCAATTTCAAAAGTTCCCGGATCGCGCTTCGCTTCATGTGCCGCGTCCGTTGGGCGAATTTGTCATTCCAGTTCATGGCTCCGATGATTGAGTGTAATGTGAGCATGGCAGGGGCGGCCAATACTTCTTTGTTCTCACGGTCATAACTTCCCGGTATCGTGCCGCGATGGAATTGCGGCAGTTGCGCTATTTCGTCGCCGTCGCGGAAGCCCTCAACTTTACCAGAGCATCGCAAACACTTCGCGTCGCCCAACCCGCGCTGAGCCGGCAGATCCGCCAGTTGGAAGACGAGCTGGGAGTCAAGCTCTTGGAACGCGGCGGGCGCGGTGTTTGTCTGACTGAACCGGGGCGCGCCTTTCTGGCCGAAGCGCGGGCCGTCCTGGACAAAACAGAACTCGCCAAACGCGTCGCGCAGAACTCCAACAAGCTCCACGAGCAGCCTTTGAACGTCGGATACGTGTGGGGATTGTTTCACACGATGGCGCCGGCGGCAGTGGCGCGCTTTCGGCAGCAACACCCACACTCGGCGGTCCACCTGTTCGATCTGACGGCGACGCAACAGGCCGAAGCGCTCAAGGAAGGCCGCCTGGACGTCGGCTTCATCGGATTTGCGGACGAGGCCAATTCAGCGAACTTGGAGAAACGCGGGATCGGAACATGCCGGTTTATCGCCGCGCTCCCGCGCAACCATCGCGCCGCGCGCAAACATCGAATCGCGCTTCAGGACTTGGCGAACGATTTTTTCCTGGTGATTTCCGAGACAAACTATCCCGGAGCGGCTCGGTTCGTCTCCGAGGCTTGCGCGCGGGCCGGCTTCCGGCCACGGGTCTTGCAGAGCGTCGAGCGCGGGCACACGATCCTGAGTCTGGTGGCCGGCAACTGCGGCGTGGCGCTGTTGCCCGAGCCGCTCCGGGCCTTGCCGCATCCGGGGGTCGTGTTCGGAGCGCTGGCAGAGCCGCCGACCGGCGAGCTGTTTGTCGCCTGGGACGCTTCGAGGCCCTCGCCGTTGAGAGACGCGTTCCTGGCTTTGGTATGACTTATCGTAGCAGCCAACGTCAGGAGGCTCTGACTCGATGATCTCAATCGCGAGGCACGCTTCTTCCGCGAGCGCCGGGTTTCCGGCCAACGCCGCGAGCAATTCCATCTAAACCCCGGACAAGGTTGACCGACGTTCACGGCCCGTGGTACTGTGATGGGGTATGACCGCCAACGCGCAACAGATCGAACAGGCATTCAAGAAGCTCCCCGCCCAAGAGCAGGCGGACCTGTTTAGCCGTTTGGAGACGATTGTCTATGCCGAAGGAGAAGCCGACCGGATTTCTTACGAACGCGAGCAGGAGCTCGCGAACGGAAGCGTAACGCCGCTGTCGAAGCGCCAACTCATGCAGCGGGTCCGCGCGAAACTGGCGTGATTGTTGACTACCACCCAGCTTTCGCGGATGACTTGGCTGAGGCGATGCGCTACTACAACGCCGCGGTTCTTGGACCGGGCGACGACTTCGAGAAGGAAGTTTTTCAAACCATCGACCGAATCAAGGCCAATCCATATGCCTACAACAAAGTGTACCGCGAAGTCCGCCGCGCCCGTCTTAAGCGTTTCAAATGGTACGCGGTGCGTTTCTCCTTCGTTGAAAGCTCGAATACGCTCCGCATCTTGAGCGTCCTGCACGGCGCTCGTCATCCGGACTACGGCAAAGATCGCCGGTGAGTTGTTCGATTCCTGAGCAAGGCAGCGGTCACGAATCGGCTTCGGACGAGCGAACACGCAGTCCAGGGACGGCAGATTGAATGGATGCCGCTTACTCGATTCGTTTCAGCGCGTCGCCGGCTTTTTTCCGGGTGGCGTCATTCTTGGATTTCTCGACGACGGTTTGAAGCGCCTTCTGCCACGATTCTCGGGTCGCTCCCTCCAAGTTTTTCGCGATCGCCAAGTTGACAATTGCGAGGCACGCTTCTTCCGCGAGCGCCGGGTCTCCGGCCAGCCCCACGAGCACTTCTACCGCTCCTGCGCTGGGGATCGCTCCCAGCGTCGCAATCGCAAGGCGCTTCTCCTGGGCCTGCTTCAAGGAAGGCAGCAAGCCATTGACCGCGGTGAGCTTCTCCGAGTTGCTCAGCTTTTTGGACTCTTGGACATACAACAGGTAGCCTCGGGAGCCCTGCACGCGGTAGGACTGCTTCTTGCCAGTCTTGGCGAGACTCAAAAGAGGCTCAGCCACGCCCGAGTCGTCTGGCCAGTTATTAGGCCACGTCGCCAGCGTGCCGACCGCTTCGTCCTGAACGCTTTCGTCGCGATCCTCAACGGCCGCCTTCACCGCGGCCAGAGCGTCGGGTCCGCCGATGGCAGCCAAAGCGTGCAGAGCGATTTTGCGCAGGCCATTGTCACTGTTCCGAGCCAGGGGCAGCACCGGTTGCAGGCAGCGCGAACCGCTGCGTCCACAGATGGCCGTCAGGGCCTTTTCGATGCCGTCGCGATCCTCGGAATTCCGCGTCTTGGAAAGCAGGCGGACCAGGTCGCCGGCTTGCTGGTCGGAGCCGAGAACGCTGAGCGTGTCCAACGCGGCGCGGCGCACGCCAGCATCTGCATCCTCCGCGCTCGGCACCAGGGCGGGCACAGCCCCCTCAATTCGCCGCAGCGCCGCCAGTTCAATGATCACCTGGCGCAGTTTTCCAGACGCCTGCGGCAGCCGGGCCAGAAGCGCCGTATCGACAGCCCTGCCCTCCATCCGCGTGAGCGTGGCCTTGGCGGTTCGCGTGAGGTCCGCATCGCCTTCGGCTGCGGCGTTCAACAACACGGGCACAGAGGAGAGGTCGCCAAATCGGTCAAGCAAACCGAGGGTGGCGACGCGGGTGGGTTTGGACCCGTGCTGGGCCACTTGCAGCACTTTGGGAAGCACGGCGGCATCGCCACGATCGGCTAAAGCCAGCAACAACATGACTTGGCGTTCGGGCGTCGTGCGGTCCAGTTCGGTTCCCAGAGCTTCTGTCACGTCGCGGCCCGGCAGCTCGCGCGCCGTTCGGAGGGCGATGCCAAACACGGCCTTGTCCCCTGCTCGCAACTGTTCCAGCAAGAGGGGAATTCCCTCGGATCGCCGCGCCAGAATGGCCCCGCGTGTGGCTTCGAGTTGTCGCTGTTTAGGAACATCCGCTCGGCGAACGGCATCGTACAACTGGGTGGCTTCCGCGAACTTCCCGTCGGCCAGGAGCCGTTCTGCGCACAAAACGCCGCCTTCCGCAACGACCGCACGAATTTCGTTCCTCGACCCGGCCAGCGCTTGATTGAGGATTTTAGCCGCCGGCGCCCCGCCGATGTTGCCCAGCGCCACCGCTGCGGCTGCGACGATTTCCACGTCGCCATCTTTCAACTTCTCGGCGAGTGCATCCACCGCTTTGGGATCGCGGCGAACGCCGATGGAATTGATCGCGCCGATCAGCAAGTTGCCCTTGACCTGCGACAACGCTCCCCGCAGCGCCTCATCCGCCGCAGGCCCTGGGATGGCTTCCAGAGCGATCCGTGCCCACGACGCGAGATTCGTATCCGCCAGCAAGGGCGCGAGCGAAGGGACAGCATCTTTGTCGCCGTAGATCGCCAGGTTCTTACATGTGATTGCCTTGTCCGCGGATGGAGCGTCCGATTGGAGCACCGCGATCAGTTTTTTCTGCTTCTCCGCGGAGGATGCCGGCTTGCTATCCGCAGCCAAACTCGCCTGAGTTATGGCGAAAAAGGAAATGGCCGCGCCAACCATGGCGCAGGATGCGAAGTTTTGAATGTTGGATTTCATAATTAGCCTCTTAATCAACCGTCATTTACACCCTTGCTTCAGAAATGTTCATTGCGCTTCTCCCAATCCCTAACCCTGAACTACCCCTCAACCTTCCTTCCGCCTTCGCCAAGCCTACGGCGGACGAGTCGGACGCCCTCTCCCCTCCGAGGGGAGAGGGATGGGGTGAGGGGTCTCTCTTAAGGTTCATGGGCAGGGAGAATGCGCTTGTTCATGCAACGTTTGGTATTCATCTCCCAATTCCTAAATCCTCCACGGTTCGCGCATGGCTTCGGAGCGCAACCGGTTGGCTTCTTCGTCGCCGATAAACTCGTTCTTCTTCGGCTCGTAATGAACCTTGCGTCCCAGGAAGAGCGCGATGTTGGCGGCGTGGCAGGCAATGTGAGCCTGGCAGGCCACGTCGGCGTTGGCGCGCGTCTGGCCCCGTGTTTTCACGCAGTCCAGAAAATTGCGCACGTGGAAGTCCGCCGGATAACCGGCGATTTTTGCCCCCCGGCCGACGAGCAACGCGTCCGAGCTGGCGGCCATGTCGGCGTTGTCGCCGGTTTCGACCCAGTCCGTATCGCCTTCGAAGCGCACCGGGCAGGAACCCATCTTCAGCCAGCCTTCGTTCCGCATGATCAGTTTCACGCCGTTTGCGTACCGGGCGTGCAACTGGCCGTCCTTTGGTTCGTACTCGACCGGTGCGGTGTCATCGGCGTTGTTGGCCCACTGGCAGAGATCGACGCAGTGCGAACCCCATTCCAAGCAGCCGCCGCCGGTCATTCCGCCGCCTTTTTCGAAATTGAATCCGTCCAGCAGCCGCTTGTTGAAGGGCCGCCACGCCGTGGGGCCGAGGTAGAGATTCCAGTCCACGACATCCTTGGCCGGCTCGGGTTCGGCCGGAAGCCAGCCGCTCATGCTGGTGCCCAATCCGCCGGGGTGAGCGTGCACCGTCTGGAGCTTGCCCAGCTTTCCGAAGCGCGCGAGATCGACCGCGAACATGAAATTCGGCAGGCTGCGCCGCTGCGTGCCCGCCTGGAAAACGCGGCCCGTGCGACGGAAGACATCCCGCAATAACAGGCTTTGCGCGATGTTTTTGGTGCACGGTTTCTCGCAATAGACATCCTTGCCCGCCTTGGCCGCCATGGTCGCAGCGGTGGCGTGCCAGTTGGGCCCGGTGGCAATGAGCACGGCGTCAACGTCGGTGCGAGCCAGCAGTTCGCGCATGTCATGAATCATGCCGCAATCCAGGTTGTTGTACTGGCCATCGACCATTTTCTTGACGGACTCACGGCGCGCCGGTCGCACGTCGCAGACGGCCACAAATTGCACGTCGGGTTCGTGCAGGAAACAACTGAGCACATATCGCCCGCGCGAGCCGATGCCGATGCCGCCCAGAACAATCCGTTCGCTCGGGGCCACACCGCCGTCCCGGCCAACGACCGCGCCGCGCACCACTTGCGGTGCCGCCAGAATCGCGCCGGCTTGGATGGCGGTTTTCAGAAATCGGCGGCGATCGAGCGGCACAGTTGCGTGTACGAGATCTGTTTTGGGTTCGTGCAAGTGATTTCGAAGTTTGTCGGTCATGTTCTTCATGTTGTTCCTTTCTCGCTGCAGCTCACAATCGGGCGATGGGTAAGCTTGTAGGGACTCGGCCCTGAAATGTCCAGTGCGGCTTGCAGCGGCGATTCAAAAGGCCACCACGAATAGACACGAATGGACACGAATAGAAAGACGGCTCGGACATCGGGCGAATTCGGTGGATTTCCAAATTGCTTTTGCGGCTGCGCGGGCGCATAAGCTCGTATTGAGGCTGGGGGAACCGCCTTCGGCCGAGGAATGCATTTCGCCCCGCACCAATCGCATGATGTAGCGCAGGCGTCCGCGCCTGCGGGTTCGCGCACCGTCTCGGTGCGCGAACTTGGAACTGGCGGCGAGACGCCGCCGCAACCCGCAGGCGGGGACGCCTACGCTACGGTTATGACTGAACCGAACAACAAACGTCATCTCGTCTCCGGATTCCATTCGCGGGGCGTACTTCCGCACTTGAAACGCGAAGGGGGCACTTATTTTGTCACGTTCAGGCAAGCGGGCACGCTCCCGAAAGAAGTCCTGCTCCGTTTCAAGCAGGAGCGCGACGCCATCATTCAACAAGCTAAGACAGCAAATCGTCCGCTCACGTGGCACGAGCAGGAGGACCTGTTCCGTTGGTATTCCAGCCGCGTGGACAAGTATCTCGATGCCGGCCACGGCGCGTGTCACCTGCACAACCCGGATTTCGCGGACATCGTCGCCGGAGCGATTCAATTCTTCGAGGGCCAGCGTTACGAGTTACGCGCGTGGGTGGTTATGCCGAACCACGCCCACGCCGTCGTCTGGCCGATGCCTGGCCACACGTTGAGCGACATCTTGCACAGTTGGAAATCATTCACCGCGCACGAAATCAACAAACGCCTGCCAACGAAGGTCGTTCCATTCTGGCAGAGCGAATCCTACGATCACCTGATTCGAGATGATGAAGACCTGCATCGCTGCTGCCACTACACTCTCATGAATCCGGTGAATGCTGGGCTGTGCGCTCGCCCTGAAGATTGGAAGTGGAGCAGCGGGTATGTAGCGAAGCCGTCCTCGGCTGCGAGTTCGCGCACCGTCTCGGTGCGCGAACCTGGAACTGGCGGCGAGACGCCGCCGTAACTCGCAGGCGGGGACGCCTGCGCTACGGGGTATTAGCGCTCGACTTGCGCCTTGAGTCCGACGATAGGCAGGCCATCCGTGCCGACTATCCTCGCACAGGCCGCCCAACCGCCGCCCCCTTGGGTGACTTTGAGCATCAGCTCATTCGCGCCTTTCTTGAGTTTGATCGGCGCCACGTCTTGGTCCGGGACCGCGCCGCGGTCGATGTTGTTGGCATGAACCACTGCGCCGTCAAGCCATGCCTTGATGCCATCGTCACTGCCGAGCAACACGGCGGCTTCGGAGTCGGCAGGCGCGATGATCGTTGTCTTGAGATAGGCCGCACAACCCGTCTGGTTGGGAAAGAGTGCCAAAAGATCTATCACGTCCGCGCGTGGCACCGGCTTCCATTGGACAAGCTGGCCAGATTTCTCCGGAGCGAACGCGATGTTGAAGACGGCCAGCGCGTCATTGGCGCCAGCCTGGCTGTAAGGGCCGCAGACAAGCCAGTCCCGAATGAAAGGCGCGGCACTTTTGAACTTGCCGCGCAGAGTCCAGGCCCGCTTGACGATGTCCGCCGACTTGCACTGGGCCAGCACCTTGGCAGCAACCTCGGCTGCGAGCTTCGGATCCGCGCCGGCGAGCGTTTCCGCGATGCTCACCGCCGCCAACCCCGCCTCCTCCGCGAGGCCGGAGTCCGCCAAGTCCTTCAGCACGACTTGAAGTGCTTCGGGCGTGGGAATTTGTCCCAACTGACCCAGCGCTTGTTTCTTCTCAGAAGGATGGTTGGCCGCGGTCCTGGCTTGCTGAACCAAAGTGAATCGTTTCGCGGTATCGGGCTCCCGACCGGCGAGCTCAATGCAGCCGCGCAAGGCCAACGTCTGCAAGGTGAGGTCGGGACCGGTGCGGGCCAATTCGAGCAGCCGTGGTGCAGGCGCGGCATCGGGCCATTGGGTCAGCACAAGCACGGCTTCTTTGACGAGCTCGGAATCGGGATCGCGCGTGGCGGCTTGCGCTGCGTCCAAGGCCGCGGGCGTCGCCAACTCCGCCAGCAACGGCAGCACCCGGCGTCGCTCGGCCGCGGGGAAGCGGGCCATGGCTTGCACCACGCTGCGAGCCGCCTGTTCTTTGTTTGCGCTGGCTTGGCAAACGGCGTAGAGCGCCTTGAGCACGGGATCGCGTTCGGAGTCGGACTTGGATGTGGCGGCGATGTCGAGCAGCGGAGTGATCGTCTCCGCCACAGCCAGTTTTCTGAGCGATTCGAGCGCGGCCAGGCGCGCTGGTTCGGGGCCGGTCGCGGCGCTTTGCACAAGCACATTGGCGGAGTCTTTGTCCCCTCGCTCGCCCAACGCGCGGAGCAGTTCGGCCTTCTTGGCGATGGCAGCCGTGCTGAGGTAATTGAGCAGGGCCTCGCGCACGCCGTGGCCGCGCAATCGGGCCAGGGCGTCGCGCGCCGCAGCGCGGGTGGCCGCTTCGCCGCTGGCCGCAGCTTGGGCCAGCGCGGGGATGGACGAGGAATCGCCGAGGTCGCCCAGGGCAAGGAGAGCCGCGGCGCAGACCGCGGGATCTTTGCTCTCGGCGGCGGCCTTAACCGCAGGCAAGGCTTCGCTTCCAAGCAGAAGACTGGCGTCCAGCACCGCCAACTGAGCATCCGGCGGCAGCGACGTCCACCGGGCCACGCAGGCTTTGGTGGTTCTCGGATCGTTCAGTTCGCGGACGACCTTGAGCGCAACTGTGCGCAAAGGCCTGTCCTGACTGGCGAGCGCTTGCGCGATTAATTCAGGGCGAGAATCCGCGTCGGCGAACACCAAACCGCGCCAAGCGGCGACGCGGATGCTGGTTGTGTATTTGGTCGTGTTCAGATCGCGACAAAGCTTGGTCGCACCCTGGGTGTCGCCTGCTGCCGTGAGTTGCTCGGCGCAGAGCAGCAGGCTGTTGAGAACCGTGGGTTGCACAGCAGGCGGGCACTCGTCGCGCGCTGCGACCAGCGCCGCCGTTGCCTCCTTGCCGCCGATTCTTCCCAGCGAAGAGGCGGCGGCCGAAGCCAGCGTCACGTCGGCGCCAGAGAGCAACGGCACGAGCAACGGCACGGCGGCAGTGTCGCGGCGCCAGCCGATGGAATCGACCAGCCCAGCTTGGATGAGGCCCGAAGCTTTTGCCAAGGCCTGGCGGAGTGCGGCGCCGGCTTCCGGGAAGGGCATGCCTTCGAGCGCGTAGCGCGCGGCATGACCGGTGCGCTCTTCGCCGAGGAGAGCCGCGAGCGCAGGCACCGATTTGACGGTCCCGACATATCTCAGCTTTTGGCACGCGTCGCACTTCTGGGGAATGCCGGCACTGGATTGAAGGGTGGCGATGAGATCCTGTTCTTGGTCCGCACGCGCGCAGTTCACCGCGACGGTCATCAAACAGGCGAGCAAGATTCTGAAATCACAAAAGCTGCCCTTGAACCACAAGGCAGGGCGAATCGCACCGAGCGCGCCGGATCTGAATAAATATGCTTTCATTTGTTGCCAGTTGATAATTGTGAAACGGGTAGCACGAGCGACTCGCTCGACCCGGTCGGCGACCCGCCGAAAGCAATGGGAGGCGCGGCCAAAATCAAGCCCGTGTCGTCGTTGGTTGGGAACGTCACCGGCCCTCCGTCCGGCGAGTCGCCGGACGGCACAGGCTGGTAGCCTGTGCTACCCAAGAAGGAATTCTCGAGCATACGCTCAAAGCCGCCACGGCGGGCGGGGAGTGTAGGCGAGCAGGCGATTGGCTTGCTCGTCGCCGACGAACTCCGCCTTCACCGGGTCCCACTTGAGGGCGCATTGCAGCGCCAGAGCGATGCCGCCGATGAGAATTGCGTTCATGGTATAGACCGCGGTTTCGGGATTGCAGATCGTCGGCCGCCGACTGCGAACACATTCGAGGAAGTTCCCGGAGTGACTATCGGCGTGATAGGCGCGGGAATCGCCAGGACGCAGCGGTTCCTTAAGGATGCCCGCCGGGTCAGAGACGATGTTGGCGCGCTCCACGGCAATGCGGCCTTCCGTGCCGACGAAACAGGCGCCGCCTTCCCCGCCAACCGGTTCGCCGGGATATCCGGTGGAATGCACGACCGCGCCGTTCGAATAGCGGTAATGAATGACGGCGGTTTCCGGCCGATTGCCCTTGTTCTCATACGTCACTTCGATGGGCGCGGCTGGATCGGGATTCACGGTCCACTGAATGATGTCGTAATGGTGCGGGCTCCAGTTCACATCGCCGATGAAGCAGCCGGGGAGGGCGTGGCCCGCGGCGCCGGCGAACGGCCGCCACGGAAGCGGCCCGAGCCAGAGGTCCCAGTCAAATCCGGCGGGGACTGGCCGGGACGTGTCCGACGCCCAAGGCGTCGGGAAGAACGCGCCCGGCAAGCGATAGGCATAGACTTCTTTGAGCTGGCCGATGCGTCCGTTGCGGACGAGTTCGCAAGCGAGGCGGAACTTTCCGGCGTATTCGGAGCGTTGCTGGGTGCCGGCTTGGTAGATGCGACCGTAGCGGCGGCAGGTTTCGACCAGGTTGCGGCCCTCGCGGACGGTGATGGCGATGGGCTTCTCGCAATAGACATCTTTGCCCGCTTTCGCGGCCATCGTGGCCATGGGAGCGGCCCAATGGTAAGGCAGCGCCAGCAGCACCGCTTCAATCTCTGGCCGGGCCAGCACCTCGCGGAAGTCGTTGCAGGCTTGAACGCCGTCGTATCTCGCCTGGTTGAACTTCTGGGCATAGACCTGATTGCAGCGCGCCTGCGCCAGCTCGCGCCGCTCTTTGCGCACATCGCAAACGGCCAGCACCTGCACGTCGTTCCGCGCCACATAGCCGCCGGGGACGTAGGTCCACGCGCCGCCGAGCAAGTGACCACTGCCTTGGCCACCGAGGCCGATGAAGCCCATGTTGATACGCTCGCTGGGGACGATGGTTCCGTTGAGCCCGAGAGCGGACGCGGGAATCAGTGTGGGTGCGGCCAGCGCGGCGCCAAAAGCAGCGGAAGTTCGACTCAGAAAGCGCCGGCGGTTGAGAAGAAATGCGTGTCTCATAAGCGAAGCCGAGGATAGGAGTATGGACGCGACGGAAAAGGGTTTAATTCAAAAGGCTAGAGGCCCGAGTATCCATGAGTTGTCGGTTCCATTCGGAGCGCGGGCTTCAGCTCCAATGGGCGAGGAACGATTCCCTCTCCCTTGAGGGAGAGGGTCAGGGTGAGGGTGAAAAGGTTGGACAAACCAGAGACGATGGGACTTGCGGACGATTCTCCCTCACCCCAGCCCTCTCCCGCTGGGAGAGGGAGGACCGTTGCCAGCGTGCGCAAGCGCCCAGGATTGCCAAAGCCGTTCTGACGTTTTCAAGGTGAAGCGAAGTGAACGCGGCGTTTCTCGACTGACAAGTTGTGGGTGCACCGGCGAGGGTCAGGGTGAGCAAACTAATCTTGCCAAGACCATGGACATGGTTTCAACTGGTTCGACCTCAGCTTATGCAAGACAAGCAACATCTGCCGTACGGCTTTGTCCAAAGCGTTGTGCCTTGGATTGTGGCCGGAGGAGCTTTTGTCGTCTATGCCCTCACCCTCAACCACTGGGTTTCGTTAGACAGTCTGCCTTATGTCGCCAAGGTGACAGGTTGGGATTGGGTCCCTCCTCTCCAGGCGCCTCTCTTTTTTCTTTTGACGCATCCCATTCGTTGGTTGCCTTCGGCGTCGCAGCCCATCGCCCTGAACCTCTTTGCGGCCGTTTGTTCGGCGTTGACGCTCGGCTTGCTCGCGCGTTCCGTGTCGTTGCTCCCGCATGACCGAACGCTGGCCCAACGACAGCGCGAGCGCAGTGAATTCTCGCTTCTCAGCAGCCGCTCTGCCTGGCTTCCTCCGGTCTTTGCGGCGCTGGTCTGCGGACTTCAACTGACCTTCTGGGAGCATTCGGTGGCGGCCACCAATGAATCGTTGAGCCTGCTGGTGTTCGCCTACGTCATCCGCTGTCTGCTCGAATACCGGATCGACCTGCGAGAATCCTGGCTCACTCGGCTGGCGTTCGTTTACGGATTAGGCGTGACGAACAACTGGGCCATGATCGGATTCTTCCCATGCTTTCTGGTGGCGCTGGTCTGGATCAAAGGAGCGACCTTTTTCCAAATCCGTTTTATTCTTCGGATGGTTCTCTGCGGACTGGCCGGACTGTCGCTGTATCTCCTGCTCCCGCTCGTCTGGGCTTTCGCGGACAGCGCCGCCATCGATTTCTGGCAAGCCTTGAAAACCCAGCTCGCCAATCAGAAAGCATTCCTGCTTCGGCCGGACGTCCGTAGCCGCGCCTTCCTCCTCTTGCTGACCTCGGTCTTGCCCGTTTTCATCATGGGAATTCGGTGGCCCTCAAGTTTCGGCGACACGAGCGCGGCCGGCGCTGTCATTACCAATCTCATGTTCCGGGTGGTGCACATTGTCTTCCTGACCGCCTGCCTTTGGACCGTCTTCGACCAGCAGTTCAGCCCGCGAGCGCTGATCACCAAGAGGTATCTGAACGCGCCGTCGATGCTGACGTTTTACTACCTGGCTGCGCTCACCGTCGGTTATATGAGCGGATATGTGTTGCTCGTCTTCGGCGAGGGCCGGGAACGATCCTGGCGACGGCACGGACATTCTCCGGCGCTGATGGACCGGTCCTTTGCGTTTGCGGTTTGGCTCGCGCTGATTGCCGTGCCGGCCGGCCTTGTCTTCAAGAACTTCAAAGTTCTCTGGGACAATGGCGCGCCGTATCTAAAACAGTTCGCCGAGCTTTGCGCCGCGCCTTTGCCCGACAAGCCGGCGATCATTCTCAGCGACGATCTCAACAGCCTTTTGATGCTGGAAGCGCACCTGAGCCGTCGTTCCGCTCCCGACAAGCACGTCTTGGTTCATAGCCGATCGATGTCCATCCCGGAGTACCACCACCAACTGGTCAAGCGTTATCCCGCGGCTTGGCCCAATATCCTGGAGGGAGAGCCCCAAGGAGATTTGCTGGACGACGTGCTGCTGCTGAAACTGATGCTCGACCTGAGCCGAACCAACGAAATCTATTATTTGCATCCGAGCTTCGGGTTTTACTTCGAGTCGTTCCAGGCGCGCCCTCACGGGCTCATCAATCATTTAAACCGGTATGACACCAATGTGATCGTTCCGCCTCCGATGACATCCCAGGAGATCGAGACCAACCAAATCTTTTGGACCCAGCTCACCCAGACATTGGATCGGCTTCAACGGCTGAAGCAGCGAGACTCGCGCGACGCCCAGTTCCTCAGCATGTATTACTCACGCGCGCTCAACGACGCGGGAGTCGCCTTCCAAAGAGCGCAACGCGTCGCAGAAGCGGGCCGTTACTTCGAGCTGGCCACCAACCTAAACACGAACAACAGACCTGCCCGCATCAATCTGGAGTTCAGCCGCCGGCTCCAAGCCAACGCCGCGGCCGCCCCGGCGACGGCCCGCTCCCCGGAGGAGAAGTTGGGTGATTTTAGAGACTGGGAGTCGATGTTGGCCTTCAACGGCCAGTTCGACGAGCCGGAGTACTGCTACGACGTCGGTGAACTGTTTTTGCGCCAAACGCTCTATCGCCAGGCGGCCATCCAGTTCAGCCGTGTCCAGAGCCTCCAGCCCACAAACGTTATGGCCCAATTGGGTCTGGCCAACGTCTATTTGCAGTGGCGCTTGCCGGATCAGGCCCTGCAGCAACTGGCGAGCCTGCGGGAATCCACGACGGCTGCCTCCCTCAAAGCCGACACTGAACTGGCCATCGCGCGGCTCGAAGCTTCAGCTCAGTTTGCCAAGACAAACTATGCGGTGGCCGAGAAAATCCTGCTGGAGGCCCAACGCAAGCACCCCGACGACTTGAGCGCTCTTGAGGCTCTGGCCAGGTTTTACGCCCATTCAAAACAGACCAGCAACGCGTTCAACACTATCGACGGGTTGCTCAAAAAGGACCCGCACCATGTGTCGGCGCTGATCGACCAAGCGACGCTGCATTTCAACAACCGCGCGTTTGACAAGGCGATCGAGTCCCTGGATCGGATTCTGCGCCAGGACGCCAAGAACCTTCAGGCGCTTCTCTACAAGGTGCTCGTGTACATGGAAGCCAAAGACTACAAGAAGGCCTCGGCTGAAGTGGATCGCGTCCTGGAAATCGACCGCGAGAATTACGAAGCTCTCCTGCACCAAGCGGTGATTCTCATCGAAACCGGAGCCGATGAAGAAGCGATTCGAAAGCTGGGCCGCCTCCTGCAGCTCCACCCAAACGACTGGAACGCGCTCAGGAATCGAGCCATCGCCCATTTACACCGGGATCAGCTCGACGATGCCCGGCGCGACTACGAAAAGCTCCAGCGGCAATTGCCCAGATATCATGTGCCTTATTACGGCTTGGCTGAAATTGCTTACCGCCGCAAGGACAACCCATCCGCCATTCGTAACTACGAATATTACCTGAAATACGCCCCGGAAGATTCCACAGGCGCAGACCTGGCGAAGGAAAAGAAAATGGTGAGGGAACGGCTCACGGAATTGAAGGAAGGAGGGCGTTGAATGGTCGTAACCGGTCACTCTTGCCCGGCCATAGACCGGCAGTTTTGTAGCGCAGATTTTCAATCTGCCGTATCGCAGAATTGCGTTCTGCGGACGCCTCGAATTGACACGCGCGCCCGTGGTCTCGAACGTCCAGCCGAGCGCAACACGGCGATACAGCAGATTGAAAATC
>JACQWK010000166.1 GCA_016209525.1 Verrucomicrobiota bacterium
CTGCAATTGGCGGAGCGACCCCTTGGAGCCGAGCCACACCATGCCTGCCGCATCCTCGAAAATATTTCCAGACACCAAACGCTCATTCGAATCGAGAATCGGGAGAGCCTCCAAACCTGACGGGCGTGCCTTGGGACCATGATCCGGAGCGACAGGGTATGTAGTCCCGGCTTCAGCCGGTTCGATGCGCGCAGACCGCCTGAAGGCGGGACTACGTGCTGGCGGTTCATGGCGAGGCTTCCAGGTGGCGACGTCCCGGATGAGCAGGCGCGTTTCTGTCCCGATCCAGACCCGCCCTGACTTGTCTTCGAAAACCGAACCGACTTCCTTTGGAACGCCGGGAGCCCAGTCGTCCATCTCGAGACGTTGCAGTTGCCCTTGGCGCACCCGGTTCAGACCGCCTTTGGTTCCAACCCAGATGTCGCCGGATGGGCCGATGTGCAGCGCCAAGACATAGTTGTCCCAAAGTCCGTCCTCCGTGGTGAAATGCGCGAACCTTCCGTCGGAGTAACGGAGGAGTCCTGCGGGTGTTCCAATCCACAAGGCTCCTGCGGAATCTTCCGCCAAGTAGAGGTGAGCGGAATCCCTGGCCAGGATCGGGTGGTGAATCGTCGTGAACTTTATTCCATCGAAGCGCGCCAATCCGAATCGGGTGCCGATCCAAAGGTAACCATTCCGGCTTTGGACCACGGAATGGACCCAATTATCCGGCAGCCCGTCGTCCTTGGTCCAAACGCGCTGACGGTACTCTTTGAAAATCGAGCTCGGCGGTTCGGCGGCGGCGTTGATGGAGTAAAGAAATGATGCGACGCTGAGAATAGCCGCTGCCCACCAAACGTTGGTGGCGCAGGCAAACTGCTCTCTCACGCGTGGCATACACGGACTTTGCGAAAGTCTGCGGAGAGTTGCAAGGGGAGAGGCGAGAGACGACAGGTGAGACAGTGCATCCACAAGTTGTTGGTGACTTTTTGGACTGCGGCGGGAAGCGGAGCGCCATGCCGCTTTGGATCGGCCCAAGCGTTGCCGACCGCGCGGCGACCAATCCCAGCCGACGCATCCAAAGCGGTGTCGCGCTGCGCTTGCCACCGCAGTCCTAAACGCCGTCGGGCCGGCGAGCCCTCCTCTGCAGTTCAGGGGGAGTCACTCATACTGGTGCGCAAAGATGAGGTCGCCACTGCGCTCGTCCGGCGCCGTCCCTAATCACCCGGCGGTCCCACGCTCACCGACAACTTGTGAATGCACCGGAGGTGAGAGGTGATGGGCGGCGAACGGCTAATGGTTCGTTCATCTGATCCCGCGACTGCAATAAACCTGAATCCGGCAGTTGATTCGCCACAAAAGAACGCAGCGCGGCAAAGCAGCAACCGCAGTCTGGCCCACGAAACACACGAAGCACACGAATGAAGTCCAATTCCGCTCATCTTTCTCATTTCGTGCATTTCGTGTTTTTCGTGGGCTAGACTTTTCGGCCATCAATAACTTCTTGCAGGCTTGCGAGAAAGTCGGGCAATTGCAGCAAGGAACTTAAACAGTACAAGAGAGAAGGATTCTCAAACTCACCGATTGGGTGAACGGACCGGTCCGCTCAATTCGTTCGTTCTCTGTGATCTCTGCGCTCTTTTGCGGCTAAAGTTCGTTTTCAGGATGAATCGCGGATCACGCGGATGGAGGAACCAGGTAGGGTGCATCACTCCGCTCGGGCCGGTTCTGGGTGCAAGAGAAGGCGGCGCGCACGGAGTGACGCGCCCTACCTGGAGGTTGATGAGGAGGAAATGCCCAACCGTCGAGCGAAACTGCGGTGCGCTTCGGATTGAAGGCCTCTCTGCTGTTCTTCGAGCACCATCTTGAGGTCCTCATTCAACAACGGTGCCAACGCCGGCCGCAACCCTGGAAACGCTTGGTTCTCGATGACGCCATTGGCGTCCGGCTTAAGCGGTCGGTAGTCTCCGTCCACCAACTCCCACCAATCGATGGTCCGTTCGAGCGTCCTCCAGACGAGGTGCGCCTGAACTCCGTTGGGGCGATAGGTACTTCGTTTCGCTCCGAAGTCGATGGAAGCGCTGCTGGCCGCAATCTCGACGATGAGTTCCGGCGCTCCGAGAAGGTAATCCTCGTTATCGATTTGGCTGCGGCCGCCGGAGGCCAGTCGGAGGTAGGCATCCGGCTGAGGCTCATTGTCAAGATCGAGGCGGAGGCTCCCATTGTCGCCAAAATCAGTTCCAGGGGTGGCGGCAGAGTAAGCACCGAGCCAAGTCAAGACCATTCCATGTGGCTTGCTGTGGCTCTTTATGCGGACAGGTGACCCCATATAAACAACTCCTTCGATCAATTCAGCTTTCTTCACGTGCGGCATGCCTTCGTACCGCCGCTCAAATTCCTTGCGCGTGAGTCGATCTCCGTTCTCCAGAGGCGGGCACGAAACCAAATCAGCGGAACCCCCTGCTGGGCTTTTCTCCAGAATGTCGGGTGATGCGACGGCGACCACACTCATGACGACAACTTAGGAATTAGCTTCAAATGCGCAACAAAATTTCTGAGGGACTATCGGATCAGAGCAATCTTTCCTGCCGGGTCAATCGCAACCTCTTTCGCTCCGCTTGGAATTTCGCTTGTGACGACTTTGCCTCCCGGCCAACGCACCCAAATCTGAGTCGGCTCAGGGCTCAGACTCATCACCTGCACCGCTCCCTCCTGTGACCAGTATCCGCTCCCCGCTTTCACTTCTCGCACCGGCCCCAGCCTTTCTCCAGCC
>JACQWK010000157.1 GCA_016209525.1 Verrucomicrobiota bacterium
GGAGAGGATTGACAATCGGGCATTGAAAATTGGCTATAGGTTATTGGAAATCTATAACCGATGGCCAATTCTGCACGGTGCGCAACTTGACACTGCCACAGTTGTTTTCTCCCTCTCCCACGACGTAGGAGTGGGAGAGGGTCGGGGAGAGGGCAATCAAGTGTGGTGACCGTGGCCAGACGTCCTTGGATGAAACGGCTCCTCCTCTCCCCGGCCCTCTCCTCCACTTCGTGGAGGCGAGGGAGTTACGCCGTTGGAGATTCGGTAGCAGTGTCAAGATGCGCCCTTCTGCACGGTTAAACAGCGCGCGAGAGTGAATCTGAGAAACGCCCGGCGGAAAGACGAGAGTTGCGTTCGGCTTGGAGCGCGTTCAGCGCGAGTGGAATGTCCTGCAGCATCATGCCCGGGCGGAAGTTCAACGAGTGGAGACCGAAACCGCCCGCATCTTGCGCCACATCGAGGGAGGATTTGCTGATGCTCAAGCCGGACACTGAACGCCGTTCTTCTCCTATTCTGTTTTCGGCAGGGAGACTTGCACGGGGCTCTGAAGATAGGCGACAAGGTCGAGGACTTCCTCCGGACTCAGCGATTCCAGCAAGGCTTCCGGCATCATCGAAAGGGCCGATACCTGGCGCGACGCGATCTCACGTCGCGGAAGGACGACGGTCCCGTTATGCGTCTGGATCGTGAGGATGCTTTCATTCTCGCGCAGGACGATGCCGGAGATGAGGCGATCGTCGGAGGTTTCGAAATAGGCTTGGAGGAGAAGCCGGGCGTGACCGGCGTGCCATTCGTTCTTGTGGAGTTGGAGTTTGACCAACTCGGCGTCGGGGAGCCGGGCAAGGTCCGGCGTCGCCATCTTGGGCGCGCCAAAAGTGATCTTGAACAGGCGCCCGTTCTCTCGATGGATCACGTCATAGTCGTGACATTCACCGTCGTCGCACCAATCCGACACCAACACCCCGCCGTCATGCCCGTAGAGCAACGAGACGCCGCGAAACCAGGCGTCGTTGACTTTGAGAACGTCGGGCCGATGTTTCGCAACGTAACCGGAGCCGCGGAGTTCCAGCGCGTCGTGGTTGATTCGATGGCCATGGACATTTAGTGTGAAAAAGCCGTTCCGATAACGCTCGGGCGAATTGGGGAGAGATTTTTCAGGGATCCGACAAGGGTATCGGCCTGTGTTGACAGTCTGGCTGATCATCCTAAAGTCGCACTTTACTGCCACAAGGCGGACGAGAGTGATGACGTTCAGGGCCTTTCAAGCAAGATTTGCGGGAATGCGCGGAGTTCCGACGGATGACCGAGCAGGCGGGCGTGGGTTCACGTTGGTCGAATTGTTCGTGGTGATCGCGATCATCGGACTGCTGGCCGGACTGATTCTCCCCGCGCTGGCGAAGGCGAAACACAAAGCCCGATCAACGCTCTGCCTGAACAATCACCGGCAGCTCGGCTTGGCCTTGCAGCTCTACGCCGACGATCATCGCGACTCGCTTCCCTACAACTACGGATCCGACGGGATCCGACAAACCATTGCCACGGAACGCTACTTGAACTGGGTGAACAATGTGATGAGCTGGGAACTCGACCCGGAGAACACGAATACCGCTCTGGTGTCGGCGGGCGGGTTGGGACCGTATTGCGCGCGTTTGGCCGGCCTTTTCAAATGTCCGTCGGACGGCGTTTTAAGCGAAATTCAAAAGAAAGCCGGGTGGAAAAGCCGGGTGAGGAGCGTCTCCTTGAATGCCATGATGGGTTATGCCGGCGCCTTTATGAGCGGCTCCATCAATACGAACAACCCTCGCTACCGCCAGTTCTTCAAGCTGTCCGAGGTTCGCCCGCCCTCGGAGATTTTCACTTTTTTGGACGAACATCCGGACAGCATCAACGACGGCTACTTCTTGAATCGGATCGACCAGTTGGAGTGGATTGACCTTCCCGCGTCGTATCACGAGGGCGCCGCCACTCTTTCCTTCGCCGACGGCCATATCGAACGGCACCGATGGCTGTTCGCTCGCACGAAACCTCCGGCCCGGCCGGATGCAGCCATGCTGCCGCTGCCAATCCCGGAGAGCGAACGGGCGGATTTCGACTGGCTGGCGGCGCGGACGACAAAGCTGTTGCCCTCGGCGGTTTCTCCTCCACAGCCCTGAATCCCGCGGTCAAAGAGTGTTTTCAGAAACGAGTGCACCAAGGTAGCGGGGGCTTCCAGGTTGCCAGCTTTGGGGCATTTCATAGTGAACATGGAGGCAGGCAAGATGCCTGCTCTGCTGTTGAGCCACGCGGTTAGAAAAACTTTCGCGCCGCGTCAGAGTCGCCCGGAACCGCTAGAACATAGACGTTGCCGCCTTGCGTCCAACTGGCCGTCATGAGTTTGCCGACTTGCACAAGTTCCGGTTCAGGGGGAGGTGGCCGCGGAATGGCCGACCGATCCAGGATGAACAGGAACAGAATGTCCTGGACGCCGGAATCGAGGCACACCATCGAGACGCGGCGGCCTTGCCAACTCAGCAATCCTGCTCCGACGGGAGCCAGTTTCGCCAATCCTCCGGAGAGTTGGTAATCGGCCGGCGCCCCGTTGGCAGCGAGGAAATTTCGGATTTGAGCCATATCGTTGGTCACGACGTCCATTCTGTATTCGCGCAACGCCGTGCGGACCATGCGAGACCGATAGACGGCCAGCGGGTCTTTGGAGATCGCTTTAATCCAAAGGCCACCCACGGTGAGGAGGAGGAGAATTCCGGCCGCGGCGGCCCACCAAACTGGTCGATGCCACCAAGTTGCCAATTGCACGATCCGCGAGCGGCTGAGAATCCGGTCGCAGAGCTCGCTCGGCAGCGGAGCTTGCCGGAAGCTCTGCTGCATCGCGCTCTGAAAACGGAGATGCTTCTCAAACCAAAGTTTCGTGGACGAATCCCCACGCACCTGTTCGAGAGCGGCGGCCACCTGAGGATCTTCGGCGTCGCGGCTTCCAGGGCGAACGGCTAAAAGGATTCGTTTGGCTTCGTCGGGATTCACGTGTCCGTCCTCGGTATCCTGGGCCGGGCGACAATTCGCAGCGACAACAGCTTCTGCAGTTGCGCGACGCCGCGCGAGATGCGCGACTTCACGGTCCCGAGCGGGATGTCCAGGATGTGCGCAATCTCATCGTACGAATAATCCTCGAGATAAAACAGGCAGACCGGCGCTTGGAAGGCGGGCGGCATTTGAGCTAAACATTGTTCGAGAATCTCCCAGTCCAGATGCGTGGGTAGTTCGGGGGGCACTTCCGGCAATTCGACTTCGACCTCGGCCAATTCATGGTGCGGGAATCTATTGCGATGCCGCTGTCCGGCGAGAAATTCCCGGTAGAGCGTGGTAAAGAGCCAGCTTTTGACTTTCGAGCGATCCTCCAATTGATGTCCCTTGGCCGCCCAGAGGTAAAACGTTTGCTGAGATAAATCGCAAGCATCGCTCTCATTCCGGGTCAGACTCAACGCAAACCGATACAAGGAACCGTAGTGTTCTTGCACCAGCTTTTCAAAATCAACGTCGCCACGCATTCCATTGGTGACATGGGTATGAGTTCCGGATGCAGCTTCGGTTCCCAATGCCTTTCGAATCGGCCCCATCGGCCGCGAATATCCTCGAAGTGTTGCGGCGATGGAACTGATTTCTGCCACCGTTCAAGTCAACCGCGAAGGAACGCCAATCTACGTGATAGGAATCGCCGGACTTCGTCGCAAGTAAAGACGGCGCTCTTGATTCGAGTCGATTCGTCCATGAGCGGTTACCCTCCCGAAACCGTTGCGATTTTTTGGGGAACACGGCTCGCCATCGCGCCTCCTACCATTGGCGGTCCGTCCCACTGGCAGGGTCGTTCGGGACCAGACCGTGTCAACAGCGCGCTGAGAGAAGTCTAGTCGTATGAATAGGGTCAGGATTCTCATCCCATTGAGTGCGTGGAAAACGAACCAGTTCGACCTCAGGTTGAGATCAAGCAGGGCTCAGCGCTCCGTTTATGGGGACGAGGAATCGGCTGCGGCATGGTCGTGCCTACAGCGACCTGTGGGAGGTCCCCACCCACAACGCGCCTCCTCGTCCCTCCCCTCAAGACGCGCCTTCGGCAGTCGGACGGATCCGGCTATCGATCGAGGTCTTGTCGGACCGCGAGAACTCTCAAAATCCGAAATCCGAATCTCGAAATCCGAAACAAACCCCAAGCCCGGAAGGGTCAAAATTCCAAACAGATGGCATTCGAGTTTGGCCTCTTCGCGCCTTCGGATTCCGCATTTGTTTCGGATTTCGGATTTAGGATTTCGGATTTGGTTTCCGGCTCTGTCGCGGCGCGAAATATCCAAGCTAAATGCCGCGCGCTGGGTCGGCCTGCGGTGGTTAGCGCCTTTACTATCGATAGTGTTGCTGGGCGTTTGCGGCGGCGCCCCGCCAAAACTCTGGGCGCGCGATTTCCGCGTGGACATGATACCGAACGGTTCGACCTTCAGTTGCGCCAACTGCCATTTCAGCCCTTTTGGAGGGGACGCGCGGAATCCCTTTGGCGTGGACGTTTCCAACATTGTCGGCGGCTTCAGTCCGAGGCCCTTCTGGAGCCCGGCGCTTGCCGCCAAAGATTCTGATGGCGACGGGACTTCCAATGGCGAGGAACTGGGCGACCCGGACGGCGATGGAGTTCCGACGCCAGGGGTTGTTGTGACCAACCCGGGTGATGCGACAAGCAAACCGCCGTCGAATCTCCCGCCGTCCGTGGCGATCACGCTGCCTAGGCAAGGCGCGGTGTTCTCACCGTCAGAGCTGGTTACAGTCGAGGCATCGGCGAGCGACTCCGATGGCACCATAGCCACGGTCGAGTTTCATCTGGGGAGCACCGTTGTGTTCAAGGCGACAAAATCCCCTTACGCGCACACTTTCGCTGCGGCGGGGATTCCACCAGGCAAGCACTCATTCACCGCTAAGGCCATCGACGATTCTCGTGCGACCACGATCTCGGCGCCCGTCGAAATCACGATTTCCGAACCGCAACCCCTGGCCGTGACAGCCCTTTCACGCTCCGCCGACACGGTCAAAATCGTTTGGAGAGGAGGCGTCGGACCCTTCGTTTTGCAGCGCAAGACCTCCCTCTCGGATTCGACCTGGTCGAACGAGAGAGCCTCGGCGGCACGAGAGTTGACGACGTCCGCATCAGGGCAGAGCGTATTCTACCGGGTGTTCGACGTGGGCCGTTCTCCCGCAATCCCTCTTGGTCTCGCACTGGACGGCGCCGCCGAACGTCCGACTGGAGTGAACACGGCTGCGACTGGCTCCGGCGAGGTTCGCCTAGAGGCTAACACGCTCGTGTTCACGATTAGTTACAGTGGTTTGACGGGCACCGCCACGGCTGCTCACATTCACGGACCAGCCACCGCCTCGGATTCGGCTGGGGTATTGATCGACCTGGCGGGTTTCAATGGTGGCGCCTTCGGCTCATCCGGCCTCCTCAGTGGATCTTTGCCGCTTACGGCGGAGCAGGTGGCCATAATTGCGAACGGCGAGGCTTACGTGAATTTGCACACCGCAGTTCATCCTGGCGGTGAGATTCGAGGTCAATTGATTCCCCGTTTCGGACAGACTCCTTAGGCGGAGCAGTCCGACCCCTAAGGCCTTCGTCTGGCCTGGCGTAGCGCAGATTTGAAATCTGCTGTATCGCCGAGTTGCACTCGGCTGGGCGTTCGAGACTGAGGGAGTGCTCGACAATTCGAGGCGTCCGCAGAATGCAATTCTGCGATACGGCAGATTGAAAATTTGCGCTACGAATTTGCCGCTCTATGGCCGGACAGGACTGACCGATTACTCAGGGCGAATGCATCGCGGAGCGCATCTGTCTGATCAATAGGATGTAATCACTTTTTGCGGGACAAACGGTCCGGAACTTTTTAGGCTCGCGGGATGAGCGAAAAGTTTCGATTGCCAAATGGCGAGGA
>JACQWK010000158.1 GCA_016209525.1 Verrucomicrobiota bacterium
ACCGTTGGATGAGCCACAGGTCGGCGTTTGTAGTCCCGGCTTTAGCCGGCTCGGGCCGCCTAAAGGCGGGACTACAAACCATCCGCGTGTAGTCCATCCCAAGGTCTCCTCTGTAAGTTGTCAAATATTCAGTCTAACGAGGCAGGCAGGAAATCCACCCTGCGTTTGCCCTCCGACTTTTGAACTCACTGATAAGCCCAGCATATGAATGCGAAGAATCTTAGGTCGATTGCCAGCGTCGCGCTGGTAGGCGTTGCCGCATGGATTGGGTACAGCCAGAAGCCCGTCGGCCCGTCGAAGCCCAAGCTGGATGTCGCGATCAAGCCCCAACACGTGGCCGACGCTCTTCGAGCCGTGATCACGAGCCAACGCGAGGTTTACACAAGGCTCTATTCGCGGCTTCCTGCCACGCCAGAGCGAACTCGATCGACCGACTCATCGACGAGAGCATCCAAACCGATTTCATCTCCCTGCGAAGTGCTGCGTTTGTGTTCGGAAGCCGTGGCGAGCAAAGGTGTGGAATTTTCGTTTGTGCTTCGGTCCCGCCGGCCCATCGACAAACGGAACCTTCCTGAAACCGACGTGGAGAAGAAAGGACTCGAATTGGCTGTCGAGCGACCGGATTCATCTCATTCCGCTGAGGAACTCTTGGGCGGGCGATGGTACTACACCGCGGTCTATCCCGACATCGGGACGGATCAGACTTGCGTTGATTGCCACAACCAACTCCAGCCGAATTCTAAGACGAAGCTCAAGTTGGGCGACGTTTTTGGATCGTTGGTGATTCGGATCGCGCTGGAACTCTAGCGGTGAACACTGCCCACCTGCACCTCATCAGCTCGCATGTCTCGGTCCTCGGACCGCTCTTCGGCTCGTGCTTGCTGGCCGTCGGCCTGCTCAGACGAAGCCAGGAAATCGGGAAGCTGAGCCTTTGGGTGTTCGTCCTGAGCGCCTTTTCGGCCGCATCCACGTATCTCTGCGGTGAGGCCGCCGGCGAGCTCTTGGTGAGGCTCGTGACCGGCATTTCCGCCGATGCGACGGATCAACATGCGGAAGTCGCCGTGCTCGCGCTCGCGATCTCTGTGCCGCTGGGGCTTGTTTCCTTCGCCGGAATCATCGCCTTCCGAAAAAGCAAGCGCATGCCGATGTGGTTTGCCACCCTGACTTTGCTGCTCTCGCTTCTCTCGTCAGGGATGATGGCATGGACCGCGAACCTCGGCGGAAGGATCCGACACACGGAAATCCAGAGCCAAGGAGGGGAGCCGCGCAGCGTGCACCGATGACAGTTCCGCTCCTTGGAGGGCGCAGGGGTGGGTTGGTTCTTGGAAGGCTCCCGAAAATCTCGCGCGCAAGACGATCCTCGCGCAAGAGCTTGACCTTTTCGGAGAACCAGCCACATTACCCGGCTCGATTTCCGAAAGCCGCCGTCCGATGCTAAATTAGAAGTCGTGACCCGGATTCTGGAAGCGGTGGATTTTGAAGATATGCTGCACATACGAAATATTGCGATCATTGCTCACGTGGATCATGGCAAAACCACTTTGGTGGATTGCCTGCTGAAACAGTCCGGCACCTTCCGCGCCAACCAAGCCATCGCGCACGAGGAACGGATCATGGATTCCATGGACCTCGAGCGCGAAAAAGGCATCACCATCCGCGCCAAGAACGCCGCCTTCAAATACAAGACTTATCACGTCAACATCGTCGATACGCCGGGCCACGCGGATTTTGGCGGCGAAGTCGAGCGCGCCATGAGCATGATCGACGGCGTTCTGCTGGTTGTGGACGCCGCGGAAGGGCCGCAAGCCCAAACGCGCTTCGTGCTCCGCAAGGCCCTGGAAACCGGCGCCAAACCGATTGTGGTCATTAACAAGATCGACCGCGAGAATGCCAACCCCAAAAAGGTGCTCGACCAGGTCTTCGATCTGTTCATCCAACTGCACGCGACGGACGAGCAGCTCGATTTCCCGTTTGTCTATGCCAGCGCCAAGGAAGGTTACGCCAAGACCGAATTGGATCACGTCAGCGGCACGATGGAACCGCTCTTCGACGCGATCATCAAGCACGTGCCTCCGCCGCGCGCGTTTGCCAGCGATGGATTCCAACTGCTCGTCGCAAACCTCGATTACAGCGACTATTTGGGCCGAATCGCGTTCGGGAAGATTTACTCGGGCAAGATCAAAACAGGCGACCCAGCCGTGTGCTTCCACGCCCACGGCAGCAAGACGACCGGCAAGATTACCTGCATCTATCACTTCGAAGGACTCAAACGTGTGGAAATCCCCGAAGCCCACGCCGGCGACATCGTCGGCGTGACCGGCTTCGACGAGGTGTTCATTGGCGAAACGATTGCCGATCATCCGGAGCGGCCCGCACTGCCGGCCAAGCCCATCGACCCGCCCACGATCCAGATGGAATTCGCCGTGAACGACGGGCCGCTGGCAGGCCAGGACGGGAAACTCGTGACGGCGCGGCACATCTGGGAACGACTCGTCAAGGAAACGCGCACCAACGTCGCGATCCGGGTCGAGCAAACCGGCGATCCCAAAGTGTTTTTGGTCAGCGGCCGGGGCGAAATGCAGATCGCCATCCTGGTCGAACAAATGCGCCGTGAAGGCCACGAAGTGCTCGTCTCGCGCCCCGAAGTGATTTATCGCAAGGACGTCAACGGGAATCTTCAGGAACCCATTGAACGGCTCTTCCTGGAAATTCCGAAGGAATTCATGGGGCCGGTCCTGGAGAATCTCTCCGCGCGCAAGGCCGAAATCACCAACATGCACCACCACGGCGATCAGATCAGCGTGGAAGCGTTGATTCCGATGCGCGGCCTGATCGGATTCGAGACCGACCTCGTCAACACCACGCGCGGCCTGGGCGTGATGAGCCACCTCTTTCACGAGTACGGCCTGGATCGCGGCGAAATTCCGTCGCGCAAGAACGGCTCGCTGGTGAGCATGGAAGACGGCGATTCTACGGCTTACGCGTTGAACATGATCCAGGAACGGGGCCGCCTGATGGTCGAGCCGGGGGAGAAGATCTACCAGGGCATGATCGTCGGCGAGAATGCCCGGGACAAGGACATCCCGGTCAATCCCTGCAAAACGAAGCATCTCACGAATATGCGCTCGCAAGGCGAAGGCAAAGGCATCCAGCTCGAGCCGGCCTTGAAACTCAGCCTCGAACGCGCCTTGGAATACATCGGGCCTGACGAATACGTAGAAGCCACGCCGAAGAATCTGCGTTTGCGCAAGAAAATCCTCGACGAGACCCAGCGCAAGCGCGCCCAGCAGACTCGCGCGGTGAAAGTGCTTGCGGCTTAGTCGTAATGGCTTTCGTGAACTCAGGACATGCAAATTTGTCCTTCGACCGGGGATGATCGCTAATCCAGCAATTCTCATTTTGACGACAGGCCCGACCTGCGACCCGCTTGTAGTCCCGGCTTTAGCCGGTTTTCTAGCGCAGGCCGGCTAAAGCCGGGACTACATACGGGTCATAATGAGAATTGCTGTCGCTAATCCGCTTGGCGGATCGGTGATTGGAGCTATATTGGCAGTCATGAGTACCGCAACGAGTTACACGTTTCTCTGGGCCGAGCCTGGGTCGGGTTGGGAGGAGTGGGTCATTCGGGGGACTGGCATTCGCGCCAGCACTTTGGTCTTAGCCATCCGGAACGATGGACGAACGCCAGAGGAGGTCGCCGAGGATTTCGACGTACCGCTGGAGGCCGTGCTCGAAGCGATCGACTATGTGGATTCCCACTCCGACGAGTTGAGCCTGTGTCGCGGCTTTGAATTGGAAGAGTGGGTGCGCCGCGGCCACATCAATCCTGACGGCACATGGAGGTCTATCTCGACGACGACACCGACGAAGATCGAATGATCTCGACGGCACGCCGTCGTGGGCATCGTTTGCTTTCGCCTCGTTCGCTCGGGCTCCGTGGCTCTCGCGATGCCGCAAGGGATGCACTTCTGAGTTCACAAACCCGACCGGCTTTGCTAGAAATCTCATCCGTGAGAGGTGAGTCCAATGAACTTCGCGCGCTGCTGAAGCAATACTTCGGTTTCACTTCATTCCGTCCGCTCCAGGAGGAAATCATCCGCGACACCCTCGCGGGCAAAGATGTGTTTGCTGTGCTTCCGACCGGAGGAGGCAAATCGCTCTGTTTTCAGTTGCCCGCCCTGGCACGATCGGGTCTCACCGTCGTGGTCTCGCCGCTGATTGCTTTGATGAAGGATCAAGTCGATGCGCTCCAAGCGGCGGGCGTGCCGGCCACGTTCTTGAATTCATCCCTCGCGCCCGGCGAATCCCGGCCTCGGCTGCGAGGCCTGCACAACGGCGAGTTCCGTTTGCTCTACGTCGCGCCCGAACGCTTGATGCTGGCGGGATTCCTCGAAGATCTGAAGCAGTGGAAAGTCAATCTTTTCGCCATCGACGAGGCCCATTGCATCAGCGAATGGGGACACGACTTCCGACCCGAATATCGCCAGCTCTCGACTTTGCGCGGCCTTTTCCCGGACGTCCCGATGATGGCGCTCACAGCGACCGCGACCGATCGCGTGCGACGCGACATCGTCCAGCAATTGCACCTCCGGTCGCCCGCGTGTTACGTGGCCAGCTTCAATCGCCCCAATCTGACGTATCGGGTTTCGGCCAAGACGGGCGCTTACGAGCAGGTGCTGAACTTCGTCCGCGCGCGGCCGCGCGAAAGCGGGATTATCTACTGCCAGGCGCGCAAGACCGCGGAAAGCCTTGCTTCAAAGCTGACGGCGGACGGAGTGGGAGCCGCGCCTTATCACGCCGGCCTGGAGCAACCGGATCGCACGCGCAACCAGGAAGCTTTCTTGCGCGACGAAGTGCGGGTGATCTGCGCCACGATTGCGTTCGGTATGGGCATCAACAAGCCCAACGTTCGATTCGTCATTCATTACGATTTGCCAAAGAACATCGAAAGCTACTACCAGGAAACTGGGCGCGCCGGCCGCGATGGGCTTCCAAGCGAATGCCTGCTTTTGTTCAGCCCCGGCGACCGCATCAAATATGGCCGGTTCATCGACGAAAAGCCGGATCCGAAAGAGCGCGAAATCGCCCGCGCCCAACTGGAGCGGATGGTCCATTACGCCGAGTGCGCCACCTGCCGGCGGGCGTTTTTGCTTGGATACTTTGGGGAGAAATTCACGGGAAATGAACGGTCGGGCCTCCACGACCCCCCAACGGAACCTTCTGCGCTTCTCCCTCACTCCGGCCCTCTCCCGCTGGGAGAGGGAGGGTCATCTCCCGCGCGGAGACAAGATTCGGCGATCGTAGATTCCACTCGCGAGCTGATCACGACTCCCTCTCCTTGGGGAGAG
>JACQWK010000015.1 GCA_016209525.1 Verrucomicrobiota bacterium
GTGGTCAGTGGTCAGTGGTCAGTGGTCAGTGGTCAGTGGTCAGTGGTCAGTAGTCAGTGGTCAATTGCGTGACATGGGGCGGCGGCGACGGGTGAGGACATGGTGGAAAATGGCGAATTCCGAATGTCGAATGTCGAAAGAATGACGAAGCACGAATGACCAAATAGTTCCGGCTCGTTCGCGGGCTCTGGCTTAGCCATGATCAACTTATACGCGGAAACACAGGCGCCGGCCACGCTTTCTTGCCATGCTTTCTTGCCGTCATCTTCCCGTCATGTTGTCTATGGCACGCTGGGGCGCGAAATTCGGCAGAGTCTATGAAAGCCTGGATCGGTGTCGCGGTTCTGGCGGCAGGAGCGGCCTTCGGCTACCGCCATTGGCAGAGACAGTTCGTGCAACCTCAAGGCGACAGTGGCGCCACGAGCTCCGCCATGGCACGAGTCGAGGCTCGTGATATCCAGATCGCCGTCAAAGCGTCCGGCGAAATTGGCCCGGCGGAACAGGTTTCCGTGCGCCCGGAAATCAATGGCCGGATCGCTCAGTTTAAAGTGGACGTGGGTGACCAGGTGAAAAAAGGCGACTTGCTGTTCAAGCTGGACGATACCGATCTGCAAATCGAGCGCACGTCGCGCCTCACGGAAATCGACGTCGCCGCTCTCCTAGTCGAACGTACGCAACGCGACTTCGAGCGCGCGGAGAAGCTTTTCGGCGAAAGGCTCATTTCCAAGGAAGTGTTCGACAACACCAAGACCGATTATGCCCTGGCGAAGAAAAACCACGAACGAGCCGAAGCGGCCTTGCGCCTCGTGGAAGACCGACTCTCGAAGACCGAGATTGTCGCTCCATTCGATTGCTCTGTCCTGACGCGTCCGGTTTCGGTGGGCCAAGCCGTCTCTGGCGCGGCTGGATTCAACAGCGGCACAGAGGTGCTCACCGTGGCCAACCTCCAGGAAATGATTGTCCTGGTGCACATCAACCAAGCGGACATTCCGCGCGTGAACGCCGGGCAGGAGGTGACCGTGGAAGTGGAATCGGTCAAAGGGTTGGGGATGAAGGGCGTCATCGAACGTGTCGCGCCTCAAGCCACGCTCAAAAACGGCCTGCGGGGCTACGCCGTGCGCGTGGCGCTAAAGGCCGTTGACCCCAGAGTGCGGCCCGGCATGACGGCCAACGTATCCATGCCAATTGAATCCGCCAGCAACGCCGTCGCCGTGCCACTGGCGGCGATTGTGACCGAGCGGGAGGGCCGCTTTGTCTATGTGAAACACGGCGCCGGCTTTGAGAAGCGAATCATCGATCTCGGCGTCTTTAATTACGATTTTGCCGAAGTGCGAAGCGGATTGGCGCTGGGCGACGTGGTGGCTCTGGACCCGCCGAAGCAGTTGACACGCGATTCGTCCGCGAAGAGCGGGAAACCTGAGCCGGCGCCGACGACTGCCGCCAAGGACTCTTCTCGGCGGTGAGATGCCTATGACCTTGGCTGAACTGCGCGGCGTCAGCAAAGTTTACCGCTTGGCGGGAGAGGAAATCCGCGCGCTCGACGACGTGACCCTCAGCATCAAAGCGGAAGAACTCCTGGCGATCACCGGTCCGTCCGGCAGCGGGAAGTCCACTCTGTTGCATCTCCTCGGTTGCTTGGATTCGCCGACCAGCGGAAGGATGGCCCTGGACGGCATCTGGATTCACGAGGCGTCCGCGCGCGAGCAGGCCGCTCTCCGCAGCCAGCTCATTGGTTTCGTGTTTCAAACGTTCAACCTGCTGCCGCGCCTGAACGTGTACCAAAACGTGGAATTGCCCATGGCCTATAGCGGTTGGACGCGCGCCGAGCGCCGCCAGCGCGCCCTGAATGCGCTGCGCGAGGTCGGACTCGAAGATCGCATCAAACACCGTCCGATGCAGCTTTCGGGCGGGCAGCAGCAGCGGGTCGCCATTGCCCGCGCCCTGGTCAACAATCCCAGAATTATCCTGGCCGATGAGCCAACGGGCAACCTCGACTCGCAGACCGGCGCGGCGATCTTCGAGTTGTTTCGCGAATTGAATCGCCGAGGACGCACCATCGTGGTGGTCACTCACGAACCGGCCATCGCGGCCGTAATGCCCCGGCGAGTCGAAATCCGTGACGGAAAAGTGGTGCGGGATATTCTAAACAACGACGCTCGGACCGCGCTGGCCATCCAAGGTCAATCGCCAGCAGACCCACTTTTACACAACGTGTCCGAAAATGTGGGACAGGCTTCCAGCCCGCCAGTTCTGAGGGCATCATTGCCCAATGGCTCGGGCGGCAGGATGCCCCCTGAACCGGCAGACAACATGTCTGCCCCACCCTGCAAGAAACAATCCGAAAAGCCATTTCAGCAGAACTCTTCGTCGCAACCTTTGTCGGAAACTTTGTCGAAATGGCCAATCTTGCGGGCGAAAATCAACAAAGGTGTCGATGAAGTTTCCGACAAAGGTTCGGGAATCACCCCTTTTCGGAGAATGTCTAGCAAGCATTCGCGAAGCTGCCGGTCGCTGCCGCTACTGGACCCATGGGCCACCCTCAGCACTGGCTTCAAGGAGGTCGCCGCGCACAAGTTCCGGTCACTGATCACCACACTCAGCATCGCCTTTGGAGTCGCAAGCCTGATTGCGATGTTCGCCGTCGTCAAAGGCATGGAAAACGGCATGAAGGAAGCGCTCATTGCCGTCGGCGGGGTGGAGAAGGTCGAAATCGAAGACGCGGACATCCCGGCCTATCAACAGCACTTGGCCGATCAGGCGGTTGGCAACACCATGGAAGACGTCTATGCGCTGCGGCAAAGCGCGCCGCTGATTGATGGGGTGACCCCGGAGATGCGGACGAAGGACATGATGATCACTCGGGGCGGCAAATCCTACAAGGCGTCGCGTCTGGCGGGGACTTGGCCGAGCGCGTTAGCCGTGCACCAGCACGAAGTTCAATACGGGCGGATGTTCAATGAATTTGATGCCGACCAGGTCCACAGCGTCTGCGTCATCGGCACAGGGGTGCGGGACGCGCTTTTTGGGTCGCCGGAAAAAACCGGCCGGCAGATCATCCCGCTGGGTGAATCGATCAACCTTGGCGGGTACCCGTTTCAAATCGTCGGGATGTTTCGGCATTACCAGAGCGAGGTGGATCGCCGGGCGAAGGAACTCGCCGCCGCGTCTCGTGCTCAGCAACTGGACGGGCCGAACCGCAACATGGGCCGAGCCAGCCCTGTGACCAGCAGCGGTATCTTTGCCGCCAAGAACAACACGATCCTTGTCCCGGTCAATACCCTCTGGATCAGATTCCGCGCCAGCATGGGCACCAACAATACTCCCGACCCGACGGTCAACCGCATTTACTTCCGGGTTCGGGACCTGGAGAGGTTTGGCGAGGCCCTCCAACAGGCTCGCAACGTGTTGCTCCTCACGCACCGAGGCATCGAAGACTTCATCTTTAACACGCAGGAAAACTGGACGGACACCATCGCGCGCTCCATTGGCAATGCCCGGCTCAGCGGCGGTTTCATCGCCGGCATCGGCTTGCTGATTGGAGGCATGGGCATTATGAACATCATGCTGGCCAGCATTACCGAACGCATCCGCGATATCGGCGTCCGCAAAGCAGTCGGCGGCTCGAACGAATCCATTTTCATCCAAATTCTGACCGAGAGCGTGCTCATTGCCGGCCTCGGAGGCGCGTTTGGACTTGGCGCCGCGTTTGGACTACTCAAGCTGTTGAGCGTGATCTCGCCGAGCGAAAACATCCCCTTGGTCACGGCAGGGGCGATGGGCCTTTCGCTGGCGTTCAGTGTGGCCGTTGGAATCGGGGCGGGCTTGTGGCCGGCGCTGAAAGCGGCCCGCCTGGACCCGATTCAAGCGTTGCGCTATGAGTAGATGATGACCTGATATCAAACAGGTGATAAGAAGTCCGCCATGAAACACCCCTCTCCCTGCCCTCTCCCCTCATCGGATGAGGGGAGAGGGAGCAAGGGCACTGCTGTTGAA
>JACQWK010000159.1 GCA_016209525.1 Verrucomicrobiota bacterium
CCGATGGAGCGGCGCCACGATTCTGCGATCCCGCATCGGAACCATGAACCCACCCCTTCCCCTCCCAGGAGGGGAGCTAGGTTGCGTGCGCCGATTGCAGGTTCCCCTCCTGGGAGGGGTGCAGGGGTGGGTCGGTTCATGGAGAGAGCGGCGGCGAAATCACGGCGCGGGAAAAAAGATTAGGAATGTTGCGGTGTGTGCTCCCCTGGGCTCATGAAACAATCGACTTCATGGACGAGAAGCCATCCTCAGACTGATATTGAGCGACTGTCAATGAGAATAGTGTAATCGGAACCGTAGAACCGCGAATCGTGAACGGATTACTTCTGGCGCGCGCGACAGACTCGGTGTAACGTTGGCGCGACATAAGAAAAGGAGCGCCGATTCGGTTGCGATCGGGCTCGGATGATGGACAATGCTCAATCAAAAAATCAGGACAGCGGACGAAGGCATGGAACTCCTCGGAGAACTCCACCGCTTTGCCGAGCAATTGGGCACCCCGGGCAAACTCACCGCGTTGGGGACTGCGCCGTTTGCTTTGGGCTTCGGCGTCATCGACAACTCGGCCCGCTTGCGGGAATTCTTGGAGGACTACTGCTCGCAAGTTCTCGTTCCTTGCGAACTGCCGGCGATTCACAGAGCCTACGTGCACGCCAGCCGCTATGAAGTCCGGGAATTGATTGCCTCGGATCGGCAACTCGGCCAGGAGCCGAAGCTTCGCCGGTTTGCTTCTGTCAGCCAATGTCTGGGGGCCGCCCAGCTTCAAAAACTGCGCCCATTGCGCGACCAACGGCTGGTCCGCCGTTACCGGGAAGCTGTGGAAAACGGAGAAGCGCATGGTTGGCACACCATCGTTTACGGACTCATTCTCGCTCTCTATTCCATGCCCCTCCGCCAGGGGTTGATCCACTACGGACAACAAATCGTCCGAGGGTTCGTCAGGGCGACGAGCCTCTCCCTTCATCTCACGGATCGGCAGCGTGGCGACTTGGCTGCGGGCCTGTGTTCGCCGTTGCCGCGCGCCGTGGAATCGCTGCTGAGCGCACACACCACCGCCTTCCGCCCGTAAATCGGCGGCTCACTGCAACGCGGCGGCACGTCACCAAAACCTGGAACATCGAACATTCAACATTCAACACCGAACGCCGAATCGATGAAGCTGCTGCGGCTCCAAGTTCAATGTTGAGTGTTGGATGTTCGATGTTGCTTTGTTTCGCCGCGATTGGCGAAGCTTCTAACCAAACTCATAGAGTACACTTGCCAGGATCGATCCTGGAGATCTTTGGCAAACCGTGAATTTGAACAGAATGCCGCGCAAATTCGTCTGAGTTCTGCGGTATGAGTCAACCCGAGACGACCTCCACGATCCCGCCATTCGCCGCGTTCGATCACCAACCGCGCACGCGCCTCGTGTATGGCGTCAACAGTGTGGCAAAAGCCGGAGAACTCGCGAGAGAGTTGGGAGCGAAAAGGGTCTTGTTGGTCACCGATCCGGGGCTCGTTGCGGCCGGTCACGCTGGCCATCTCCATCGAATTCTCGAATCAGCCGGACTGACGGTTGCGCTTTTTGACCGTGCTCGCGAGAATCCAACCACGCGTTGTGTTGAGGAATGCGCCGCGCTCGCGAGGAAGGCCGCGATTGACGCGATCGTGGGTCTCGGCGGCGGCAGTTCCATGGACACGGCCAAGGGCTGCAATTTTCTCCTGACGAATGGCGGCCGCATTCAGGACTACTGGGGCGTGGGCAAAGCCGCGCGGCCAATGCTGCCGCTGATCGCGATCCCCACCACGGCGGGAACCGGCAGCGAATGCCAATCTGCGGCGTTGATCGCGGATGAACAGACGCACCAAAAAATGGCCTGCCTCGATCCCAAGGCCGCGGCTCGCGTCGCGATTTTGGACCCGGCGCTCACCGTTTCGCAACCCGCCGCCGTCGCCGCGCACACGGGCATTGACGCGATCGCTCACGCCGTGGAAAGCGCGGTGAGCAAAAAGCGCAACCCGCTCTCTTTAATGTACGCCCACGAGGCGTTCAAACTGACTGTTCCCAGTTTGCCTCGGATCTTGAGCGAACCGGGCGATCTCGAAGCGCGCGGAAAGATGCTGCTCGGAGCCGCTCTCGCGGGCTTGGCCATCGAAAACAGCATGCTGGGCGCGGCGCACGCGGCCGCGAATCCGCTCACGGCGCATTTCGATGTCGTGCACGGCGAAGCGGTGGGCCTCATGCTGCCGCTGGTCGTTCGATTCAACGGCCAAGACCCCGCGACCTGCCAAGCTTATGCGGAGCTGGCCTCCGCGCCTGAAATCGCTTGCGTCAGTGACGGCGTGGAGCCGGCGTTGGACGCGTTGATCGCCCGATTGGAATCGCTTTTGAACACGGCGAAAATCGCGCGTTCCCTCGCGGACTGCGGTGTGGATCGCTCCATGATCAAGACACTCGCCAAGGAAGCGTCCAAGCAATGGACAGCCAATTTCAATCCGCGGCCGGTTACCGAAGACGGCTTTGTCTCCCTTTACGAAGCGGCGTTTCAACCGCGCGGGGAGGGCGATGGATCGGCCACGATGGTAGGATAAACGACGGACACTCGGTCCGGGCAGTCGGGGACTGAACGTTCCAAGTTCCATGTTCAAAGTTCAAAGTTCAAGGTTCAAGGTTTCCAAGCCTTTTCATTGGCAGGAAGAGGCGTCCAGTGCATGGAGAAGTTGTCAGTGCCATTCGAAGCGCGAGCTTTAGCTCAACCTCGAACACAAATGGATACTCGAACGGTGCTGGTTGGTCGGGAGCGGATGATCCGTCAGCGCGTTGTGTGTAACGCTGAGGTGCAAGCCGCGCTCCGGCATCGACAACGTACGGACTTGGTCATTCCCATGGAACATCGATCCTAAGCCGGTAAATCCGATGAGATGCGGGGCTTTTATCAACGACCGAGCCTGAATTGTGCGGTCCTCCAGGCAGCGACTGCCAAACCCCTCCTGGGCTGAGATCGTCTCTGAATTGGACAAAGATGTTTCTCCCAGCAATCAGCGCAAACCTCATCCGGCTTCCATCCAGATAGTTCGTGGCGCCTCCGGCGATTTGCGCCCCCCACAACATCGAATACTCCGTCCCATCGACAACAATCGGCCGCAGTATCCACGCGTTGGTCGCCCCGCCAATCGCTATCCCCTCCGGGTCCAGAATCTTTCCTGTGGCACTGACGCGCGTGCCAAAGAGCGCGCTGTGTCCTTCCGCTTCGTTAAAGCGGTCGTCTTGCCACACGACCAGATATTCGCTGCCATTAAACGCGACCGCCGCAGTGGTTTGGCTGTTCGGGCCGTAGGACAACACCCGCCCTCGCGGGTGAGCCGCTTCTCCGGAACGGGTCATGATTGTTCCTCGGACCGCAGACCGACCGGGTGACTCTGAATGCGGCCAGATCAGAAAAAAGTCCTTTCCATTCCACGCCAGATCCATTGGCAAGTAGGTGCCAAAAGGGATCGGCTCGGTGATCCCACGAACGGCGCCCACGTCTCCGGCCACACTGACCTGCACACCCTCGATGTGAGCCAACGGCGGAACGCTCCTGCGCCAAGTGACCCAGAAGTTGGTTCCGTCCGACGCCACGGTTGGTAACGCCACGGTTTCCCCTGTTTCGGCTTGGACAATCGCCCCCAAATCTTTTGGGTCTGCGTTGGCGTTGATCAGCACGGAGCGAATGTCATTGCTGGGAAACGGCTCTTCCCAAACGACAAGAAATCCACGTCCGTTGGCGGCCACTTTCACACTGTTCGGTCGTCCAGGCTGGCGGCTGAGCGGTGCTTCCTGACTGCACGCGCCTTCACGAGTCACACGGCAACTACCAATCCCCACTGGACGGTGCTCTGGTCTCTCCTGCCAAATGACGAGGTAGCCCGAATTGTTCCCCGCAACATGCGGATAAGTTTGCTCATTCGGCGACTGGCCGATCAATACACCGTCCGTCCGAGCCACCTCACCCTCACTAGTCACACTCGTGCCGTAAATCTTGGGCGTGCCGTCGCGCCAATCCTCCCACACGACGAAAAAGCCTTCTCCACTTGCGGCTACGGCAGGATTCCCTTGTCGCCGTCCCACCTTGGTGATGGAAATTTCGCGCGAATTAGTCCCGCTGGGACCAATCACGACCCCGCAGATGTCCAGGGCAGCGTCCGCAACGTTCGCCACTTGTGTGTAGTTTCGTCGATCCTCCCACACCACTAGTCCTAAAACAAGCGCATTACGGTTCGTCGAAGTGGCCTCTAACATATTTTTGAAAATTTCATCCCGAAATCTCGTGATCCGATCTGCAACATGGGCCGAATCGCCGTTAAATCGCATCTGAGCAGCGACTTCTCCC
>JACQWK010000160.1 GCA_016209525.1 Verrucomicrobiota bacterium
ACGTCGGCCGCTCCGATTCTTCAGACGGCCTCTTACAGAGGAGACCGTGGGATGGACTACACGCGGAAGGTTTGTAGTCCCGCCTTTAGGCGGCCCGAACCGGCTAAAGCCGGGACTACAAACGCTGACCTGTCGTTCATCCAACGATCTCGTCAATACAGCGTTTTTGAAAAATGCCTTCCAGGTGGGACAGGCCACTGGTCCGTTGCGGCACGCTCCCCACCTGCCGTTGTTGGTCGGCAGGTTGCCGCCCAAAACGGGCTGGTAGCCCGTTCCACCCACATTTCAAACACGCCGTTAGGCGCGCGGATGGAATTTCCGATGGACCTCTCTTAACTGTCCGCCAGCCACGTGAGTATAAATCTCCGTAGTGCTGATACTGGCGTGTCCCAGCAACTCCTGGATCACCCGCAAGTCGGCTCCATGTTCCAAGAGATGTGTCGCAAAACTATGCCGCAACATATGGGGAGTGACATTCCGGTTGACGCCGGCCTGTTGGACGCGCCGTTTGATTCGGCGCCAGAGTGTGACCGCGGCGAATTGCGTTCCGCGGCGAGTCAAGAAGAGGTTTGCCGGAGAGCGCCTGTTCACGAACTTGGGGCGTCCAACTTCCAGATAGCGTTGAATCGCCTCTACCGCCTTGCGGCCGACCGGCACGACGCGTTCCTTATTGCCTTTGCCGACTACCGTAACAAATCCGGCCTCCAAATGCAGCCTTTCGAGCCGGAGGTTCGATAATTCCGACAGACGCAATCCGGAGGCGTAGGCGAGTTCCAGAACCGCCTGATCACACAGGGCCGCTGGGCTCTGATCGGCAGGGAGGGAGAGCATCTGTTGGATTTCGGAGTCAGTCAGCGATTTGGGAAGGCGTTGCCAACGGCGCGGCAACGACAAGTGTTCCGCCACATTTGCCGAGAGGAGTTTTTCCTGTTCGCAGAACCGATAGAAGGCTCGCAGGGCCGCGATTTCCAAATAGACAGTGCTGCTGCTGAGTTTGCGCGGCGATCCTTTGGGCTCGTCTGCGGGCGCGCGCTGCTGTTCTTGCAGCAAAAAGGAAGTCAAATGACACAGCTCGATGGAGCGCCAATCGGCCAGTGAGCGCGATTTAGCCCAGGCAATAAACTTGTCCAGGAAGAATTTGTAGGTTTGCTGAGTACGCTCGGACTGCCCGCGTTCATTACGCAGATACTGGAGGAAGTCTTCGACGAGCGCTTCCATGGATAGGGCTTTCCGCGAGTATTTTGAAAGTTGGTTTGCCAGCGCGGATTAGGCTTCCAGCCTGCCGCCTGTGGGCGATTTCACGCCGAGGAGTGCGGCAGCCAGGAGGCCTGCCCGAGTCTTAAGACTCGAGAGGCGTTCCGGTCAGCCGGGTGTACGCTTCCAAGTATTTCGCCTGCGTTTTCGCCACGACCTCGGGCGGCAATGCCGGAGCGGGCGGCGTCTTGTTCCAGGCGAGTGTTTCCAAATAATCGCGCACGAATTGCTTGTCAAAACTAGGCTGGCTTCCCCCCGGACGATATTGATCCGCAGGCCAAAACCGTGAAGAATCTGGTGTGAGCAACTCATCGATCAAGATCAATTCGCCGTCGAAGAACCCGAACTCGAACTTGGTGTCGGCGATGATGATGCCGCGCTGGCGAGCGTATTCACGAGCTGCAGTGTAGATTTTCAGGCTGGTCGTGCGAACGTGCTCTGCCACTTTCGCGCCCAGGATCTTTGCGGCTTCATCGAAGATAATGTTGATGTCGTGCCCAGTTTCAGCCTTGGTGGCGGGCGTGAATATGGGCTCCGGGAGTTCGGCCGACTCAACAAGGCCTGAAGGCAACCGGATTCCGCAAACGGTTTGGCGTTCGCGGTATTCCTTCCAGCCCGATCCTGCCAAGTATCCTCTGACCACGCATTCAATGGCAAGAGGCTGCGCCTTCCGGACGATCATCGTGCGCCTTCTCAATCGATCTGCAAACGGCAGAAGGAGGGGAGGCAATGGCGCATTGGCCAGAACCAAGCAATGGTTGGGGACAATCGGAGCCATTCGATCGAACCAGAAGTGTGAAAGCTGCGTCAGCACCTCGCCTTTTCTGGGGATTCCGTTCGGCATCACGCAATCGAAGGCGGAAATGCGGTCGGACGCGACAAACAGCAAGGCGTCGCCGAGATCGAAGATTTCCCGCACTTTGCCGCTTTTCACTTTGCGGATTCCGGGCAGGTCGAGTTGGAGCAATGGGTTGTCTGTCATGCGGCCATAATGGATTTCAAATTTCAAATTTCAAATTTCAAATCACCAGTACTGTCTGGTATCAGAGAGTCCAGAATGAAACGATTGCCCTTATGAATTTCCTGGTCACCGGCGGCGCAGGTTTCATTGGCTCCCATGTCTGCGAGCGTCTTCTGAGAGACGGCCACTCGGTCTGGGCGCTTGATGACTTGAACGATTTCTATGACCCAGAGCTGAAATTGCGCAATCTTGAGGATTTGCATGCCTTCGGAGCTCGGTTCACTTTCGTGAAAGGGGATTTGACCGATCGCGAAGCCGTCGATGAACTCCTGGCGTCCACGCGATTTGCCCAGATCGTTCACCTGGCGGCCCGCGCCGGCGTCCGTCCCAGTCTGGCAGACCCGGCTCTGTATCAGCGCGTGAACGTCGAAGGCACGGCAAATCTCCTGGAGTCGGCTCGGAAACGGGGGGCTCGGAAAATCACCATCGCGTCCTCCTCCTCAGTTTACGGCGTGAACTCCAAAGTGCCGTTCTCGGAATCGGACCCGATTTCTGCCCCGATCTCGCCCTATGCCGCGAGCAAGCTGGCTTGCGAAGCTCTGGGGCACGTCTATCACCACGTCTATGGCCTGGATATTATCGCCCTGCGCCTGTTCACGGTCTATGGCCCCCGGCAGCGTCCGGATCTTGCGATCCACAAGTTTGCTCGGCTCATCAACGCCGAGAAGCCGATTCCGGTGTTCGGAAACGGTTCGACCGCCCGTGACTACACTTACATCGAGGATACCGTCAGTGGCATTCTCGCTTGCACGACGAAGGAGTTCGGTTACGAAATATTCAACTTGGGGGAATCGCAGACAGTGAAGTTGCTCGAATTGATCGGACTCCTGGAAGCCGCCCTGGGAAAGAAAGCGTGCATCGATTGGCAGCCCGACCAGCCGGGTGATGTTCCGATCACCTACGCCGATATTTCCAAGGCTCGCGCAAAACTCGGCTATGATCCCCGGGTGAAAATCGAGGAAGGGATCGTAAAGTTTGCCGAGTGGTTTCAGAAGAGCCGGGCCGCCGACATTTAGCTTGGAGAAGACTCCAACGCGTGATACCGGTGGCGATAGCCGACACATTGTCGCCGGGATTTATGCCACTCAGCCAGCTCGAACGCATTACGGATTGGGCGCTGCTCGCCCAGAAGGCTCATTACCATGCAAACGAACTGGCCAGGCTGAATCGAATTTCCCAACGCCAGTTGGAGCGGTATTTTATCGAACACTTCGGAAGGCCGCCTCAGTTATGGCTCAATGAGCTTCGTCTGATCAAAGCTGCGGTGTACCTGGCGAGCGGCCGGCGAGTTAAAGAGGTTGCGCTTGAACTGGGATTTCAAAATGTCTCGCATTTCTCCCGAAAATTTAAGGATTATCACGGATGCCGGCCCATGCAGTTTTTGCGAATTCACGATCGCCGAATGGCAGAACGCAAACGAAACTTTGCCGCCTGGTTTCCCGGCGAGGATATCCCCTCCGAATGGCTCGCAGACCCCACGCTCACAAAGCCGTGGGAACAGTTGCTGCAAAGGCCGAATCAGCCGTTCCAATAGATCTCAGCAAGAAATGTTGAGAAAGGGCTCCAAATGTCGCCCAGAGACCACCGATGTCGCCCGGGGACCACGCAATCGAGTTGATCGCGACTGAGATAGCGAGGAGAATCTTGATCAACGAGGTGGGGGCGGGGCCCCGGCCAGTCGTGAGATTCCCCCGAACCTACGCCCTGCCCGATGCGGAAGACTCTTTGACTGGTTCGATCAGCTCAATCTCGTAACCCTCCGGGGCATCGACGAAGGCAAACCCGCCGCCATTCTCCTTGTAGTGGGGTCCTTCCGAATAGCGATAGCCGATGTTTTCCAGATGCTTGCCGAACTCTTCAAGGCTGTCCACCTCGAAGGCCAAGTGGGTGAGATCAGCCTGAACCTGGACCGGACCGCTCGCCGGATAATGGCAGATTTCAATCAATTCATCGCTTTCGGCCGCCTTGAGAAACACCAGTTCCGAGCCGCGCGGCGACTTATGGCGACGCGTCTCCCGCAATCCAAGCACTTCGCGGTAGAACTTCACCGTGGTCTCGAGATCGTTGACACGATAGCGAGTGTGATGCAGTCGTCGGACGGATTTCATGCGGCGAGCATACCCGAACAGGGAATCGCAGCGCAAAACCAATTTGGGAAATCCGCTTGCTGGACGAAGCGCCACTCCTATACTCGCGCCCGTGAAGTTCCGAGGCCACTGGGTATGGCTCTTTCTCCTCGCCAATTTTTCGCCCGCCGTTCACGGGCAAATCGATCCTGTCAGACGCCGTTTGGTTCAACTGGGCTACAATCAGCCGGTGGAGGGGCGCGGCCCCATCGCGGCCTACGGGTTTTACTATGACAACAAACCGGGGTTCCTCAGCTCGAACCTGACTCTTCGAGTGGCCATCGCCCCGATTTACCTCGACAGCGATCTCGGCTTCACCGGCGTGCTGGGACCTCACACCGATGTCTCCTTCGGCGTCGCGGGCGGAGGTTTCGCGGACAGCTATTCCGAGATCCGCCAAGGAATCTACCGTCGCGATGAATCGTTCATCGGCCATGGCGGAGAGATCTCATCCAGCGTCTATCACCGGCTGAACCCAGCTCAATCCGTCCCCCTCTGGGCGGTATTGCGCGGCAGCGTCCACGAGTCGTTCTACAAAGCGGACAGCGACACGGACCTTCGCTTTGAAATCCCGCGTGATCGCGCGACGTTCAGAGTGCGCGCCGGATTGCGCTGGGGCGGCGAAGAACCGAGCCTGACCGAGCCTCTGGCCTTGGAACTTTCGGCTTGGCAAGAAACGCGCTGGCGCACGGATTCCGGTCCATACGGGTTCGGCGGCGATCGGATCACCGAACCCATCTCCCATCTTTTGTGGGGCCGGGCCCTCCTGAAATACACTTCCCTCGGATCCGAACAATTGTTCGAGCTCAGTGTGACCGGCGGAACGGTCGTGAACGAAGACCGTTTCAGCGCCTTTCGTTTGGGCGGCCTGCTGCCCTTCGCGTCGGAATTCCCGCTGAACATCCCGGGATATTATTTCCAAGAGATTTCCGCGAAACGCTTCGCCTTGCTGAACGGCGAGTATTCCTTTCCCTTTCTTCCGGGCAAAAACTGGCGCATGACGACTTTTGCCGCCACTGGCCCTGTGGAGTACCTCGACGGCTTGGAGCAGGCCGGCCGCTGGCATTCGGGCGTGGGAGCCGGACTCACGTTCATCTCGCCGTCGGGTTCTTGGTTCGCCAGTTTGATTTATGGCTACGGCGTGAACACGCAGCGGAGCCATGGACGCGGGGCGAATCAAATTGGAATTCTTTTCCAGTATGATTTCGAAGCGAAACGGCGGGGCAAGTTCCGCTGGTTCATCCCCGGCAGCGATCCATATCGATCCCGCGCCGGTGAACGGATCTTCCGGTGAGCCTCTTGCGGAGACAGAATCGGCTTCGCAGTCTGACTCCGGAGAATTGCGATTCCGCTGTGGCCCATGAACAACAGCCAATCCCCAATCGCCGATAGCCAATCGTCAATCGCCAACAACCGCGCTCCCAAGAGCCGTGCGGAGTGATTAGAGACCTCGGCTATCGGCCAGTGGCCATTGCCTATTGGCTATTGGCTATTGACCTTGGGCTATCGCCCTTCGCCAGCAATTACTTCAGACTGAAGACACCCAAGTAGCAACAAGCTCGCCAGAGGACCCGATGTTTGTTTAAGCTCCTGTCGAGTCTAACGCATGAACACAACGACACCTCGACCGCGCCAATTCGCAAGCGACAATAACGCCGGCATTTGCCCCGAAGCCTGGGCCGCGCTCGCCGAGGCGAATCAAGGCCACGCCGTGGGATATGGCGATGATCCCTGGACGGCCAAGGCCGCCGATCTGATTCGCGAAGTTTTTGAAACTGATTGTGAAGTCTTCTTCGTGTTCAACGGTACCGCCGCGAACTCACTGGCATTGGCTTCGCTCTGCCAATCCTACCACAGCATCCTTTGCCACGAGATCGCCCATGTCGAAACAGACGAATGCGGCGCGCCCGAATTCTTCTCCAACGGCACCAAGGTGCTGTTGCTGCCGGGAGAGAACGGCAAGATCGATCCGTCGGGCATCGAACGGATGGTTCGGCGCCGCACGGATATTCACTACCCCAAACCGCGCGTGGTCAGCGTCACCCAAGCCACCGAGGTCGGCACGGTGTACTCGGTGGATGAACTCAAAGCCGTCGGACTCATGGCCAAGGCGCTCGGGCTGAAAGTGCACATGGACGGCGCACGCTTCGCCAACGCCGTGGCCTCCTTGGGCGCGAAGCCGGCCGAAGTCACCTGGCGAGCGGGAATCGACGTGCTCTGTTTGGGCGGCACCAAGAACGGCACGCATGTGGGCGACGCGGTCGTGTTCTTCAACCGCGACTTGGCGCACGAATTTGACTACCGCTGCAAACAAGCCGGCCAACTGGCGTCCAAGATGCGTTTCCTCGCGGCGCCATGGGTGGGCACGCTGCAAAACGGTGTTTGGCTGCGGCACGCGGCGCATGCGAATCGGATGGCGGAGCTTCTCCATGACCAGATCAGGGAACTGCCACGCCTCAAGATTCTCTTTCCACGCCAAGCCAACTCCGTTTTCGCCGAGTTGCCGGAAGCCGTGAGCGCCGGCCTGCGGGCTCGAGGCTGGAAATTCTACAATTTCATCGGACGCGGAGGCTGCCGGCTGATGTGCTCGTGGGACACGACCGAGGAAGACATCCGAAATTTTGCGTCAGACCTGAAAGCGTTGCTCTCCTGACGCCCGCGCCCAATCAAGAACTCTCCCACTCCTCGGATGTGATACCGGCTTCTTTGAGGATGCGGCTTGTTAACGACCAATCGACGTCGCCGCGATGCGGATTGGGAATCGGCAAGCGCGTGCTGCCTTTGAGCATGAAGGGATGCTTGCCTTTGTGGAAGGGCCCATCCCAGCCGAAACGGCGAAGCCGGCGGATGAGTTCGCCGCGCTTAATCGGCTTGGGCATGGACGAGTTCCTTGCGGTTCAAGTCGATGCCGTCAATCACGGGCAGCGAATGGCTTAGCTGGAGCCCTAGCAACAGCCAATCTTCCAGAGTGCTCTGCAATTCCTCACGGCACTCCTCCAGGGTCACTCCTTCGGCCCAGAGGCCCGGACATTCCGGGATGCGTGCAAAGAAACGGCCGTTCTCCATCAACTCGTACTTGGCATGCCGCATGGCTGCCTGAATGTATTGCGTCAGCATAAGCTGTGAAAGAGATTAGGCGAGGAACGCTGACGAAACCAGACTGAATTTAGAGACCCCGGTTGAGCGTTGGACATTAGATGTTAGACGTTCGGTCGTGACTGGCCGCGAGGTGTGCCATCGCGATCTCACCTCGTCCAAAGCCCACTTCAATCCAGCACCGGTTCCGAGCCGTCGATCATCTTCACTTTATTGTGGACGAAGTATTCCTTCGTCAGCGCCTTCATGATCCGCGGACGCTGGTCGTAAAGCCGTTTCAACTTCCGCGGCTTGTGCCTCGCCAGCGCATAATGCGTCAAGATCGGCATGGCGATGGTGGTATCGGTGTAGCAGACCACGGCATCGGGCAGTTTGGTTGGATCGACCTTGCCCCAACTGACGGCTTCACTCGGTGTGGCGCCGGAAAGGCCGCCGGTGTCGGGGCGCGCGTCCGTGACTTGCAGGAAGAAGTCCTGGCCGAATTCTTTGATGCGAAGGACTTCCTGGATCTGCGGCTCGGTCTGGAGCATGAAGTTCTTCGGGCTGCCGCCGCCCCAGAGCACCACGCCGCTCTTCCCACCCGCGCGCTTGGCCGCGAGGACGATGGCAGTGGTCTCATTGACGTCGATGGACGGATTGACGCGCAGCTTGTTGCCACGAAGTTCCACGCCCGCGACGTTCATGCCGATCGTCGAGTCACCGGGTGATGACGTGAAGCACGGCACTCCGGCCCGATACGCCGCCGCGAGGACGGAGACATCCTTGAGCCGATTCTTCCGTTCCCATTCGGCGCAGTAGCGGCCGAGCAGATAGTGGAGTTCAGCCGTGCCCATTTCTTTTTGGAACTCGGGCTGAATGAGAATGTCGCGAAGGATTTCGTCGGTGGCCATCAGGCCGTCGCTGTATGGAATCAGGACGTCGTATATGCGGACGAGGTCGTTCTCGCGCAAATCGGTGTCGTCGAATTTGAAGCTCCCTGCATGCACCGGGAAATTCAGCGCGAAGTGCATGTCATGGTAGAGATTCGCGCCGGTCGAAACGATCCAATCGACAAAGCCGGCTTTGATGAGGGGGATGATGCAAGAGCAGCCGAGGCCGGCGGGAGTCAACGCGCCGGAAATGCTCATGCCGATGGTCACCTCCGGCGCGAGCATCTTATCCACGAACAGTTGGCAGCCCTCCTTCAGGCGCGCGGAGTTGTAGGCCAGAAACGCCTCATCCACGATGTCGGCCAGTTTCTCTTTGCCAGTCAGATTCCTTGGTCTGATGCGCTGGCCCGACATGTATTGTTCCTTGTGCGGGCAGCGCTTTTTCTTAAGCCAATCGGGCATTTCGGAAACGTCTTCGCGGGAGCGAACGTGCATTCTTTCTGTTCTGGCCATAGGCAAATCGAATTCTTGTTGGCGCTCACAATACGAAGGTTCCTCGGGTTGCCAATCACGAAATCGAAAATATTCCACACGTCGGGGCACGGTTCGATCGGCAGAGGCCGGCTTCGCGATGTCCAGCCTTCGCAGGGCATCGAAAGGCGCGAAGCGTTTGGGCTGCGTGCGATTTATCGCCGCTTTCTCACGGCCAACCGAAAGAGGTTATCCGGCTCACTTGACCGCGGATACTCAAAATAAGCTGCGATAAATCGCACGCAGTCCAAACGCTGGCGCGCTATGGCTAGGCTCTCCCACAAGTTGTCACGCACAGATTCCAGTTTCGCAGCAATGCGATCCCACCGGCGTCGAAGCGGGTTGAATGGCCGGGCGGGAGGTCTTACTCTGCGCACCACTTTTATGTCGAAGAAAAAATCTGAAAGCCCCCAGACGCCCGCGGAGCTTGGTTTCTCCATGCCGGCGGAGTGGGAGAAGCATGAAGCCACCTGGCTGGTTTGGCCGCACAATCCGACCGATTGGCCGGACAAACTCGACACGATCCGGTGGGTGTATAGCGAAATCGTTCGCAAGATCGCGCCGGGCGAGATCGTCCGGATGCTAGTGAACTCAAAGGCGGAAAAGAGGCTGGCGCGCCGCTTCCTCAATCGCGCCGGCGCAGACTCGGGCCGCGTCCAGTTTGTCATCCACCCGACCAATCGCGGCTGGACGCGCGATAGCGGTCCCATTTTCGTGCGCCGACGAAATCGCAAATCCGAAACTGCCATTGTCCATTTCCATTTCAATGCCTGGGCAAAGTATGACGACTGGCAAAAAGACCGAAGAGTGCCGGAGACGGCCGCGCGCGCGCTCCACAAACGGCTTTTCAACGCAGTGTTCGAGGGGAGGGATTTCGTGCTCGAAGGCGGAGGGATCGACGTGAACGGCCGCGGCACGCTGCTCACCACGGAAGAATGCTACCTCGATCCCAAAGTGCAGGTTCGCAATCCCGGACTTGGCCAACAGGCATTCGAAGAGACGCTCAAGAAATACCTTGGCGTCACCAACGTTTTCTGGCTCGTTGCGGGTCCGGTCGGCGACGACACGCATGGACACATCGATGACATCTGCCGTTTCGTGAATCCGACGACCGTGGTTCTCATCCGTGAAACAAACAAGAAGGACGTCAATAATCGCCCGCTCGCCGAGAACTGGGAACGCATTCAGGAACTTCGGTTGGAGGACGGTTCCAGGCCCGAGGTCGTCGCGTTGCCCATGCCAGCGCCGCTCTACTTCGACGGTTATCGGCTTCCGGCCAGCTACGCCAACTTCTACATCTGCAATGCCGCGGTCTTGGTGCCGACGTTTAATGACCCGAACGATCGTATCGCTTTGGGAATTCTATCGGAACTCATCGAGGATCGGCCTGTCTTGGGGATCCACGCGGTGGATTTGGTGCTGGGCTTTGGGACACTGCATTGCCTGACTCAGCAACAGCCGGCCTGAGCTCCTGGGGCAGAATCTTCGCTGCGGCCGACAGGACAGAGGCTTTGGGGGCTCACGCGTTTTGAATCTGCGGTTTGACGACGTGAAGGTAGCAGTCGGGGCAGATCGTATGCGTGAACTTGGCTTCGCTGCGGGAGGCGATATACCGTTCGATGGGCTGCCAGACGCTGTCTTCGTCCCGGATCCGTTTGCAGTAGGCGCAAATCGGGAGCAGTCCCTCCAATTGCTTCACGTGCTTCCGCAAACCGAGGATGCGAGCCGCCACATGGAGACGCGCCACCAAATGTTCTTCATCGAACGGCTTGTTGATGAAGTCGTCGGCGCCAGCCTCCATCGCTTCGAGATAGTTTGCCTTCCCGCTCATTGAAGTGAGGATGATGATGTAAGTGTAGTTGGTCCGCAGCATGCTCCGGATGGCGCGGCTCAGCTCCAGGCCGTCCATCTCGGGCATGATCCAATCGGAAATCACCACCGGAAAATAATCCTTGCGGAAGGCATCCCAGGCTTGACGGCCATTGAGTGTCACGACGAAGTCGTGCTGATGTTTTCTCAGGGCTCCCGTGAGAATAGACCGGGCCACCGAGTCATCTTCTGCAATCAGAATCTTCATCTCATGTTCGTCCCGGTTCCCCTCACCAGGGTCGCTATTTTCACTAGAGGGCGGCTCCTTGGCAAGATTCGATTCCCGCCTCGTCACATGGGCGGCGCATCTTGACACTGCCACCATTGTTTTCTCCCTCTCCCGCGACGTAGGAGTGGGAGAGGGTCGGGGAGAGGGCAATATGGTGTGGTGACCGTGGCCAGCGTGCTTGGCTGAAAGAGCTACTCCTCTCTCCGGCCCTTTCCTCCACTTGGTGGAGGAGAGAGAAAGTTACGCCGTTGGAGATTCGGTGGCAGTGTCAAGGTGCGGCCCCACCTCGGCGGCTCCAACCGGACGGTTCACGGCCGGACGCTGCCCGGAGGAGGCTCGTTGATGATGGCCCAGAAGAACGCCAATTGCTTGACTGAGTCCACGAATTGCTGAAAATTCACGGGCTTCACGACATACGCGTTAGCTCCGAACTCGTAGCTCCTAACCAAGTCTTGCTCTTGCGTGGAGGAAGTCAGCATCACGACCGGGATCTGGCTCAAATTCGGATCCGCCTTCATCTGGCGCAGCACCTCGAGTCCGTCCACCTTGGGCATTTTCAAGTCGAGGAAGACAACGACCGGCAGCCCGTCGGGACGACCGGCATGCTCTCCGCGCTGATAGAGGTAGTCGAGCGCCTCCGCGCCGTCTCGAAGGACGACGATTTCATTGCCCAAATGGTATTCTTCCAAGGCCGCGAGGGTCAGTTCGACGTCGTTGTCGCTGTCCTCGACCAGCAGAATGCGTTTGAATGAAGGCATGTGGCGTATTGGCTTGCGAGCACTGATGGCTGACGAAGCCGAAGCGTTTTCCATGGGGCGAAAGACTTGTTGATCGACCGCAGTTCCGAGTTGAATCTGGCCGCCCCGGGCGCGCCTCGCGCACTCGGCGAGGGCGTCCGAAGCGGCGCCTCCAAGGCGTCTTTGGCTTTCACCGCCGTGTGGTCGGCAGGGCTCTATGGCCCTTGAATGCCGCAAGCCGGCATCTGGCCTGTGCAGACGGCGATCAGGGACGAGTTCGCACCGGTCCCTTTTAGGCTTGCGACTATTTAGCAGGGTCGCATGACGGACACGGCTTTTCGGGAGCCAAAGCATCACAATCCATCTGACCTTCAACGCTGTCCCCCCCGTTAGAGGATCGCAACGTGGCTTCTATCTTCAATCTCTGTTGGCGCGAAATCAAAACCAGAGAGTACGGATAGGCTGTCGGGCATAGTACGGATAACCCTCGGAGACGCGTTGGAATGAGAACCGACGAAGGTTGCGAAGAAAGTGCCGCATGGATGATTCAAGAATCTCAGCCATGGCGGTAGCCGTCGAGGTGATGAGGCGGGCGTTTGAATTCGCAGAGGAGTCCGCCTCTTGACGTCGGCGGTTGCGCTTCTTGAATCCGCCTTGATTCAGCCGTCCATATCCGCAAGCGTGAGCTTGTTCGCGATGGCGTACTTCGTCAAACCGGCCACGCTATGAATTCCCAACTTGCGCATGATGCGCTCGCGGTGAGTTTCGACCGTCCGGACACTGAGGTTCAGGCTTTGCGCGATTTGTTTGTTTGTCAGGCCGTCCGCGATCCGCGCGAGAACGTCACGTTCGCGCTTGGAAAGGTTCGGAAGCTCGGGCGGAGCCGTGGGATCGGCGCGGCTGACATAGTCGTTCAATGCGTGCGTGACCACGCGAGGGCTAAAAAAGGCGTGCCCCGCTGCGACCGATCGGATGGCCTGACGCAACTCCTCCGGGGAAGCATCCTTCAGGACGTAGCCGCCGGCGCCGGCACGGACAATTCGAGCCACGTACTCGCGGCTTTCATAAACCGTGAGCGCAAGAACCCGAATCCGCGGATTCTCATTTCGAAGGCGATCAGTCGCTTCGAGCCCATTGAGCATCGGCATGTGAATATCCATCAACACCAGATCAGGATGGAGCAACTTGGCTTTGGTCACCACATCCACTCCATTGGCCGCCTCGCCCACGACCTCCAATTCTTCAAAGCGAGCCAAACAGGACCGGATGCCCTCGCGGACGACTGGATGGTCATCCGCCAGGAGTAATCGTATTTTCTGACTTGCTTTCGCCATGCGGTTCCACGTCCCGCTGCTCATGATCCATTAATTACTTAATGTTTGCGCCAACCTCGGCCGGCACTTCCTCTTTAACTGAACGCCATCGCTGTGACAAACGGGAAGTGCGCCGTTCGCCGTTCAGCGGAGCATCCTGAAGTTGTCGGTGATCGTAGCGCAGCCGTCCTCGGCTGCGAGTTCG
>JACQWK010000161.1 GCA_016209525.1 Verrucomicrobiota bacterium
CGTCGCCGCCGGTGCCGCAACGCAAAGGCAAACGCCCAGGGTGATCATCTCCGATACCTGCAAGAACATCATCATGAGAACCCGTCCACGGACTGGAATTTGCAGTAATGGTACAGTCTGAGAAATGTTTGTGCAATTCAACTCCGGTGAAGTTCAACAACTCTGTGTTGGCGCAGTGGCGCAGAGGCACAAGAGGACTTCGCTCGTAATGTAAACGGCCATGTCACCTCCCACGACCACCGACCCGCAACGCGATTCAATTTTCACAAAAGGGCCAGCCGACGTTTTGGACCATTCAACCTCTGAAATCGCGATTGGAACGAAGCTGGGAATTGACGCCACGCGCAAGCTCGCCGGTGAAGGATTTAGAAGACCGTGGCCGCCGTTAATCCGAATGAGCGAAGAAGTCCACCGAAAAATCGACGCGCTGTTCAAAACAAAACCGTAGCAGCAGACGTGAGGAGGCTCTGGACGAAAATTCCGTCGCTTCTTTCAAACCAGCACTGCGCGTCTCCCTTTAGTCGGCGCGCCTGCCGATGGCTGGCGCATTCGTGATACCGGTCGGCTGGTAACGATCTTCCCAGACCAGTTTGTCCTTGTTGAGAACCCCGATAATCGTTTGGAAGATCACATCGGACTGACGCGTTGGCAGAGCAAGGACATGCACTGTGCGTTCCCAATAAAAGGGAAAAAACAGACGTTTAATCACCCCGAAAATCTGCACTGCCAAACCCGGCTCCAAACTATCGCCTTCCACGATGATGAGGTACTGGCTGCTCCCAAACAGTCCTCTCTTGGTGGTGATGATAACTTGGCTAACTGAATCACGATGGATCATGATTGGATGGAATGGGCGATCGCGACGCAAAAGCCCAAGCAGGATCCCTCTTACCCAGTGCCGTTGTGCCAACGCTGCCGCCAAGCGATCAAGAGAGCCGATCATCTTGCTACTCCAGGCCGATAGGAGGCTGGAAAGAGTCCGAGAAACCAGCGTCTTGAGGAGCCAAAGGGGAAAACCAATCAACTTGACCACCAAAGCAAACGGATTCAGGGCCACGCTGAATATTTCACGCAGCCAAACTGTGAAGAAATCCCAGACTAAACCAATTATGGCGAACGGCAGTGTGATGAGAATGGAAAGAGCGCCCAGCCGTACGGCGATTTCTTGCAGCCTTTCCTCAACCTTTTTCCACAAAGTCAGAAGTGGCGCCAATACTCTGCCCAGCATCCCAAAAACACTGGCAAAAAGCTGATCCAAGATACCAGGCCTCGCATGCAGGCAGACGCCATCCGGTATTACCCAAACATCACACTTCATCCCTTTCCCGAGGGACCTTTTTGTGTCGAGCGACGCGCGTTCAGACCAATGGTTTATCCCAATCGACTTTTGCTGGCTTGTGGCGTCGGCAGCCTGGCGTTCGAGGCTCTTCCAGTCTGGAAGAAAGGCGTTCAGTAACTGTCCCAGTTTGGTTCTGGTATCGTTTGTCATGGTGCTGTGTCCTCCTATTATACCAGGACCGCGCGGCGCCCTTTGCTCGGCACACCCGTCTGTTCAATAGGCTGGCCTGACGCGGGAACGGCACGGTCGCGACCCCAGGCACGAATCTCCTCAATCTTCTCAGGGTTAGTCTTCGACAGTGGAACCACATTTTGAAAGCTGGAACGAAACAGTCCGGGCGTAATGGCTGAATCGCCTTTGAGAAATGCCTCCTTGACGACTTCCCGAACGGCCGACTCCAAATCACAGCCAGCGAAACCCTCCGAGAGTTGAACCAGGTCGTTCATCACGTCATCTTCGATCACTCTTTTTAGGCCGCGCTTAACATAGATGCCGATGATTTCCTTGCGCTCGGACGGAGTCGGCAAGTCCACAAAAAACAATTCATCAAACCTCCCTCGACGCAATAGCTCCGGCGGCAACCGGGACACGTCGTTGGCTGTTGCGACGACAAAGACACGCGAGCGTGCTTCCTGCAACCAGAAGAGAAAATGCCCGACAAGTCGCGTTGATGTGCCACCGTCCCCCGCTCCTTGTGTCGCGCCTGCGAGTCCCTTTTCGATTTCATCAATCCACAGCACGCACGGCGCGACATGGTCGGCTGAGGCCAGCGCGTCTTTGAGCCGCCCTTCACTTTGGCCCAGGTATTGGCCGTGGATGTTTGCGAGGTCCAATCGGTAGAGCGGCAAATTCCAACTCGCGGAAATGGCCTTTGCCGAAAGCGACTTCCCGCAACCCGGCACACCAACCAACAGGCAGCCGCGCGGCGGGCGAATGCCCCGCTCCCGCAAGTCGGCAGTCAGCAGCGGGCGCTCGCGTTCCAGCCACGCTTTCAAACCGGCAAGTCCGCCGACGGAGAGGTCGAATCCGTTCAGTTTGACACGCTCTATTCCAGAGATGTCAGAGAAAATTCTGTCTTTGGCATGAACCAATTCGCCCAAGTCAGATTTCTTGATGGCTCCCTTGGCGAGCAAAGTGGCAATGACGTTTTCCGCTTCAATGCGGCTGATGCCCGCCAGAATTGCGGCGGCTTCGCGTTCTTCATCGCTAGTCCATTCAATGGGAATTTGCCCACGATACGCCGCGATGGATTCTTGGATAATCTGCCTCATCTCGTCCTCAGTCGGCACGTCCAAGGTAATCGTCATTCCCAACCGTTGAAGCTGGCTCCATACCGGCTTGGACGTGATGATTACCAAGCACCCGCCTTTCTCAGCGGCCAGCATGACGACATCTTGAAACTGTCGAGCCGTAGGCGTGTCGTCCTCGATATCGGCGACTTCGGTTAGAACAAACGTGAGGTTCTGTCGTTGGCTGATTTGCTGGCTGGCAAAGTCCAGCGCGCCGGGCACCGAACGGTCTTCGTTCACCGACCGATTCGTCACCAAGTCGCGCATCCCTTGCGAGAGCGTGTGGACAAAGCCAGGAATGTTGAGGCTGGAAATAATTGCACGCAGCAACTCCAAGGCGCGGGCACGCTCGGTGGTGCGGACGGAGATAATCGGGATGCGCGCTTTCAAATAGCGTTCGAGTGTTTCCCGGCAGGCGGCGGCGTCAGGCATAGCAGTCAGGTGAGGATGATTCGACGCGGACTGGCATTTCCTGCCGCTTCCGATTCGGAGTTTGTTTGAGCGGGCAGCGCGCCCGCGAGCGCCGGGTCAACGTCCGGCACGCAAACCTTGTTCCGCTTGATGATACTCAGCAATCGTCCCGTGCGGTCGCTGCGAGCACTGGCCTCTAACGAAGATTGGGTTTTCTCGGCGTATTGCTGTAGGGACTGCTTCAGGCTTTGAGTGACCATCTCCGGCAAAGTGGGCAATCTGCTCAGGCGAGCCAATGACAAGAGATTCTTCCGGATTCCGAGCAGAGCATTTGTCAGCAACGTGTCGTGCCCGCGTGAGCGGTCAAGATCGCGCTGGAATCGCTCGGCGAGTGACTTCAATCGTGAATCAAAAACTTCATGGATGCGCTTGGTGATGCGTTCAGCCACACCGCTGGTCCACTCGAGCTTGCCCGACTCCATTGCTGCAAGCGTCTCGTCATCGCAATCGCCGTTCAACAGGCGGTCGCAACAAGCGGCCCACTCAGCGTAGGTTGTCGGCGGTTTCATTGAATGAGTGGCGGCGGACGCTGCGGTGCGGCTTGCGGCGGAATTGGTGGAGGGGATGGTGCCGCTTCCTGCACCGAACGCTTGCGCCGGCGGACGAGCAGCGCGGGTGGCATCAAGTCCCAGGCTGGAAATTCCTTGGCCAAAGGAGACGAGTCAGCCGAGGGCACGGAACTGTTGAGTGAAGTTGAATCCACGATGGCTTTTGTTGTCATAGCTGCACTTTCATTTTTGTTTACGCGCGGTTCATCACGGCCCTGCCAGCTTCAAACTGCGTGAGCATGTGCTGCTCGGTCGTGATGGACTGCAAATATTTTCGCAGGTCCTCAGCTTGTCCATCGCCGGTGGCGAAATCCTTTCGCCAATCAACCACCTCGGCCAAGACCGCTTTGAGAGCCTTCGGGCAGGTGTCACGTAAGTTCTCGTAGTGCTGATGGACTTGGCCCCTGCTCTTTTCGAGTTGCTTCTTGGCGTAGAAATGCCAACCGACAGCGCCGAGTCCGAGAATGACCAAGAACCAGTTCAGGGTGAACAGACCATACAGCGCGACAACGCCTCCCAGCACCAGAGCGACCCAATTGAGAGGGTTCAAAACGATGGTCGCCACGCGCTTGGTTTCTTCCGCTCTCAAGTGGGAATCAATCGCGCTGACGAGTTCGCCCTCGTTCTGTCCGTCGCGCGTCTTACCTTCCCATCCCTCAATTTTGACGGGAATTTCCGTGGGCACACCGGCGCGGTTTTTCGCTGTGAGGTCGTCATGTGCGGTCACAATCCAGTCACGGGACATCGCTGTGGCGAAACGTTGGGTGGCCTTGGTCGCACCGGCAATCTGCGGATGCATGGCGGCATTCGTGACCAACTGCGTAAAAGTCACCTTTTGCTCAAGCGCCTGCTTGACGGCTTGAAAGCGCCGCTCTGCTGCTGCTCGGTCGCCACGCTCCTTGTTGATCAACTCCAGCAGTTCTAATTCGCGTCGCAGCGGTAATGCCTCATCATCGAAGTCAGAACTGACAAGCTTGTCGAGCATTGCATCAACCTCATCAGAAAGACTGGAGGCCGGAATGAGTTCTCCAGCGAAAATTCCTTCAAAATAGGACTTCAAAGCCTCGTGCAACCGCGAACCACGAAGAGATGTGTCGAGTCGATTCCAATCTGGATTGTATTTCCGCAGATATGGGTATTCGTCCGCACCGACGGAAGGAGCTTTAGACGCGAGCGCATTGGCCCACTGGTCGCGCTGTTGCTCCGCAAAGCCAACGCGCTCTGAAAGCTCCTTGAGCCACAATTCAAATTGCTGGACGCAGAAGCCGCGTCCTTCGGGACCAAAAATGCCGTTGGCGACGGCATCAATTAAAACGACCAGTTCGCGGTCAAGGTCGGTCGGGTCTTGCAGGCTGAAGAAGCGTTGCAGCCACGAGCCGCTGGCCTGCCGACGACTGCCGCGTCTGGCGATGAGGGCAAAGTAAAGCGACGCTTTGTTGTCATCCCGTTTAACTGCTTCCATCATTGCTCGCTCGGCCAGCGTTCGATTGTCACACAGCCAAGCTGAAAGAGCCACCAGCCCTGGAGCCAGCCAGTAGCGAGGCGCTTTGAGCATCATTTCTTCCGTTGCGCTCTTGATTGTGTTCTCGCGTACGATGCTAACGTCAACGGCTTGGAGAATTCCGCTTGTGAGTCTTCGAATTTCATCATGGTAGCCAAAATCGTTTTCCAATTTCTGGCGCACCTCGATGATTTCGGTTTTCGCACGTTGCCATTCCTTAGCCATGACGTCCGCCTGGACGAATGCGTGAAAGTCCTCAGCCAAACGCGCCACTTGGTCTTGCGTGGTGCTGACCTCCTGGGCAACGACCTCGACCTTACTGCTTACTTGGTCAATGCCTTGAGAAAGAACGCGAAGATTGTTTTCGATGGCACTTAAATTTGCCGGGCTGATTGTGAGATGCTCTGCCATAATTTTAGAGGGTTATCACCGACACTTCGCCGGTCGCTCGAATGGCGCAAAGGGAATCAACGTAAACTTCCACGAGGGCGTATTCCGCGTGAAGCGCGAGGCTACGTGCCCTTTCCAGCAACGGCGGAAGCGATTGCCAAGTTTTGAAGTGCGTCAGAACACCGCCGGTGCGGTCAAGAGTGTGAACATCATGACCATCGCCCAGATAGCAACGTGCAACGATTCCGACGGGCAGCTTGTCGATTGTGATTTCGGGAAGTTCCTCCTGAATGGCCGCAATGAGCGCGTTCAGCGCGTTCGGGTCTTTGAGGTGGCAACCCGCATCCAGTTTGGTCATCGCCTCGACAAATGCCTTGGAGCGTTTGAGTCTAAGACGCCGTTCCAATTCGGGCTTCGACAAGCTGACCAGCGGAGCTATGGAAGCGACCGTTTTCAACGCTACAGGTTTTTGCGATGCGGGAGAGTTGATGATGATTTGGCGTCCCATATTTTCCTTCGTCAGTCCTTCCTTTTGCTGCCTGTTGGTCCGAAAACACCGCGCAGCATGATGTAGAAGCCAAGCAGCACCAACGAGAGGGTAAACAGCGCCGAAAGATTCGCTCCGAAGGTCTTTGTGTCTCCGTTCGCGTATTGGGCTGCCAAAAGCACGACCGCAGCAATTGGCACGACAACTTTGAAGACGAACTTCTTCACCCCGATGCACACGGCCACAACCATCAAGAGCGTCAAGATAGCGGCCCACTCCACGGAAAGTGTCCCGTTCATCGCCGCCCTGAGGATGAGCGGCAGAAATCCCAAAATGGCCAACCATGCGAATAGAGTTTGCACAGCGATTTGGTCGAAACGCTCTGCTTGAACCGGAACCGCTTTATTTCAGCAAGCCTCGGTTTTCGAGGTGCAGGTGCGGCTTGGTTCAGACGCAGCCAACTTTACCGGGGAACGGTTCACGAAGTAAAGCCTCGTGTTTGGCCGCGAGGCTTTTCGAGAGGATTCGGCCATGCCTGCCCGCAAACCCGAATTCTGTCCGCATCGAACGCGGCTCGGAAAGAACGTGGCATCATTACGGGCGCGACGGGATTTGACTCAGGAGGAACTGGCCGAAAAAGTTGGCGTGAGCGCCCGCTACATTCAAAACGTGGAAGCCGGTGAATACTTCCCAAGCCTGCCAACGCTCGTCCATTTGCGCGCCGCACTTCGTTGCGATTGGAACGAACTTTTCGCCGGTTGCGACAAGGGGTAGTTGCGACGGTTTGCCGGGGGTTTCATTTGTTTCGCCGAGTTGGCCGAGGTTTGAAAAGATTTTACCCGAATTGAAAACGGTTTTGCCCAACGCCTGCCTGCGCCGAGGCTCCCGCCTTCAGCAAGGTTCCGGCGGACAGGTCGGCAGGCAGGCCGAGTTCGTCATAGAAGGCTATGTTGATCCGCCGTCGCTTGGCTACGGTGTGACAAGCCCGCGGGAGCCGCTGCGCCTGTCTGCGTGCGGTCACGCACAGGCAGGCGACGAAGGTCCGGCCCGCAGCGCGGGAATTCCGAAGCTCGAAATGCGAACCGAGCGGGCGAAGGTTTTTTTTGGAATTCGGGCTTCGGTCTTCCTTCGGATTTCGACCTTCGGCCTTCGGATTTTCCCCGCACATCACCGCCATCACGCACCGCAAGGACGCCGTTTTTGCGAGCTTGTTGTGCGGGACGCCATGAAGTATTTTCAGGCCATGAAAACCGCCAGTGTGCAACAGGTGCCGCAGCAATGGCCCGAAATCTTGCGCTGGGTCGCCGCCGGCGAAGAAGTGCAGGTGACGCAGCACGACCAGGTAGTTGCCAGAGTCGTACCCGCCAAGCCCGTGGCGACTCCTGATTTCCTGGCGCGGGCGAAGGCCGTCTGGGGCGAAGCGCCGCCGGGCAAGCCGCTCAGCGCGGTCGTGTCGGAGGCGCGCGGAGGCGAGTCGTGACCTATCTGGACACGGGCTGCTTCGTCAAACTCTACTACCCGGAGCCGGACAGCGCCAAGGTCATCGCGCTCATTCAGGGCAAGCCGCTTTGCCACACGCCGCTCCACGAACTGGAGTTCATGAACGCGCTCCAGTTGAAGGTCTTCCTCAAGAGCGCCACCACTGCCCAGGTGACTGCGGCCCGCGCGTTGGTCGAGGCGGATTTGAATGCTGGCGTGTTGGTGTCGCCCAGCGGCGAGTGGAAGGACATCTTCGCCGAAGCGGTGAAACTGGCAGAGCAACACACGGGAACAATTGGCTGCCGGTCACTGGACGTTTTGCATTGCGCCGCTGCGAAGGTTTTGGCTGCCGGCGAGTTCATTTCCACGGATGCGCGGCAGAAGAAGCTCGCCGTGGCGATGGGATTGAACTTAGTGACGTTCTGAGTTTGGGCAGATTTCAGTCCAATTCACCGAGTTGGCCGAGCCTTGAAACATTTTGCCCGAATTGAAAACCGTTTTTCCCAACGCCTGCCTGCCGGCAGGCAGGCCGACTTCGTCATCGAAGGCTACGTTGATCCGCCGTGCCTTCGCTATGGCGCGACAAGCCCGCGCGAGCCGCTGCGCGACGAAGGCCCGTTCGGCGAAGGCACGTCTTCCACGTCACCGCCATCACGCGCCGCCCGCGGGATGTGCGGGCTTGTTGCACACGGGACGATGCGGTAATGTTTGCCCATGACAACGACTGTCACCGAGAGCAATCAGGTCAGCATCCCGCCGGACATTGCGCGCGAGTTTGACATTCATCCGGGCACGCGGTTGGAGTGGGCGAAGGCGGGCGAGGGAGTCATCACCGTCAAGCCGTTGCCGGATCGCGGCGAATTGGCCCGCCAGCTGATGGGCGCGGGGCGTCATCTGCTCAAACCCGGAGCAGACCCCATCGGCGACTTGATTCGCGAGCGCGAACAGGATGACCAACTCGATCAGGCCGACAACCGACGATGACCCACCTGCTGGACACGTCGGCGTTGCTGGCGCATTACCTCGCAGAACCCGGCGCGGAGCGGGTGCAGGCATTGTTCGAGGACGATGCAGTCGTGGTCGGAGCTTCCATCCTCTCGCTGTACGAGTTTGAACTGCGTCTGCATCAGCTCGGCGTGGATGCAACGAGCCGCGCCGCAGAATTGAACCGCTACCGCGCCTTGTTGAGTGAGGTCGTTGACGTGGATGAAGCCATGCGGAGCGAAGCGATTCGCTTGCGAACCGGCGCGACGGTTCACGTTGCCGCGATGGATGTTTTGATTGCGGCCACGGCTTCGTTGAAGAACGCGACGCTCGTTCACCGTGATTCGCATTTCGCCGCCATTCCGGTGGGCATGTTGAAGCAGGAAGTTTTGCCTGCCAAGTGACAGCCGCTCGAACTGTCGAAGTCCCCGCCAACGCCGACTTCGTCATCGAAAGCTACCTTGACCCGCGCAAGCCGTTGCGCGATGAGGCGTTTGGCTCGGTATTCGGGCTTCGGTGTTGTTTCGCATTTCGGCATTCGGCATTCGGATTTTTCCAGCACGTCACGGCCATCACGCACCGCAAAGACGCCGTCTATCCCGCCACCATCGTCGGCATGCCGCCGATGGATGACTTCTGCATCGGCGGCGCGGCCCTCACCCGGCCTGCCGGCCACCCTCTCCCATCGGATGGGAGAGGGGCTGGGGTGAGGGTGCAAGATGGACTTCTCCGAGATCGTCGATATCGCGCTGCCGACGGAAGGCGTCTTCAACAAGCTCGGCTTCGCTGCGGCGACGTCATGTGATGATCAGTTCCGTGGACGATCCAAGGCAGCCTTCAGCCGTTGCGTCGCCTCATGCGAGAGCGATTCCTCAATGGAGTTTTCGTTTGGCTCGGCGTAATGTGTCGTCCCGGAACGGAGCAGGTGCAATTGCTTTTCGTAACGCCGGCACAGCGAACACATCATTACGTGCAACCGAATTGAGACTCGCTTCCGCAGCGGGAGTTTGCGGTCCATCGCGGCGGAGACGAGCTGTGTGATGTCTTTGCAGGACGGCATCATGCGCGCCATGAGACGCATCATTATGCGACGAACGGTTTGGAGGGGCTTCGACATAATC